>NZ_JBNCAQ010000080.1:0-1476 GCF_049808595.1 Streptomyces aurantiaciflavus | reverse complement strand
CTCGCGCAGGAAGGCGAGCACGGCCGGGTTGGACGAGGACAGCTCGGTGTAGGAGCCGAGTCCGAAAGCGGGGTTCTGCTTGCGGATCTCGATCATGCGCCGCGTCCAGTGCAGCAGCGAGGAGGGCGAGGCCATGGACGCCTCGACGTTGGTGACCTGGTAGCCGTAGACGGGGTCCATGATGGTCGGCAGGTAGAGCCGGCCGGGGTCGCAGGAGGAAAAACCTGCGTTGCGGTCCGGTGTCCACTGCATGGGGGTGCGGACGGCGTCGCGGTCGCCGAGCCAGATGTTGTCGCCCATGCCGATCTCGTCGCCGTAGTAGAGGATCGGCGAGCCGGGGAGGGACAGCAGGAGTGCGGTGAACAGCTCGATCTGGTTGCGGTCGTTGTCGAGGAGGGGCGCGAGCCGGCGGCGGATGCCGATGTTGGCGCGCATCCGCGGGTCCTTCGCGTATTCCGCGTACATGTAGTCGCGTTCTTCGTCGGTGACCATTTCGAGCGTGAGCTCGTCGTGGTTGCGAAGGAAGATGCCCCACTGGCAACCGGACGGAATCGCGGGCGTTTTGGCGAGGATTTCCGAGACGGGATAGCGGGATTCCCGGCGGACGGCCATGAAGATGCGGGGCATGACCGGGAAGTGGAAGGCCATGTGGCATTCGTCGCCGCCGGAGGCGTAGTCGCCGAAGTAGTCGACGACGTCCTCCGGCCACTGGTTGGCCTCCGCGAGCAGCACCGTGTCCGGATACATCGCGTCGATCTCCTTCCGGACCCGTCTGAGGAACTCATGGGTTGCCGGAAGGTTTTCGCAGTTGGTGTTCTCCTCCGCGTAGAGATACGGCACTGCGTCCAGTCGGAAACCGTCGATCCCGAGGTCCAGCCAGAAGCGGAGGGCGGCCAGGATCTCCTCCTGGACGGCCGGGTTCTCGTAGTTGAGGTCCGGCTGGTGGGAGAAGAAGCGGTGGAAGAAGTACTGCTTGCGGACCGGGTCGAAGGTCCAGTTGGAGACCTCGGTGTCGACGAAGATGATGCGGGCGTCGGCGTACTGCTTGTCGTCGTCGGCCCACATGTAGTAGTCGCCGTAGGGGCCGTCGGGGTCCTTCCTCGATTCCTGGAACCACGGGTGCTGGTCGCTGGTGTGGTTCATGACGAAGTCGATGATGACGCGCATCCCGCGTTGGTGGGCGGCGTCGACGAATTCGACGAAGTCGGCGAGGTCGCCGAATTCGGGCAGGACGGAGGTGTAGTCCGAGACGTCGTATCCGCCGTCCCTCAGCGGGGATTTGAAGAAGGGCGGCAGCCAGAGGCAGTCGACGCCGAGCCATTGCAGGTAGTCGAGTTTGGCGGTGAGGCCCTTGAGGTCGCCGACGCCGTCGCCGTTGCTGTCCTGGAAGGAGCGGACGAGGACTTCGTAGAAGACCGCGCGTTTGAACCAGTCCGGGTCGCGGTCCTTGGCGGGGGTGTCTTCGAAGGTGTCCGG
>NZ_JBNCAQ010000079.1:0-1625 GCF_049808595.1 Streptomyces aurantiaciflavus | reverse complement strand
CCCCGCCCGCCGGCCGGCCTTCGGCACCGGCCTCCGCCCCACCCGCCGCGCAGGCGCCGGCGTCCGCCGCGCCGTCGGCCAAGGCGCCCGCGGCCGACCCGGTCGCCGCGCTCCGGCGCATGTACGTCGACACGAGCCCGTTCAGCCAGGCGCACCTGAGCCTCAACGCCGAGGTGCTGGGGCCCGAACGGATGCTTTTCGGCACCGACTCGCCGCCGATGGCGGCGCCGCTGGAGGACTTCGTCCGCATGATCGAGAAGCTGCCGGTCGACAAGGCGGCCCAGCAGCGCATCCTCGGCGGCAACGCAGAGGACCTCTTCGACCTGAGGAGTCGTCCGTGACCACCACGCAAGACGCGGTCACCGCGGCCGAGCGGTGCACCCCGGAGTACCGGCGCGACCCGCACGCGGTCTACGCCCAGCTCCGGGAAGCGGCGCCGGTCTGCCCCATGAGACCGCCGCACGGCAACGAGACGTACCTGATCACCCGGTACGAGGACGCGCGGGCCGCCCTGTCGGACCCGCGGCTGAGCAAGGACATGTACGGGGCCATGGACGCCTACCGGAGCATCTTCGGTGACTCGTCCGTGGCGCTGGACGACAACATGCTCAACTCGGACCCGCCCAAGCACACCCGGCTGCGCAAGCTGGTGAACTCCGCGTTCACCCCGCGGCGCGTGGAGGCTCTGCGGCCGCAGGTCCAGGACATCGTCAGGACGCTGGTCGACGAGTGCCCGACCCGGGAGCCCTTCGATCTGCTGCCCGCGTTCGCGTTCCCGCTGCCGATCATCGTGATCTGCGAACTGCTCGGTGTGCCGCCGCAGGAGCGGTCGCGGATGCAGCACCTGTCCACCACGGTGGCGCAGACCGGTTTCAGCGCGGAGTCCAAGCGGGCCCAGCAGCAGGCCGAGGAGGATCTGCACGCGTACTTCACGGATCTCATCGCGGCCAAGCGCGACCGCCCGGGCGACGATCTGATGAGCGCGCTCACCTCGGTGCGGGACAACGACGGCGGGCTCACCGAGCACGAGCTGGTCTCCACGGCGTTCCTGCTGATGTTCGCGGGCCACAAGACGACCGCGTACGCCATCGGCAACGCCGTCCATCACCTCCTGACGCATCCCGCGCAGCTGCGCGCCGTACGGGAGAACCCGGAGCTGGTGGGTCCCGCGGTCGAGGAGGTGCTGCGCTACGACGGCTCCGTGGAGAGCTCGACGTTCCGCTACGCGACCGAGGACGTGGAGTACGCGGGGACGCGCATCCCGAAGGGCGCCCTGGTCCAGATCGCGCTCAGTTCGGCCAACCGCGATCCGCTGAAGTTCGACGACCCGGACACGTTCGACGTGCAGCGGGGCAGCGCCCAGAACGCCCATCTCGGGTTCGGGCACGGCCCCCACTACTGCCTGGGAGCCCCGCTGGCCCGCCTGGAGATGGAGTTGGCCCTCACCGGCCTGCTCGGCCGGTTCCCGAGGATGACCCTCGCCGGCCCGGCGGGCGGGCCACGGTGGATGGAGGTTCCCTTCCCGGCCTTCCGCGGCCTCGCGGAACTGCCGGTCGTGCTCGACCCCGCCGGATGACCGACGGCGGGACGGGCTGAGGGGCGCGGAAGCCGTACGGCGGCTTCCG
>NZ_JBNCAQ010000078.1:0-2789 GCF_049808595.1 Streptomyces aurantiaciflavus | reverse complement strand
GTCCCAGGATCTGCGCGACCCCTGCTGAGCACCTCGCCGGCCTGGTCCCGTCGTCGGTCGTACGGCCGACGGCGGGACCAGGCCGGCGGGCTTTGACGCCACCGTGTTGCCGCGGACCCCTTGACGTGGGCCGCGCGACTGCGTAGACATGACCGCGCGGTCAGACCGCGCGGTCATACGGTGGGCCTCGCTCCATGCGGGCCTCCTGCCATCGGGAGAGTTCATGACACCAGGGGTGGTACGGAACGCGGGGTCCCCCGCGCCGCGCAGCGCGGACGTCGCCGAGCTGGCCGGTGTCTCACGGAAGACCGTCTCTCGGGTCCTGAACCACGAGCCGTACGTCTCGGAGGAGGTCCGCCGGCGCGTCCTCGCGGCCGCGGAGGAACTCGGTTACCGGCTGAACCACGCGGCCAGGGCACTGGCTTCCGGGCGCACTCGCTCGATCGGTGTGGTCGCGCTGGGAACCGCCGGGTACGGAACCGCCTCCCTGCTCGTGCACGTCGAACACGCCGTGCGGGACGCGGGTTACGCGCTGCGCGTGGTCAACACGCCGGACGGCGACCCGGAAGGCATCGCCGGCGCCGTGGAGTCGCTCCTCGAGCAGGGCGTGGACGGTGTCGTCGTCTCCGAGCCCAGCGTGGAAGGGGAGGTCTCCGTCGGCGTGGACGTGCCGGTCCTCTTCCTGGGGGCGCCGCCGGCCTTCACCGCCGCCCGGACGGTGACCGTGAGCGTGGGGGCCTGCGCACTGGCGCGGGCGGCCACCGAGCACCTGCTGGATCTGGGCCACGCGACCGTCCACCACCTCGCCGGTCCGGGCCGCTGGTACGCCTCCAAGGACCGCGTCGAGGGGTGGCGGGCGGCACTGGCGGCACGGGGCGCCCACGAACCGCCGGTCGTCGAGGGTGACTGGTCGCCCGCCTCCGGGTACGCGGCCGGCCGCGAGCTGGCCCTGGACAGCTCGGTGACGGCCGTGTTCGCGGCGGGCGACGAGATGGCCATCGGCCTGATCCACGCCCTGCGGGAAGCCGGCCGTCGTGTGCCCGAGGACGTCAGCGTCGTCGGCTTCGACGGCAACCCCGTCTTCGCCTACGTCTCTCCTCCCCTGACCACCGCGCCGCAGCCCTTCGAGGCCGCGGCCCGGGAAGGAATCCGGCTTCTCGTGCACGCCATCGAGAAACCGGACACCGAACTGCCCCCGGCGAGCGACCCACCCGTCCAACTCGTCGTCCGCGGCTCGACCGCACCGCCGCCCCACCGGGGCCGGACGGTGCCGCGCACCCCCTGAACAACACCCCGAACCACCTGTGAGTACGACCGCCCGCCCGGGACACACGGAGCCGTCACCCACGCCGGTCCCGCCGCGGGCCCGCCGGCCGCGCCCGGCCGTGCCCCGCTGCGCCGTCCGCCCGCTTCCCGGGCGACGCGCCCACTGAACTCCGCCGATCTCCACCCGGCCCCGACCGGGGAGCGGCGGACATCCAGCACACCTTCCTTCCCCCGTCATGGGAGCCGCACAATGTCCCCTGCGCAGCCAGGCGCCAGATCCGGCGCCGCTCAGCGTTCCCGCCCCGCATCTCTCCTCTTCCTGCTGCTCGCCCTGGTCGTCGCCGCGGCGACGGTCGTGCTGCCCGCAGCGGGCAGGGCACACGCCGTTTCCCGCCCGTCGCAGACGATGTACACCCCGCCGTCGGGCGCGCCCTCGCCCGGCTCGCTCTACCCGCGGGGGCTGCGCCTGAAGTACAACGGCTCGGCCAACGGCACGCTGCTCGCCACGTTCGAGCAGTACACCAACGGCACCCCCGTCTTCCCGATCTACCGCAGCACCGACAACGGCAACTCCTGGAGCAAGATCTCCGACGTCGCCGACACGCAGAACGGCTGGGGCATGCGCTGGGAGCCCGAGCTGTTCGAACTGCCCACGGCGATGGGCGACTTCCCGGCGGGCACCATTCTGGCCGCCGGAGCCTCCGTCCCCGCCGACCGCTCGGCCATCAAGATCGATGTCTACGCGAGCACCGACCGCGGGCAGACCTGGAGCTTCGTCAGCAACATCGCCACCGGCGGCGCCGCGTTCGACACGAACGGCAACACCCCCGTCTGGGAGCCGTTCTTCCTCGTGTCCGGCGGGAAGCTGATCGTCTACTACTCCGACCAGCGCGACACCGCCCACGGCCAGAAGGTCGTGCACCAGGTCTCCACGGACGTCCGCACCTGGGGTCCTGTGGTGGACGACGTGGCGATGCCCACCTACAGCAACCGGCCGGGCATGCCGACCGTGGCCAGGATGCCGAACGGCAACTTCCTCATGACGTACGAGTACGGCGGTGCCCCCGAGGGCAACTTCTCCGTCTACTACAAGATCTCCTCCGACCCGGAGGCGTTCGGCTCGGTCACCGGCATCCCGTTGCGGTCGACGGACGGCGTGGTGCCCCGTAGCACTCCCTACGTCACGTGGCTGCCCACCGGCGGGCCCAACGGCACCCTCGCCGTCAGCGCGTACAACACCGGCGACCTGTTCCTCAACACGCAGAACGGCGCCGCGAACACCTGGACGCGCATCAGCTCCAACGTCGCCGCCGGCTACAGCCGCGGCATGGTGCCGCTCGCCGACGGGCACAGCCTGCTGGTGCTCAGCGGCGGCAACGGGGGCAGCAACCTCTCCAACCCCGTCACCTACAGCATCATCGACCTGGGCGGCGGGATCTCCGACGGGGCCACCTACACCGTCTCCAACGCGGGCAGCGGTCTGAAGCTCACCATCGCGGGCGGCTCCACCACCAACGGCACCT
>NZ_JBNCAQ010000077.1:0-4458 GCF_049808595.1 Streptomyces aurantiaciflavus | reverse complement strand
AGGTGCCGTTGGTGGTGGAGCCGCCCGCGATGGTGAGCTTCAGACCGCTGCCCGCGTTGGAGACGGTGTAGGTGGCCCCGTCGGAGATCCCGCCGCCCAGGTCGATGATGCTGTAGGTGACGGGGTTCAGGGTGCTCACTCCTGCCCTGCCGCCGCTGAACACCATCAGGCTGTGCCCGTCGGCCAGGGGGAGCAGGCCGCGGCTGTAGCCTCGGGCGACGTTGGCGTGGATACGCGTCCAGGCGTTCGCGTCACCGTTCGCGGTGTTGAGGAACAGGTCCTCCACGGTGTCCCCGCTGACGACGAGGGTGCCGTTCGGGCCGCCGGTGGGCAGCCAGGTGACGTAGGGCGCCCCGCTGGGGATCGTGCCGTCGGTGGCTCGCAGCACCCGACCGGTGACGGAACCGAACGCCTCGGGGTCGGCGGAGATCTTGTAGTAGACGGAGCAACCGCCTTCGGGCGCGCCGCAGTACTCGTGGGTCATCACGTAGTTGCCGTTGGGCAGCCGGGTGACGACCGGCATGCCCGGTCGGTCCGCGTAGGTCGGCATCGACACGTCGTCCACGACCGGGCCCCAGGTCCGGAGGTCCGTGGAGACCTGGTGGACGATCTCCTGGCCGTGACCGGTGTCGCGCTGGTCGGAGTAGTAGACGATGAGCCGGTCCCCGTTGAGCAGGAAGAAGGGCTCCCACACCGGGGTGTGGCCGTTGCTGGATATCGCCTCGCCGCCGGTGGCGATGTTGGTGACGAAGGTCCAGGTCGTGCCGCGGTCGGTGCTGGCGTACAGGTCGATCTTGGTGCCCGCCCGGTTGGCCGGGACGGAGTCACCGGCGGCCAGGATCGTTCCGGCGGGGAAACCGCCCATGGCCCGGGGGAGTTCGAACAGCTCGGGCTCCCAGCGCATGCCCCAGCCGTTCTGCGTGTCGGCGACGTCGGAGATCTTGCTCCAGGAGTTGCCGTTGTCGGTGCTGCGGTAGATGGGGAAGACGGGGGTGCCGTTGGTGTACTGCTCGAACGTGGCGAGGATGGTGCCGTTGGCCGAGCCGTTGTACTTCAGGCGCAGCCCCCGCGGGTAGAGCGAGCCGGGCGAGGGCGCGCCCGACGGCGGGGTGTACAGGGTCCGGGCGGGGACGGAGAGGGCGTTCGCCCTGCCCGCGGTCGGCAGGACCAGCGTCGCCGCGGCGACGATCAGGGCGAGCAGCAGGAACAGGACAGTGCTGGGACGCGGAGCGGCGCCGGGTCTGGCGCCTGACCGGGCAGGGGACATGTGCGGCTCCGATGACGGGGAAGGGGAGGTGTTGCGGTGCCCGCCCTCCCAACCGGTCGGGTGGGGAGCGGCGGAGTCCAATGGGCGCGTGCCAGTCGGGTCCGAAGGGTCTGGTGACGTCGCTGCGTGGCCCGGCCGGATCCGTCGCGGGGGACGGCCGGTGGGTGACGGACGGGGTGCCCGGGTGTGTGGGCGCACGTCCGGGGTGGTCTTCGGCTGGTGTTCAGGTGGTGGGCTGGTGCTCAGATGCTGCGCAGCAGCGGCCGGCCCCGGTGAGCCGACGGGGGTGCGGTCGAGCCGCGGACGACAAGTTCGACCGGTGGTTCCTCGGCCCGAGGCGGCTCGGCGTCGGGCTTCTCGATGGCGTGCACGAGAAGACGGATTCCTTCCCGGGCCGAGGCCTCGAAGGGCTGACGGACGGTGGTCAGGGGCGGGGAGACGTACGCGAAGACCGGGTTGCCGTCGAACCCGACGACACTGATGTCCTCCGGCACACGCCGACCGGCTTCCCGCAGGGCATGGATCAGGCCGATGGCCATCTCGTCACCCGCGGCGAACACCGCGGTCACCGAACGGTCCGAGGCCAGCGCGCGACCGGCCGCGTACCCGGAGGCGGCCGACCAGTCGCCGTTGAGCAGCGGCGGTTCGTGCGCGCCCCGCGCGGCAAGTGCCGCCTGCCATCCCTCGATGCGGTCCTTGGTGGCGTACCACTGTCGCGGGCCGGCGAGGTGATGGACCGTCTGGTGGCCGAGGTCCAGCAGGTGTTCGGTGGCCGCTCGCGCCAGTTCACGGGCGCCCACGCTCACGGCCATGGTCCGGGTGGCGGTGAACGAAGGTGGTGCTCCCAGGAAGAGGACCGGCACGTCGACGCGGAGCGGGACTTCTCCTTTGACGATGGGTTCGGAGACGACGACGCCGTCCACGCCCTGTTCGAGGAGTGACTCGACGGCGCCTGCGATGCCTTCCGGGTCGCCGTCCGGCGTGTTGATCACGCGGAGTGCGTAGCCGGCGTCCCGTACGGCCTGTTCGATGTGCACGAGCAGGGAGGCGGTTCCGTACCCGGCGGTTCCCAGGGCGACGACACCGACGGAGCGGGTGCGTCCGGAGGCCAGTGCCCTGGCGGCGTGGTTCAGCCGGTAGCCGAGTTCCTCGGCGGCCGCGAGGACACGCCGACGCGCCTCGTCGGAGACGTACGGCTCGTTGTTCAGCACCCGAGAGACCGTCTTGCGTGAGACCCCGGCCAGTTGTGCGACGTCCGCACTGCGCGGCACGGAAGAGCCCGCGTCGCGCCCCGCTCCTGGTGTCATGACGTCTCCCTACGGCTGTGTCTGTGCTGCGAACCAGCTCAACGGTATGACCGCGTGATCTGACCGCGCGGTCATGTCTACGCATCCGACAGCCATGCGTCAAGAGTTCTCGCGACTCACTTCCGTTCCGCACCGTGCCGCGAGGGCCGGGACGACCACCTCGACAGGCGGACCCCCTGGGGCACATCGCCGCTGGTGAGAGCCCAAATGGCCAGGCTGTCCCGCCCCCTTGGACAAGCCCGTGGGCCTAGTCCGGCAGCGAAGGGGGCACCCCGCCCACAGGGTCGGCCCGGACGGGCGAGCAACCGCAAAGCCTTGACATCGGCCCCACGCAGCCCTCACTCTTCCTGGCATCCACCGATCGGGTCTGTGCGATCTCGTTTGATTCTGGTTGCTTGGCGACCACTTCCTCACCACATCTCTTCGGGCCGACGTGCCAAACCTGGGTACCGCCGCCCTCTCAGGAGCCGAAATGCACCTTTCCTCCCCTGGTCAGCCCATGCCCGGCACCAGCCGCCGCGGCCTGCTGCGCGGTATCGGCGGTGCCGCCGTCCTCGCGGGCGCCGGCATCCCGCTGCTGTCCGCCTGCGGCGGCAGCGGCGCCGCGTCCGACCCGAAGACCGTCACCGTCGGGTCCAACGCCTCCGACGCCGTCCCGAAGAAGGCATACGGCGACGTCTACGCGGCCTTCACCAAGCAGTCCGGGATCAAGGTCGCCCTCAACACCAAGGACCACGGCACGTTCCAGGAGCAGATCAACTCCTACCTGCAGGGCACCCCGGACGACGTGTTCCAGTGGTTCGCGGGCTACCGGATGCAGTTCTTCGCGGCCAAGGGGCTGGCCTCCCCGATCGACGACGTGTGGAAGACGATCGGCGGCAACTTCCCCAGCGCCATGCACGACCTGAGCAAGGGTCAGGACGGCAAGTACTACCTGGTACCGCTGACCACGTCCCCCTGGGCGGTCTTCTACCGCAAGAGCGTCTTCCAGAAGTACGGCTACGAGGTCCCCACCACGTGGGACGCATACATCGCCCTGTGCAAGCAGATGAAGAAGGACGGCCTGGTCCCGATCGCGTACGGCGACAAGGACGCCTGGCCGGCGATGGGCAGCTTCGACCAGATCAACTTCCGTCTGAACGGCTACGACTTCCACGTCGAGCTGATGGCGGGCAAGGCCGCCTGGACCGACGCCAAGGTCCGCAAGGTCTTCGACACCTGGGCCGAGACCCTCCCCTACCACCAGGAGGGCGCGGTCGGCCGAACCTGGCAGGACGCCGCCCAGACGCTGGTGGCCAAGAAGGCCGGCATGTATATGCTCGGCATGTTCGTGGCCCAGCAGTTCACCGACAAGGCCGACCTGGACGACCTCGACTTCTTCGCCTTCCCCGAGATCGACCCGCAGTTCGGGCAGGACACCGTGGAGGCGCCGACCGACGGCATCATGCTCAGCAAGAGCCCGAAGAACCACTCCGGCTCCGTCAAGCTGCTCGAGTTCCTGGGCACGCCGCAGGCCGAGGAGATCTACCTCAAGGCCGACCCGAGCCTTATCGCCGCCTCCACGAAGGCCGACACCTCCGGCTACAGCGCCCTTCAGAAGAAGGGCTACGAGATGATCGCGCAGGCGAAGCATCTCACCCAGTTCATGGACCGCGACAGCCGGCCCGACTTCACCTCCACGGTGATGCAGCCCGCGCTGCAGAAGTTCATCCGCGACCCCAAGGGCATCGACAGCCTGCTGTCCTCCATCGAACGCCAGAAGAAGACGATCTTCGCGTCCGACTGAGACCGCCCCCTTCTGAAGCGGATGAACACCGACACCATGAGCTCCGAAACGACCACGAAGTCCCCGGAGGCGGCCGCGGTGGCGCCGCCCGGCGCCCC
>NZ_JBNCAQ010000076.1:0-5149 GCF_049808595.1 Streptomyces aurantiaciflavus | reverse complement strand
CAATCCCGGTGCTGCGCACCGGGATTGACGGTCCGTCCGCTGCGCTCCCGGACCGGCGGGACTCTGTCCCGCTGTCAGCCTCCGCTCCGCTCCGGCCTGGCCGGCTGGTCCGCTGCGCTCCCCCGCCTGACGGTCCTTCCGGCTGCGCCTCCAGGGCCGTGGGCCCGCTGGCGCGGGCCGGGCTGGCTAGGAGATCGGGGGCTTGACCGGGTGGTGACGGCTCGTCACCAGACCCTTCTGTGAGGTCAGCGTCTGCGGGCCCAGCTGCTGCCGATTCCAGCCACGTGCAAGGCCAGAGCAGTCAATCCCAGCAGCATCACGTTCACCGAAGAGATCACGTCGTTGGTGCTGAGATCTGCCACGTTGATCAGAAAGGACAAGAAGAACAGCACCGCCGCGACTATGCCGAGCATGAAACGAGCTCCTCTCACAGGGAGTGACGCCCGTATGCCCGGTCACCGCCTCGGTAGACCCAATGGCAGCGCCTCCGGGCCACTGGTGGGCCGCCGGCACGGGCGGGACTGTCCGGGAGTGCACAGGCCGACGGTGACGAGAAGGCCAGTCAGGGCCTGTGCCGCGGCGGCGGGGCGGTGTGGGGATGCATCCCGGATGAACTTGACGATGATTCGATGCATCAAAGTACTCTGCTGCTAGACTCTGGAATTATTACATCCCACTGGATGGGCGGTCATCGGTCGTGGACGGCACTGCATATTTGCGTGAGTGGGGCGAAGAAATGACTCGGCTCGCGGACGCATTCTCCGCGAGCTTCGAGGCCGCACAGGGTTACCCGCCTGGAGAGCACAAGGCGTGTCTCGCCTCTGCCGAGGAGGGTGAGGCCGCGGTCGCACTGCTCGTGCACGCCGGGGCGGCCGGGGCACTCTTGGAGTACTACGCCCAGCTCGGCCCTGTCGTCCTGCCCGATCTCGGCAACGGTATCTGGATCGATGACGCATCTTCTCTCGTCTCCCAGACGGAGGCAGGCAACTACCCAAACCGGCTTACTGGAGCGATTGATGACACGGTGACAGTCTTCGGTACGGACGGCGGAGGAGGCATGTACGCGGTCAGCCACACCAGCGGCGGCGCCTACCACCTCACGCTCGGCGCCCTCACCGGCGACAGCTACCACCTCGACCCCGGCGGCTACCGCTGCGCTGCCACGGACCTCAGGGACTTCCTCGAACAGTTGCGCACTGACCTGACTGAAGCCGTCTTGGCGCAGCGCGCTGCGCACTCGCGGCGGGGGCGGCAATAATCCAGGAGAAAGGAAGTTCGGTGGAAAGGAAAACCCTCCGTCCCCACCAAAGAGAAGCCATCGACGCGATTATCACGGCACTGGAACTTCCTGCAAGATCCATTGTGCCTGAGCGTGGGCTCCGGACTCAGGTGATCATGGCTACTGGATCGGGCAAGAGCCTCGTGGCCACCCGGAGCGCGGAGGAACTCCAGGCAGGCCGTGTACTGGTGCTCGTGCCCTCGCTGGACCTGCTCGCGCAGACCGAGACCGCGTGGCGCGATGGAGGCCGCAGCGGGCCGTTGATCGGGGTCTCGTCCCTGCGCGGTGACCAGGTGACCTTCCCCAACACCACGAACGTGGACGAGCTCGTGGCGTGGGTCCGCCCGTTCGACAAGGTGACCGTGTTCGCCACGTACGCCAGCCTGGGGCTGGGCACGCTGGAGCGCGCCCACGCCGCCGGCCTACCGGGCTGGGACCTGATCGTGGTCGACGAGGCGCACCGGACGTCCGGCCGGATCGGCAAGCCCTGGGCGGTCGTCCACGACAACACCCGCATCCCGTCCCTGCGCCGCCTGTACATGACCGCCACACCCCGGCTGTGGCAGCTGGACGAGGACCAGGAGCAGCAGGGCGTGCCGGGCGCGTTGGTGGCGAGCATGGAGGACGACCCCAACGGGCCGTTCGGTGCCCGCTGCTACACCCTTACCCTGTCCGAGGCGATCGACCGGGGGATCTGTGCGCCGTACCAGGTGGTGTGCGTGGACGTCACCGACACGCAACTCCAGGCGGCCGTGCTGCTCGGTGCTGACGGGCGGTCCGAGGCCGTGCGCGGGGCCCGGCTCGCGGCGCTGCAGACGGCTCTGGTGAAGGCGGCCGCGGAGGAGGGCTTCAGCCGCACGCTCTCCTTTCACCATGTCGTCAAGGAAGCCGAGGCGTTCGCGGCCGGCCTTCCCGACATCGCCGCGCAGTTGCACGACGCGGACCCGGAGCTGTACCCCAAGACCATCTGGGCCAACTGGCTGTGCGGGGACCACAAACCCAACCACCGGCGGCGGGTCCTCGAGGAGTTCGCCGACGGCATCGCCACCGACGGCACGGTCGTCGAGAAAAGCTTCCTGAGCTCGGTGAAGGTGCTCGGAGAAGGGGTTGACACCCGAGAATGTGACTCCGTGTACTTCGCGGACGTACGCGGCTCCATGCCGGACCTCGTCCAGGCCGTAGGCCGGGCGCTGCGGATGCATCCGGGCGAGGGCAAGATGGCCAGCCTGGTAGTGCCGGTGCTGCTGGGGCCCGGGGAGACGGCGGACAACATGCTCACAAGCCGGGCGTACGGCGGCCTGGCCAAGCTACTGGAAGCGCTCAGAGCGCACGACGCCCGTGTCGTGGAGGCTCTGGCGCAGCCCCAGGCGCCAAGCCGCGTCAGAGGCGTACAGACACGTTCCGGAGGCGAAGGAGCCGAGGGCGGCGATCGTGGACTGTCGACGCCAGCCCGGGAGCTGCTGAAGTTCAGCACCCCGCGTGACCCCGCGCAGCTGGCGGCGTTCATCAACCTGCGGGTCCTCAACCCCGAGCACGAGCACTGGCGGCGCGGCATCGAGGCTGCCGTCATCTACGCCCGCGAGCACGGGGACCTCAAGGTGCCGTTCACGTACCGCGTGCCGTCTGGTCAGGAGCCGCAGGCTGAGGGGTGGCCGGCCTCGCTGGCCAATTTCCCGCTGGGGCAATGGATCGCCGACGCCAGGAGGTTCTACGGCCGCGGGGACATGGACGAGGACCGCATCGAGCAGCTGGAGAAGCTTGGCATGGTGTGGTCGCACTTCGACGTCGCATGGGAGGAGGGCCTGACCGCCGCCCGAGGATGGGCAGCCGAGGCGGGCCACCTCCTGGCGCCCCTGGACGCCACATACAAGGGGTACCGGGTAGGGATCTTTCTGAAGAACGCGCGTGCCGCCGCCCGCCGGGGCATGGAGGCCGAGCAACGGCAGGCGGAGGGTCTGCCGGTGAAGACGACGTCGGCTTGGGTGCTGTCGGCCGAGCGGCGCGAACAGCTGGAGGAGATCGACCCCGCCTGGTGCCCGGCCTGGCCGGTGGAATGGCAGCGTGCCTTCCATCTGGTCCGGCTGCACCTGGAGGCCGGCGGCGAGCTGCCCACCGCGCCGGGCATCGTCGTGCGCCAGGGCGAGGACCTTGGCCGGTGGGTCAAAGCGGTGCGGTTCAGCTGGGACAAACTCACAGGCGTCCAGCAGTGGATGTGCGAGCACATCCTCGGCATCCAGCCCGCGACCGAGGACGAGAAGCCGCGCCCGCGCCGCACGCAGGCCGACAAATGGGCCATGAACTACGCCGCCGCCAGACAGTTCTACGAGCGCGAGGGGCACCTTCGGGTGCCGAGGCAGCACGTCGAACGGATCGCCGTCGACAGCGGGGACGACAGTCACGACGGCGAGAGCGGCAGGGACCAGGAGGAACGAGAGATCAAGCTCGGGGCATGGGTCGGGAATCAGAGATCCAGAGCCGCGACGCTGTCGCCAGAACGGATCGAACAGCTCTCCGCCATCGGCATGCGCTGGACGTAGGTCTCGACGGTTTGGCCCTGGAAGCGCCCCCGAGTCGATCCGTCGGCGAGCAGGCCGCCCGGGCGTGGAAGCACCTCCTCGCGCCACAAGGGCTGTGCCCATTACCCGATGAGCCGACAAGCCGTTGAGCTTGGTGTGCACAGTGCGGGGCGGGAGACGGAGAAGGCCGGGCGGACCGATGTTGAGTCCGTGGACGTGCTTTTCCTGGCTGCCGACAGAACGGAGTGTTCTAGGGCCTGTGTGATGTTGTGATCAACCAGTTGGCTTCAGGAGGTCGTTGATCCAGATCATCGAGGCGCGGAGATGGAGGCCGGCGAGGTAGCTCTCGGGCGTCTTGTCGTATCGAGTCGCGATTCCCCGCCAGGCCTTCAGCTTGTTGATCAGGCGCTCGACGGTGTTCCGTTCCTTGTAGAGATCGACGTCATGGCGTGTGGGCCGGCCGCCCCGGCTGCCTTTCTTCTTCCGGTTGGCGGCTTGGTCCTTCTTCTCCGGGATGACTGCCTTGATGTTGCGTTTGCGCAGGTAAGAGCGGTTGGCGCGGGACGAGTAGGCCTTGTCCGCGGCGACAGCGTCAGGCCGGGTTCGGGGACGGCCGACAGGCAGACGAACCCGCACCTTGTGCAGCACGGGCACGAACTGCGGGCTGTCGGCGGCCTGTCCTGCGGTCAGCACGAGGCATAGCGGACGGCACTTGCGGTCGGCGGCGAGATGAATCTTGCTCGTCAGCCCACCACGGGATCTGCCCAGCAGGGCTTGCTTCAAGCGGAGCTTGCGCCGTCGTCTGACGCGCCACCGCTCTTCCCGTTCGGGGTCGTCACTGCCGTCCTGCCCGTTCTGTTCCGGCGGGCCGCCCCCTTTTGCCGGGCCCGCTCCTGCTCGGCGGCGGCTTCCTCCAGGGCGTCCATGACCTCCTTGCCGATGCGCATCCCGGCGGCGTCGTGATGGGCGCGGGCGGTGGTGGAGTCCACGCTGACCAGGGACAAGTCCGTCTTCCCCTGGCGAGCGGCCTCAGCGATCACACCTTCCAGCAGCGCGGTGAAGACACCGGCGTCCCTCCACACCCGGAAGCGACCGTAGACCGTCGGCCACGGGCCGAACTCGCCGGGCATCTCCCGCCACTGACTGCTGGTGCGGAACCGCCAGATCACCCCTTCGAACTGCTCCCGCAGCCGTCCGGGGTACGGGCCGTACTCGCCTATCGGCAGGAACGGCTCGATCAACTTCCACTGGTCGTCGGTGAGTTGGCTACGCGTCACGATCGTCTTCCTACCGGATCCGCCTGACCGGCGGATCCGGATCCCAAGATTGATCACGACATCACACAGGCCCTAGT
>NZ_JBNCAQ010000075.1:0-5229 GCF_049808595.1 Streptomyces aurantiaciflavus | reverse complement strand
AACACAGTGGACGCGAGCAACTGAGGACAAGCCCTCGGCCTATTAGTACCGGTCACCTCCACACGTTACCGTGCTTCCAGATCCGGCCTATCAACCCAGTCGTCTACTGGGAGCCTTACCCCATCAAGTGGGTGGGAGTCCTCATCTCGAAGCAGGCTTCCCGCTTAGATGCTTTCAGCGGTTATCCCTCCCGAACGTAGCCAACCAGCCATGCCCTTGGCAGAACAACTGGCACACCAGAGGTTCGTCCGTCCCGGTCCTCTCGTACTAGGGACAGCCCTTCTCAAGACTCCTACGCGCACAGCGGATAGGGACCGAACTGTCTCACGACGTTCTAAACCCAGCTCGCGTACCGCTTTAATGGGCGAACAGCCCAACCCTTGGGACCGACTCCAGCCCCAGGATGCGACGAGCCGACATCGAGGTGCCAAACCATCCCGTCGATATGGACTCTTGGGGAAGATCAGCCTGTTATCCCCGGGGTACCTTTTATCCGTTGAGCGACGGCGCTTCCACAAGCCACCGCCGGATCACTAGTCCCGACTTTCGTCCCTGCTCGACCCGTCGGTCTCACAGTCAAGCTCCCTTGTGCACTTACACTCAACACCTGATTGCCAACCAGGCTGAGGGAACCTTTGGGCGCCTCCGTTACCCTTTAGGAGGCAACCGCCCCAGTTAAACTACCCATCAGACACTGTCCCTGATCCGGATCACGGACCCAGGTTAGACATCCAGCACGACCAGACTGGTATTTCAACGACGACTCCACCCCAACTGGCGTTGGGACTTCACAGTCTCCCAGCTATCCTACACAAGCCGAACCGAACACCAATATCAAACTGTAGTAAAGGTCCCGGGGTCTTTCCGTCCTGCTGCGCGAAACGAGCATCTTTACTCGTAGTGCAATTTCACCGGGCCTATGGTTGAGACAGTCGAGAAGTCGTTACGCCATTCGTGCAGGTCGGAACTTACCCGACAAGGAATTTCGCTACCTTAGGATGGTTATAGTTACCACCGCCGTTTACTGGCGCTTAAGTTCTCAGCTTCGCCGAGACGAATCTCGACTAACCGGTCCCCTTAACGTTCCAGCACCGGGCAGGCGTCAGTCCGTATACATCGCCTTACGGCTTCGCACGGACCTGTGTTTTTAGTAAACAGTCGCTTCTCGCTGGTCTCTGCGGCCACCCCCAGCTCAGGACGTAAAGCCCATCACCAGGTGTGGCCCCCCTTCTCCCGAAGTTACGGGGGCATTTTGCCGAGTTCCTTAACCATAGTTCACCCGAACGCCTCGGTATTCTCTACCTGACCACCTGAGTCGGTTTAGGGTACGGGCCGCCATGAAACTCGCTAGAGGCTTTTCTCGACAGCATAGGATCATCCACTTCACCACAATCGGCTCGGCATCAGGTCTCAGCCTTATGTGCGACGGATTTACCTATCGCACGGCCTACACCCTTACCCCGGGACAACCACCGCCCGGGATGGACTACCTTCCTGCGTCACCCCATCACTCACCTACTGCAAGTCTGGTCCGTCGGCTCCACCACTTCCCTTTGCCCGAAGGCTCCGGGACGGCTTCACGGACTTAGCATCGCCTGGTTCGATGTTTGACGCTTCACAGCGGGTACCGGAATATCAACCGGTTATCCATCGACTACGCCTGTCGGCCTCGCCTTAGGTCCCGACTTACCCTGGGCAGATCAGCTTGACCCAGGAACCCTTAGTCAATCGGCGCACACGTTTCTCACGTGTGAATCGCTACTCATGCCTGCATTCTCACTCGTCAACCGTCCACAACTACCTTCCGGTGCTGCTTCACCCGGCAGACGACGCTCCCCTACCCATCACGATCCCCGTTGGGGGTATATATCGCAATGACACGACTTCGGCGGTACGCTTGAGCCCCGCTACATTGTCGGCGCGGAATCACTAGACCAGTGAGCTATTACGCACTCTTTCAAGGGTGGCTGCTTCTAAGCCAACCTCCTGGTTGTCTGTGCGACTCCACATCCTTTCCCACTTAGCGTACGCTTAGGGGCCTTAGTCGATGCTCTGGGCTGTTTCCCTCTCGACCATGGAGCTTATCCCCCACAGTCTCACTGCCGCGCTCTCACTTACCGGCATTCGGAGTTTGGCTAAGGTCAGTAACCCGGTAGGGCCCATCGCCTATCCAGTGCTCTACCTCCGGCAAGAAACACACGACGCTGCACCTAAATGCATTTCGGGGAGAACCAGCTATCACGGAGTTTGATTGGCCTTTCACCCCTAACCACAGGTCATCCCCCAGGTTTTCAACCCTGGTGGGTTCGGTCCTCCACGAAGTCTTACCTCCGCTTCAACCTGCCCATGGCTAGATCACTCCGCTTCGGGTCTTGAGCGTGCTACTGAAACGCCCTCTTCGGACTCGCTTTCGCTACGGCTACCCCACCCGGGTTAACCTCGCAACACACCGCAAACTCGCAGGCTCATTCTTCAAAAGGCACGCAGTCACGAGAACAAGGCAAGCCTTGTTCCGACGCTCCCACGGCTTGTAGGCACACGGTTTCAGGTACTATTTCACTCCCCTCCCGGGGTACTTTTCACCATTCCCTCACGGTACTATCCGCTATCGGTCACCAGGGAATATTTAGGCTTAGCGGGTGGTCCCGCCAGATTCACACGGGATTTCTCGGGCCCCGTGCTACTTGGGTGTCTCTCAAACGAGCCGCTGACGTTTCGACTACGGGGGTCTTACCCTCTACGCCGGACCTTTCGCATGTCCTTCGCCTACATCAACGGTTTCTGACTCGTCCTGCCGCCGGCAGACGACAGAAGAGAGATCCCACAACCCCGCATGCGCAACCCCTGCCGGGTCTCACACGCATACGGTTTGGCCTCATCCAGTTTCGCTCGCCACTACTCCCGGAATCACGGTTGTTTTCTCTTCCTGCGGGTACTGAGATGTTTCACTTCCCCGCGTTCCCTCCACACTGCCTATGTGTTCAGCAGTGGGTGACAGCCCATGACGACTGCCGGGTTTCCCCATTCGGAAACCCCCGGATCAAAGCCTGGTTGACGACTCCCCGGGGACTATCGCGGCCTCCCACGTCCTTCATCGGTTCCTGGTGCCAAGGCATCCACCGTGCGCCCTTAAAAACTTGGCCACAGATGCTCGCGTCCACTGTGCAGTTCTCAAACAACGACCAGCCACCCATCACCCCCAACCGAAGCTGGAGTTCACTGGGGCCGGCATCCGAAGACAGACCGTTACGGCCGTGCCCTCAGACACCCAACAGCGTGCCCGGCCAGGCCCCGTCCGGAGATCATGCGTTCCACGCTCTTGCGAGCAGTACTAGCAGCCTCCGACCCGTGAACCAGGCCGAATAATCAACGTTCCACCCATGAGCAACCAGCACCGGACGTTCGCCGATGTACTGGCCTCTGGACAGCCTTGCGGCTGCCTAGAAGTGCTCCTTAGAAAGGAGGTGATCCAGCCGCACCTTCCGGTACGGCTACCTTGTTACGACTTCGTCCCAATCGCCAGTCCCACCTTCGACAGCTCCCTCCCACAAGGGGTTGGGCCACCGGCTTCGGGTGTTACCGACTTTCGTGACGTGACGGGCGGTGTGTACAAGGCCCGGGAACGTATTCACCGCAGCAATGCTGATCTGCGATTACTAGCAACTCCGACTTCATGGGGTCGAGTTGCAGACCCCAATCCGAACTGAGACCGGCTTTTTGAGATTCGCTCCACCTCACGGTATCGCAGCTCTTTGTACCGGCCATTGTAGCACGTGTGCAGCCCAAGACATAAGGGGCATGATGACTTGACGTCGTCCCCACCTTCCTCCGAGTTGACCCCGGCGGTCTCCTGTGAGTCCCCATCACCCCGAAGGGCATGCTGGCAACACAGAACAAGGGTTGCGCTCGTTGCGGGACTTAACCCAACATCTCACGACACGAGCTGACGACAGCCATGCACCACCTGTACACCGACCACAAGGGGGACCCTGTCTCCAGGGTTTTCCGGTGTATGTCAAGCCTTGGTAAGGTTCTTCGCGTTGCGTCGAATTAAGCCACATGCTCCGCTGCTTGTGCGGGCCCCCGTCAATTCCTTTGAGTTTTAGCCTTGCGGCCGTACTCCCCAGGCGGGGAACTTAATGCGTTAGCTGCGGCACCGACGACGTGGAATGTCGCCAACACCTAGTTCCCACCGTTTACGGCGTGGACTACCAGGGTATCTAATCCTGTTCGCTCCCCACGCTTTCGCTCCTCAGCGTCAGTAATGGCCCAGAGATCCGCCTTCGCCACCGGTGTTCCTCCTGATATCTGCGCATTTCACCGCTACACCAGGAATTCCGATCTCCCCTACCACACTCTAGCTAGCCCGTATCGAATGCAGACCCGGGGTTAAGCCCCGGGCTTTCACACCCGACGTGACAAGCCGCCTACGAGCTCTTTACGCCCAATAATTCCGGACAACGCTTGCGCCCTACGTATTACCGCGGCTGCTGGCACGTAGTTAGCCGGCGCTTCTTCTGCAGGTACCGTCACTTTCGCTTCTTCCCTGCTGAAAGAGGTTTACAACCCGAAGGCCGTCATCCCTCACGCGGCGTCGCTGCATCAGGCTTTCGCCCATTGTGCAATATTCCCCACTGCTGCCTCCCGTAGGAGTCTGGGCCGTGTCTCAGTCCCAGTGTGGCCGGTCGCCCTCTCAGGCCGGCTACCCGTCGTCGCCTTGGTGAGCCGTTACCTCACCAACAAGCTGATAGGCCGCGGGCTCATCCTTCACCGCCGGAGCTTTCAACCCTCACAGATGCCCGCGAGAGTGGTATCCGGTATTAGACCCCGTTTCCAGGGCTTGTCCCAGAGTGAAGGGCAGATTGCCCACGTGTTACTCACCCGTTCGCCACTAATCCACCCCGAAGGGCTTCATCGTTCGACTTGCATGTGTTAAGCACGCCGCCAGCGTTCGTCCTGAGCCAGGATCAAACTCTCCGTGAATGTTTACCGGTAATCCGGTGCACACACACGAGAGCGGAACGAGAGGAGGAATAATCCTCTCGCTCACAGCGTCCTCGCTGTGTTTTTTCAAAGGAACCTCATCCTCGGCTATCACTGCCGGGGACGGGGTATCAACATATCTGGCGTTGATTTTTGGCACGCTGTTGAGTTCTCAAGGAACGGACGCTTCCTTTGTACTCACCCGAGAGACTCTCTCAGGCTTTCCTCCGGGCGCTTCCCTTCGGT
>NZ_JBNCAQ010000074.1:0-6761 GCF_049808595.1 Streptomyces aurantiaciflavus | reverse complement strand
GCGGCGCAGCAGACCATCGCCGTGACGTGGTCGGTGAGAAGCTCACGGTCGGTGCGCGGGGGCTGGAGCGGGAAGAGGGGGAGCGCGCCTCCGTCCCACAGAGCACCCGCGTCGAGTCCCTGGCCGGGCGTCGCCGGGCCGACGGGGGTCGAGGGCACGGCCTCGCTCTCCTCACGGGCCAGCTCGGCACCGAGACGGGCTGCCAGGGCGGCGCTGCGGGGGTTCGGGGCGAGGTCGGCGGCGCCGGTGTCCTCGGCCTCGTGGGCGGAGGGGGCGAGGTCTTCGAGGGGCGGGGCGGTGGGGGCTGAGGGCGCGGGGGGTGGCTGCGCGGCGGTCGGGGGTTCGGTCGTCGTGGGTGCGGGGGCGGTCGGGGCCGGTGAGGCTATGGGGGTCTCAGGGAACTTCGGAGTCTCCGCAGGGCTCGGGGGCGCCGGAGCATCAGAGGCAGCGGTGTCCACGTCCCTCGGGGCTTCCAGGGTGGTCGGTGCCTGCCCAGTGGCCTGGGCGTTCCGCGCGTTCTGGGCCTCCAAGCCATCCGGAGCTTGCGCGGTGTCCACGTCCCTCGGAGCTTCCAGGGGGTTCGGCGCCTGCCCAGTCGCCTGGGCGTTCCGCGCGTCCTGGGCCTCCGGGGAATCCAGGGACGCCCGGGCACCCAAAGCTTCCGTGGCGCCCACGGCCTCCGGGTCGTCCAAGCTCTCCGGGACCTCCCGGGCGTCCGTGGCGGCCGGGGCGTCCATGGTCGCCGGAGACTTCGACGCCTCTGCAGTGGCCGGGACATCCAGGGCCTCCGAGGCCTTCGAGGTCGCCGCGTCCGGGGCCTCTCCGGGCGCCGACGGGTCCAGGGCCGCCTCCGGGAGGAGGGCGGCCGAGTGGAGGTGTTCGGCCCAGGTGGGGGCTGTGCAGGGCGTGCCCGCCGCTCCCGTCAGGTGGTCCAGTACCCGGGCCAGTGTCGGGCCGTCGGGGGCCTGGGTCGCGGGGTCGGGGGCGCGGCGGACGCCGAGGGCGTCGAGGACGCGGTGGAGGCGGGCCGCGTCGGTGCGCCATTTGCGGTCCACGACCTCGTCCGGGTACTCCCGCCAGTCCACCGGGGACCAGCCGGGGCCGGGCTCAGGGGGGCCGCCGTGGAAGAGGCGGGCGGCGAGGAGCGAGGCGGCTTCGTCGACCGCGCCGGGCTCTTCGAGGAGGTCGCAGGCGGGGCGCTCTCCGAGGCGGGAGGCGAAGCCCTCGGCCAGCCGGTCACGTCGGGACAGTTCGGTGAGGGCCGCGACGACGCCCGCGTCCAGCCGGGACGGCCAGCGGCCCATCCGCCAGGCGGGCAGCGCCACGCGCGTGAGGAGGCGGTCCCAGCCCGCGTACGCCAGGCCCACCTGCTCCTGCGCGACGATCCGCAGTCCGTAATCCACAGCCTGTGCACGCTCGGCGGCCGCCGCGGCCACCCCCCGCTCCATCTCCGCCGCATGGACCTGGCAGCCGCGCAGGAGCAGCCGAGCGACCCAGCCGATGCCGGCGCAGACCAGGCGCACGCCCGGACAGCGGCCGCGGTCGGCGGAGACGGCCACCGCGGCGTCCAGCCCCCGCACGAACCGCCGGGCCGCCGCTATGTCGGGGTGTGCGGAGGGTCCCGTACCCGCCACGACCGGTGCGAGGACGGCGCGCAGCTCGCCCACGCGCATCCACCACAGGAACGGGGACCCGATGACGAGGACGGGCGCGGCATGCGAACGACGATGCGGGTGCCGGTGGGCAAGGCCCGGGCCGGCTATCTCGTCGCCGTCCCGGGGCGCGGGCGGGCCGTGCGCCGGGTGGGTGCGGTCCTCCAGCCAGCTGTCGCAGTCCGGGGTGAGCGCTATCGCGGAGGGCGCGGGGACGTCGAGCCGGTCGGCGAGGTCGCGCACCATCCGGTACAGGTCGGGGGCCGCGCTCTCGGCGATCGCGACGGTGGGGCTGACGGCGGGGCGAGCACGGGCGACGACCAGGGCGACGACACCGGCGGCGAGCAGGACGAGGAACGCGAGCGCGGAGACGGTCCAGCGGGCGACGTCCCAGCCGGAGCCCATGAGGTGCTCGGTGGAACCGCCCGCCAGCAGGATCACGGCGGCCGCCGCGGGCAGCAGCGCGACCGCCAGCGCCCGGTTGCGGATACGCAGCACACCCAGCGCCCGGGCCCGTGCGGCCTGTGCGCCCGCCTCCATTCCCATACCGGTCACCTCCGGACCTCATCCCCTCCCGGCAGTCCTGGATGTCCTGACTCTGCTGGTCCTGCTCACTCCCCCACTGTGGCACCCGCCACTGACATCGCAATGCCGATGGGCCAAGTGCCGGAACGCTTGCGCCGCACCCTAGTTGGCCCTTCGACGCCCGTCAGCCGGATGGGACACCGCTCACTCGATGGAATGGCTTTGGGGAGAGGTGGATGACGGTGGGCAAGGGAAAGGCCCCGGGTCCCCTTGGGGACCCGGGGCCTGCTCAAAAGCCTGTTCAGCAGCCTGTTCAGCAACCTGTTCCTCGGCGTGGGCGTGTCCCAGGCGTCCTACGCGCCCGCCGCCTTCGCCGCGATGTCCGTACGGTGCTGGGAGCCGTCGAGACCGATCCGTGCGACGGAGCGGTACGCCCGCTCACGGGCCTGAGTGAGGTCCTTGCCGGTCGCCGTGACGGACAGGACGCGGCCGCCCGCGCTGACCACCGCCTCGCCGTCGCGCTTGGTGCCGGCGTGCAGGACGTACGCGTACGGGGCGTCCTGGGCGGCCACCTCGTCGAGTCCGGTGATCGGGTCGCCGGTGCGCGGGGTGCCCGGGTAGTTGTGCGAGGCGACGACCACGGTGACGGCCGCCTCGTCGCTCCAGCGCAGGGGCGCGAGGTCGGCGAGGTTGCCGGTGGCGGCGGCCATCAGGAGCCCGGCGAGCGGGGTCTTCAGGCGGGCCAGGACGACCTGGGTCTCCGGGTCGCCGAAGCGGGCGTTGAACTCGATGACCCGCACGCCCCGGCTGGTGATCGCGAGTCCGGCGTAGAGCAGGCCGGAGAAGGGGGTGCCGCGGCGGCGCATCTCGTCGACGGTCGGCTGGAGCACGGTCTGCAGGACCTCGTCGACCAGCTTCGGGTCGGCCCAGGGCAGCGGGGAGTACGCGCCCATGCCGCCGGTGTTGGGGCCCTCGTCGCCGTCGAGCGCGCGCTTGAAGTCCTGCGCGGGCTGGAGCGGGACGACCGTCTCGCCGTCGGTGACCGCGAAGAGGGAGACCTCCGGGCCGTCGAGGAACTCCTCGATGACGACACGCTCACAGGCGGCCGCGTGCGCCTTCGCGGCCTCGACGTCGCTGGTCACGACGACGCCCTTGCCGGCGGCCAGGCCGTCGTCCTTGACGACGTACGGGGCTCCGAAGGCGTCGAGGGCCTCGGCCACCTCGTCGGGGGTGGTGCAGACGTAGGAGCGGGCGGTCGGCACACCGGCCGCGGCCATCACGTCCTTGGCGAACGCCTTGGAGCCTTCCAGCTGCGCGGCCTCCTTGGACGGGCCGAACACCGGGATGCCCGCCTCACGCACGGCGTCGGCGACCCCGGCGACGAGCGGGGCCTCCGGGCCTACGACGACGAGGTCGGCGCCCAGCTCCCCGGCCAGCGCGGACACGGCTCCGCCGTCGAGGGCGTCGACCTGGTGCAGCTCGGCGACCTCGGCGATGCCGGCGTTGCCGGGGGCGCAGTGCAGCGCGGTGACGGCGGGGTCGAGGGACAGTGAGCGGCACAGGGCGTGTTCGCGGGCGCCGCTGCCGATGACGAGGACGTTCACGGGGGTCAGCCTAACCGGCTGGGCGTGCGGTGCTTTGTGCGGGCTTCCGAAGGGGGCGGAGTCGGGAAGCTGTGCGTTCCTCCAAAGCCGTGTGCTCGCCCCCTACTCGTTCGTGAACTCCTCGACCACCGTCGCCCCCAGCTCCCGCACGATCAGTTCGTGGCCGGAAAGCGCGCTCTCGTTGAGGTCGGGGTCGTCGTCCTCGGGGATGTCGTCCTCGGGGGCCACGTGTTCCGGAGCGGAGGAGGGTGCGGGGGTGGGGGTGGAGACGGGGGCGGGGGCCGACGGGGGCGTGGACTGAGCCGGGGCCGGGGTGGGAGCGGTCGGCGCGGGCGCGGGCGCCGGCTGGGATGCCGTACCGCCACCGCCGTAACCGCCGGAGTTGCCGTACCCCCCGGAGGCGCCGTAGCCGCCCGGGTTTCCGTAGCCGCCGGCCGGGGCGCCGCCTCCGCCGAAACCGGCGGGGCCGGACGGGCCCGGGGAACCCCCGAAGCCGCCGGTCGGCGGGGGCGCCGAGCCGCCGCCGGACGGGTCGACGATCGCCTCGATCTTCCACTGGACGTTGAACTGCTCGGTCAGCGCCTGCCTCAGCACGTCCTCGCTGCCGCTGCTCGCGAAGTTGTCGCGGGCGCCGGCGTTGACGAAGCCGAGTTGGAGGGTGGTGCCGTCGAAGCCCGCGACCTGGGCGTTCTGGCTGAGCAGGATCCAGGTGAAGCGGCGGCGGTTCTTGACCGCCTCCAGGATGTTGGGCCAGAGCGTGCGGGGGTCGAGGCCGCCGGCGGGGGGTGCGTAGGCGGCGGCCGCCTGGGCGGGAGCAGGAGCGGGACTGGGAGTAGGGGCAGGGGCCGGCGTGGCCGCGGGGGTTGCCGGGGGGCGGGCGCCGCCGCCCGCGGGGGCGGCCGCGGGGGGGGGGGGCGGGGGGGGTGGCGGGGGGGCGGGCGCCGCCGCCCGCGGGTGCGGCCGTGGGCCAGCCACCGGGCCGACGTCCGCTGCCCGCGGTGGCGGCGGTGGGCCAGGCGCCGGGCGCGGAAGCCGCGGGGACGGGAGCGGGGGCGTCGGCTGGGGGCGCGGGGGTCGCGGCGGGAGTGGGAGCGGGGGCCGGCGCGGGTGCGGGTGCGGGGGCAGGGGGCGTAGAGGCGGGAGCCGTAGGGGTGGCGGGGGGCTGGGGGGCCGGCGCAGCGCCCGCGGCCGGGCCCCGTACCGCCGCCCGGGCCGCCGCGGCACCGCCGCCCGGCGGGATCGGCGCGTCCGCGACGGGAGCCGCCGCTCCCCCGTGCGCCTCCGGGCCGGGCACGTATCCCATGGCCGGCATCCCGGCGGGGGCGCCCGCGGAGAAGTTGACGCCGCGCTCGATGCGGTCGAGGCGGGCCATGACGGAGCGCTCGTCGCCGTAGGCGGCGGGCAGCAGGACGCGGGCGCAGATGAGCTCGAGCTGGAGGCGGGGCGAGGTGGCGCCGCGCATCTCGGTGAGGCCCTCGTTGACCAGGTCGGCGGCGCGGCTCAGCTCGGCGGCGCCGAAGACGCCGGCCTGGGCCTGCATGCGCTCGATGACGTCGGCGGGGGCGTCGATGAGCCCCTTGTCGGCGGCGTCCGGGACGGCGGCGAGGATCACCAGGTCCCGGAGCCGCTCCAGCAGGTCGGCGACGAAGCGCCGCGGGTCGTTGCCCCCCTCGATGACACGGTCCACGACCTCGAAGGCGGCGGCACCGTCACCTGTGGCGAACGCCTCGACGACGGAGTCGAGCAGCGAGCCGTCGGTGTAGCCCAGCAGGGAGGTGGCCATGGCGTACGTCACACCGTCCGCCCCGGCGCCGGCGAGCAGCTGGTCCATGACGGACATGGAGTCACGCACGGACCCCGCGCCCGCGCGCACGACGAGCGGCAGCACGCCGTCCTCGACGGGGATGTCCTCCTTCTGGCACACCTCACCCAGGTAGTCCCGGAGGGTGCCCGGCGGCACGAGCCGGAAGGGGTAGTGATGGGTCCGCGACCGGATCGTCCCGATGACCTTCTCGGGCTCGGTGGTGGCGAAGATGAACTTGAGGTGCTCCGGCGGCTCCTCGACGACCTTCAGGAGCGCGTTGAAACCCGCCGACGTGACCATGTGGGCCTCGTCGATGATGTAGATCTTGTAGCGGCTGCGCGCCGGCCCGAAGAAGGCCTTCTCCCGCAGGTCACGGGCGTCGTCCACACCACCGTGCGAAGCGGCGTCGATCTCGATGACGTCGATGGAACCGGGTCCGTTGCGCGCGAGGTCCCGACACGACTCGCACTCCCCGCAAGGGGTCGGCGTGGGCCCCTGCTCGCAGTTCAGGCACCGGGCCAGAATGCGCGCGCTGGTCGTCTTGCCACACCCACGCGGCCCGCTGAACAGGTACGCGTGATTGACCCGGTTGTTCCGCAGCGCCTGCTGCAGCGGGTCGGTGACATGCTCCTGCCCGATGACCTCGGCGAACGACTCCGGGCGATAGCGGCGGTACAGCGCGAGAGACGACACGCATACGAGGTTATAGGCGCCCACTGACAACCGACCCCGGCCCAGCTCAGCCCGGGAACCCGGCCGAGCTCGACCCGCGAACCTGCCCCGGCTCGCCCTGGGAGGAACCCGGCGCAGCTCGCGGGAACCCGGCCCGACCCGCTGCCCGGCTCGGACCCGCGAATCCTTCCCGCCCGATCCGAGAAGCAGCCCCGGCTCGACCCGGGCGACCGCCCACGCTCACGCCGGGGAAACGCAAGCGCCCCCCACGCACCCGCCAGAGCCGACCTACCCTTGCTGCCTTCCGGCCCTGGGGGAGTTCAGTCAGATAGCGCCGCGTGAGGGGCTGCGCCAAGGTTACCTGATGCCGGGGGCAGGGAACGAGTTCGCGAGCACTCCTCTCGGTCATGTAATGTTTCCGGCGGAGGATTCGCCTAGAGGCCTAGGGCGCACGCTTGGAAAGCGTGTTGGGGGCAACCCCTCACGAGTTCGAATCTCGTATCC
>NZ_JBNCAQ010000073.1:0-6817 GCF_049808595.1 Streptomyces aurantiaciflavus | reverse complement strand
GGGTTCATCGCCACGAGCACGTTGGGCGCGTCACCGGGGGTGAGGATGTCGTGGTCGGCGAAGTGCAGCTGGAAGGAGGAGACGCCGGGAAGGGTGCCGGCGGGCGCGCGGATCTCGGCGGGGAAGTTCGGCAGCGTCGACAGGTCGTTGCCGAACGACGCCGTCTCCGAGGTGAAACGGTCACCGGTGAGCTGCATACCGTCACCCGAGTCCCCCGCGAACCTGATGATCACCCGGTCGAGACGGCGCACGTCCTTCGACCGGGAGGTCCCGCGGTCCGGTGCCTGTGCTTGGGTCATGTCCTCGTCATCTCCCGAGAGCGGCGTCAAGTCGGCTGGGTGCTCGTCGTGTGTCGGCCTGGGAATGGCCGGTTTGTCACTGATTCTGGAACTGACGGTATCGATAGCGTGCTCCTGTGGTGACCCCTGTGTTCGATCACATTCGTGATCAAGCGGGTGTGACTCATCACTCGTATACGTCGTACGCTCCTGCGTGTACGATGTATCGGAAGAAACTGGAAGAGGTCTGTACGGGGGAGCTGGTGTAGTTGGCGGTGCAACAATTCATGGCTGGTTTTCGGACGCCTGTTGCCTGACTGGCCAGGCGGGACGAGTCGTCATCTGATGAGTCTTCGGCTGGGCGATTTCCCCGAAGGCGTAAATTCGATGTGTACCGCACATCCTTCTTGGGCACTGCTGGATTCCTTTTTGTTTCCGCAGTGTTTCGGTTCTCCTTTAATTCGGCAATCCGTCAACTTTTGATCTTTGACGGATCGAGCGCGTCGTCTGTACTGTTCGTGTGCACCTGCTTTGGCGATGGCTCGACGCTCCGCTTAATCGATGAAATGGGGGATTTCTCGGATGGGGCATCAGTCCGTGAGGCTTGTTGAACCACGCATTCCGCATGTGTCCACGCGGGGTGCGTCCGTCAGGCCGGAGGTGAGACGAGTCCGTAAGGCGTTGCGCGTTCTCGCGGTGGAGAGCGAGAGCGAAGTGGCGAAGGAGTTGGTCCGCGACCTGTGGCGACACGGGTATCAGGCGGAGAGCGTGCCGACCGGCGCCCAGGCCCTGCAGCAGTACCGGAACGCCGATCTGCTCCTCGTCGACCTGGACCTTCCCGACCTGGACGGCGTCGAACTGTGCCGGAGCATCCGGGCGGTGTGTGACGTTCCCATCATCGTGGTGACGGCCCGCGACTCCGAGGTCGACCGGGTCCTCAGTCTGCGGGCGGGTTCGGACGACTATGTGCCCAAGCCGTACAGCCTGGCCGAGCTGATCGCCCGTATCGAGGCGGTCATGCGCCGGTCGCTGCGGCAGCCGGTCGCACCCGACGAGGCCATCACCGTCGGCCCGCTGGGCATCGACCCCCGAGCCAGGGAAATCCGCCTGGACGGCCGGCCCATAGAAGTGACGCGCAAGGAATTCGATCTGATGTACCTGCTCGCTTCCCGCCCGGGGATCGTCGTCACCCGCAAGCAGATCATGGCGCAGGTCTGGCGGGACTCCCGCTCGGAGCCCGGGCGTACGATCGACACCCACGTGAGCAGCCTGCGCAGCAAGCTGGGTTCCAGCAGTTGGATCATCACGGCCCGGGGAGTCGGTTTCCGGCTGGGCCACGCCTGATCCTGGAGGAAGGCAGCCCGGACAATCCGGGACGTCGGCCGTCTCGCTCAACGGGAATCGGCTCGTCATCGAGACCGGATCTCCGGCGCGAGGAATCCAGGATCGGTGGGGTGGAAGGGCCGCCCGGTCAACGGCGATCAGCGGTCCGCTAAATCGAATAAATCGAACGGGTTTCCATGGAATGCGGAGATTGTCGATCTCCGCCGTACGGATCCGCCCCGTCGGGGGCATGATCAGGCCGTTGCGCGCCAGCTCGGCAGTGAACCGGCAGCCCATGAGGTGGCTGTCCTGCGCCTGGCCGAGGAAGGCGTCCAGCGCGCCCCGCGCGGACCGGTGCCGACGTCCGCCGGCTGTGCCGCCTGAGCGGCGTTCGCGGCGAGAACGCCGGCGAGCGCCACCGTCACCGCGGCGACCTCCTCCTCGGTGGGGGACCCGCTGGTGATGCGCCAGGACTGACCGGCCGGTGTCGTCGAGACGTCGGGCGTGACGAAGCCGTCTGATGTCATGCTTCCTCCTCCTGCGAAGGCATACGAATGCGGCGGGGGGGGGGGGGGCCGCCGCGCCGAGGGGGGGGGCCCCCCCCCCCCCGGGGGGGGGGGGGGGCCCCGCCCGGCCAGTGCTGCGAGATCAGACGCGGGACCGGCGGATCACTTCCAGCGCGGCCACCGCGACGAAGCCGACGAACAGGTGCATCGTGACCAGCGTGGCCGAGGTGCCCCCGTCGGTGTCCTGGGTCAGCGGGCCGATCGCGGTCAGCGCCGCCACCAGGCCGCCCGCGATCTGACCCACCTTGAGGAACACCGGCTTCCAGCGGGCGAGGAGCACGGCCACCGTGATGCCGATCGCCGGCGCCGCGATCGACATGAAGATCACGTCACCCGCGCCGATCTCGTCGCGTTTTCCGTCGAGCTCCAGGACCAGGGAGGCTCCGGCGGCGTCGCCGATGAACAGGACGATCAGATTGACGACCGCGGCGACGGCGGCGCTCCCCGCGACGACCTGCCACACGGGCAGCGCTCGCCGTCCTGGAGCGGTGTGGGTGGCAGCGGGGTTACTGCTGGTCATGGAGCCCTCCGGGCTGTCGTACCACGCCGGCCAGGGACGTGCCCGGGTCCGGCGCGGTGCTCATGGACATGGGGGTGTGTGCTTCCGGCGCGATGGCCGACCGCCCGGCGAACCGTCAGGCGGGGTCCAGGGACAGGGCGTGCCGGAAGACGTTCTTGGGGTCGTAGGTCTTCTTGACCCGCTGCAGCTTCGGGGCGTTGTCTTTCCAGATGATCGAGTACCAGGGCACACCTGAGGTGTTCTGCGCCGGGTCACGCATGTCGATGTCGGGGTAGTTGATGTAGCCGCCGTCCTGCTGGTCGTTCGGTACCGGGAAGCCGCCGGTCGCGCCGTGGACGCTCTTGCGCAGTGTGCGCACCCAGTTGACTTCCGCCTCGTCCGTCGCCGGGTCGGCCCAGTTGTTGGAGTACCAGAGCTTGAAGATGGAGTCCCGCTGGGGGATCGCCGTGGCCGACGACGACACCGTGTTGATCTTGCAGCCGTAGGCCGCGAGGTACACCAGGCCGACGCCGTAGTGGTTCGGGTCGGTCAGGGACCGGTGGATCGCGCGGATCTGAGTCTCGGTCAGCGGCTTGCGCAGATGGCCGCCCATGGACTTCTGCCGCGAGTACGCGCCGTAGCTCGGGGTCGGCTCCAGGGCGATCTCCAGCCAGGTGCCTTCCCGGATGTCGATGGTCGGCTCCACACCCACACCGGCGTTGACCGCGCGGATGTAGTCGTCGTGGAGCTTGGGGGTGTCCGCCAGCGTGGCGTCCATGCGGATCTCGAGATGCACCGTGCCCGCGAGCGAGGAGTTGAGCTGCAGCGAGCTGTGCATCGTGGAGTACACGGAGCCGGGGGCGCTGTTCGCGGCGTGCCAGGCGCCGTGGTTGAGCACGAGACGGGTGAAGGCCGCCTCGGTCAGCTGGGCCCAGGGCCAGCTCACGACGGTCTTGCGCATCCGCGCGGGAGGCTTGGGCAGCAGCGCCGACGCGTCGCCGGAGGCGCCCGGCGTCCGGAACCAGAACCGCGTCACGATGCCGAGCCCGCCGCCACCGCCGCCGGTGTGGGCCCACCACAGGTCGCGGTTCGGGTCGCCGGCGTTGCGGGTGGCGATGACCGTGCGCGCCTTGCCGCCGCGGTCCGCCACGACGATCTCGATCGCGTACAGGTGGTCCACGACGAGGCCGAAACGGCGCGACAGCGGGCCGTATCCGCCGCCACTGACGTGACCGCCGACGCCCACCTCGGGGCAGACACCACCCGGGACGGTGACCCCCCAGCCCTCGTACAGCGCCTTGTACACCTCGCCGAGGCGGGCGCCCCCCTGGACGGCGAAGGCGTTCATCGTCGGGTCGAAGGTGATGCCCTTCATCTCGGACAGGTCGACGAGGACACGGAACTGCGGATCGTCGACCAGGCCCTCGAAGGAGTGGCCGCCGCCGCGCACGGTGATGCGCTGATTGTTGGCGATGGCCTGGTTCACCGCCTTCTCGACCTGGGCGGCGCAGTGCACGAGCCAGATCTCGTCCGGGGTGGCGACGAAACGGTTGTTGTAGCCGCGCTCGGCGAGCTCGGCGTAACGTGCGTCGCCCGGTCTGACGATCACCTCCGGATCGACCTGTGCGGCGGCCTGTGCCGCCGCCGCGGGCAGTGCGGTGAAGCCCGCGGTGGCACCCGCCACCGCAACCGCGGAGCCCAGGAACCTGCGTCGCGAAACCATGTTGAGCCCTATCTGTGCTGGGATCTGACGAATCACCGCATGGACGCATGCGGGCCGGGGGTGGCCTTCAGCCAAGCAGCCCCCGGAGGGTGTCACCACGCGCTTGACGTGGATCTGTGATGCCTCGATGCCAAAGTTGAGGTTCCGGACGCTCCGGTCAGAAGCCGGACGCGGTCCGGGCGGCCTCGCGCAGCGCCGCGAACAGCGTGGCCTCCGGCTGGGACCCGGTGAGCGGACGTACGCCGTCGATGAAGAACACCGGCACGCCGGTGACACCGAGCCGGCGCACCCGGTCGAGTTCGGCGCGCAGCCGGCCGGTCTCGGCGGTCGCCTCGGCCGGCGCGGTGCCGGCGTCGTCCTCCGTGACGCCGATCTCCTCGGCGAGCCGGGCGAGCGTGGCGGCGTCGCCGATGTGCAGCCCGTCCGTGAAGTGCGCGCGGAAGAGGCGCTCCACCATCGGCTCAGCCAGGCCCTGCCGGGCGGCGCGAGCGATGAGCAGGTGCGCCTCGAACGTCCCGGTGGCCACGGCGCGCCGGTAATGCAACTCCAGCCCCTCCGCGGCGACTTGCTCGGCGAAGCGCAGCGTCTGCCGCACGGCCTCCGCGCCGAACACCTGCTCCAGTACGGGGAGCAGGGGCTGCCCCTCCGTACCGGCGCCCGGGGCGAGCTCGAACGGCAGGAACTCCACCCGGACTTGGTGGCCTTCGGCGCGCAGCCGGTCGGCCGCACGGATGAAACGGGTGTAGCCGAGATAGGAGTGCACACAGATCACGTCCAGCGCGATCCGTACGTGCACCGTCGTGCTCCTCGGCGCGTGTTCCTCCAAGGTCCTGCCTCCCACGGGCTGGTGCGGTTCATGTGCTGCGGTTCAAGTGCTCTGTCACTGCGGGGGATTGCCGTGCTTGCGCGAGGGCAGGTCGGCGTGTTTCGAGTGCAGCATCGCGAGGGACCTGATGAGGACTTCGCGGGTCTCGGTGGGGTCGATGACGTCGTCGACCAGGCCGCGTTCGGCCGCGTAGTAGGGGTGCATCAGCTCGGACTTGTACTCCTTGACCATGCGGGCCCGCATGGCCTCGGGGTCCTCGGCCTCGGCGATCTGGCGGCGGAAGATGACGTTGGCGGCGCCCTCGGCGCCCATCACGGCGATCTCGTTGGTCGGCCAGGCGTAGGTGAGGTCCGCCCCGATGGACTGGCTGTCCATGACGATGTAGGCACCTCCGTACGCCTTGCGCAGGATCAGGGAGATCCGGGGCACGGTCGCGTTGCAGTAGGCGTACAGCAGCTTCGCGCCGTGGCGGATGATTCCACCGTGCTCCTGGTCGACGCCGGGCAGGAAGCCGGGGACGTCCAGAAGAGTGATGATCGGGATGTTGAAGGCGTCGCACATCTGCACGAAGCGGGCGGCCTTCTCACTGGCCTCGATGTCCAGCACACCGGCCAGGGTCTGCGGCTGGTTGGCGACGATCCCGACGACCTGCCCGTCGAGTCGCGCGAGGGCGCAGATGATGTTGCGCGCCCACCGCTCGTGGACCTCGAGGTACTCGCCGTCGTCGACGATCTCCTCGATCACCTTCGTCATGTCGTACGGGCGGTTGCCGTCCGCCGGGACCAGGTCGAGCAGGACGTCCGAGCGGCGGTCGGCCGGGTCGGTGCACTCCACTCGCGGCGGGTTCTCGCGGTTGTTCTGCGGCAGGAGGGAGAGGAGGTAGCGGACCTCCGCGATGCAGGTCTCCTCGTCGTCGTAGGCGAAGTGGCACACACCGGAGGTCTCGGCGTGCACGTCGGCGCCGCCCAGGCCGTTCTGGGTGATCTCCTCACCGGTGACGGCCTTGACCACGTCCGGGCCGGTGATGAACATCTGCGAGGTCTCACGGACCATGAACACGAAGTCCGTCAGCGCCGGGCTGTAGGCGGCGCCGCCCGCGCACGGACCGAGCATCACACTGATCTGCGGGATGACGCCGGAGGCCCTGGTGTTGCGCTGGAAGATGCCGCCGTAGCCGGCCAGCGCCGAGACACCCTCCTGGATCCGGGCGCCCGCGCCGTCGTTCAGCGACACCAGCGGCGCACCGGCCGCGATGGCCATGTCCATGATCTTGTGGATCTTCGTGGCGTGGGCCTCGCCCAGCGCACCGCCGAAGATACGGAAGTCATGGGCGTAGACGAAGACCGTACGGCCCTCCACCGTGCCCCAGCCGGTGATGACACCGTCGGTGTACGGCTTCTTCGCCTCCAGGCCGAAACCGGTCGCCCGGTGCCGGCGCAACTGCTCGACCTCCTGGAAGGACCCCGCGTCCAGGAGCAGCTCGATACGCTCCCGGGCGGTCAGCTTGCCCTTGGCGTGCTGCGCCTGGGTCGCCTTCTCGCTCGGCCCGGCCAACGCCTGCGCACGGATCTCGTGCAGCTCGGCCACGCGCCCGCGCGCGTC
>NZ_JBNCAQ010000072.1:0-10100 GCF_049808595.1 Streptomyces aurantiaciflavus | reverse complement strand
ATGGCGGCTGCGGGTGAGTGGGACTGCGCCGTGCGGCCACGACCCGGGCTCGCCGTCTCGCGGGTGCGGGAGCGTTGTGGCTGCGCCGCAGCGGACACGGCTCGCTCCCGTGCGATGGCGGCTGCGGGTGAGTGGGACTGCGCCGTGCGGCCACGACCCGGGCTCGCCGTCTCGCGGGTGCGGGAGCGTTGTGGCTGCGCCGCAGCGGACACGGCTCGCTCCCGTGCGATGGCGGCTGCGGATGCGTGGGGCTGCGCCGTGGCGTTGCGACCCGGGCCCGCCGTCTCGCAGTTGCGGGAGCGTTGTGGCTGCGCCGTGCCGTCGTGGTCCGCTTCCGGCGGAGGGCGGGTGCGGGCGCGCTCCCGAAGGTGCGCCGCGCTGCTATGGCCCGCTGGCGTGCGGGTGCGGGTGGGTGGTGGTTGGGGTGGGCTGTCCCGGGGGTTGGGGGTGGGCCTTAGCATTGCGGGACGCGACAGAGGGGGTTCCGCGCATGTCCGACGACGTGCCGACGGCGGGAGCGGCGGAGAGCGGGGCGGGCGCCCGTGGTCCGTGGGGTGCGCCGGGGTCTGTTCCCGAGGGGGTCGAAGGGCCGCAGTACGCGAGTTCCGAGGGGGACGATCCGGCTCCCGAGGTGAGCTTGGACAAGAGCGGTCCCGGTGGGACCGTCGCTTCCGACGAGCCGTTGGTTGTGCCGTCCGTGCACGATCAGCGGACGGTCACCTCTTTGCCCGGCGTGGGTCCGGCTGTGGGGGACGGCGCCTCGCAGGGGTGGGCGAGTCCGGTCGGTCCGCCGGCACCGGAGAACGGGGTGCCGGCTTCCTTTCCGCCGCCCGACCCTGCGACTGCGGCCGGTGGCCCCCATCCCTTCGCGGTCCCTGGTGACGGGGCGGTTCCGCCGCCGCCGATCGCTCCGGACGGGCCCGGCCAGGTGTCGTACGGCTACCCCGTGGGCTACGGGTATCCGGCCCAGCCCGGTTACGGTGCTCCGGGCTACGGGTGGCCCGGGATGCGGCCGGCGGAGAACGGGATGGGCATCACCGCGATGGTGCTCGGGATCGTGTCGGCCGGGGGGTTCTGCCTGTGGCCGGCCGCCCTGCTCGTGGGGCCCCTCGCCATCGTCTTCGGCGCGATCGGACGGGCGAAGGCCAAGCGGGGGGAGGCCACCAATGCCGGTCAGGCCCTGGCCGGGATCATCTGCGGCGTCGCCGGAACCCTGCTGGCGATCGGCCTGATCGTGCTGATGATCGCGGCTCGCTGAGCGGGGCCCCTACCGGCCCCGCAGTCGATCCCGCGCCTCCATCAGGGCGAAGCCCAGGAGGTTGGGTCCTCTCCAGCGCTCCGGGTCCGAGGCGGCCTCGTCGTCCGCGGCGAGGCCGATGCCCCAGATCCGGTCCACCGGGCTCGCCTCCACCAGGATCCGCTCGCCCGTGTTCAGCAGGAACGTCCGCAGCTCGGGATGTGCGGTGAACTTGTGGACGCTGCCCTCGACCACGATCCGGAAGCGCTCGCGCTCCCAGGTCGACTCGTCGAAGTCGCGGACCAGGCGTCCGGCCTTCTTGGCCTGGGACGGGTGCTCGGCGGCCAGGGCCCGCTTCTCCGCTTCGGCGTCGCCGAAGAGCCGGGCCTTGCCGGCCATCATCCAGTGCTCGGCCGTCGCGTAGGTGATGCCGTCCACCACGAACGGTGACGGCCACCACTGGCTCAGACAGCTCGCGCCCACCTGTCCGTCGGGGCGCGGCCGGTGTCCCCAGAAGTGCAGGTACTTGATCCTCGCCCCCGTCCGGGCCTCCCTGACCAGGGCCTCCCAGGAATCGATCTTCTCCATGCACGCCACTGTGGCACGGGCCACTGACAGTGCGTCGCTCTTTTTCCGGGCAACTCGACACCTGGTCGACAGATTCCGTCGCGTAACCAAAAGGCAACAACGGAATCACTTGTTGGAGAGCCGCTGCTCTGTCAGGATCGGCACTCAAATCAAGCTGGAGCTACGACACCCGCCCCCACGTAAAGTGGGGCGAAGGTGGAGGAGAGCGACATGCACAACCCGGGCACCGCCACCCCGGACCGATTTCCCGTACAGGAACGTCTCGCGGAGGGCGCTCAGTACATCGCGGGGCGCCTCAGGAAGGGCACGTCCGGCCGGACGCACGCCGTGGTCGACCCCGCCAGTGGTGAGGAGGTCCACCGGTACGAGCTCGCCGGGGCCGACGACGTCGACGCGGCCGTGGCCGCCGCCCGCGCCGCCTTTCCGGAGTGGGCGGGAGCCACTCCCGGCGAGCGCTCCGACGCCCTGTACCGCTTCGCCGTCGTCCTCGCCGACCACGCCGAGGAACTCGCCCGTGCCGAGTCCCTCCAGTGCGGCAAGCCGCTCAAGCTGACGCGGGAGTTCGACGTCCCGGGGACCATCGACAACACCGGCTTCTTCGCCGGGGCCGCCCGCCATCTCCAGGGGCAGTCCGCGGGGGAGTACTCCGGCGATCACACGTCGTACGTGCGGCGTGAGCCGATCGGCGTCGTCGGGTCCATCGCGCCCTGGAACTATCCCCTCCAGATGGCCGCGTGGAAGATCCTCCCGGCGATCGCCGCGGGCAACACGATCGTGCTGAAGCCCGCGGAGCTGACCCCGCTGACCTCGCTGCTCTTCGCCCGGGCCGCCACCGAGGCGGGCATTCCCGACGGGGTCGTCAACATCGTCACGGGGACCGGGAAGGAAGCCGGTGAGCGGCTCGTCGGGCACCCCGACGTGGCCATGACCTCCTTCACCGGTTCCACCGCCGTCGGCAAGCGGGTCGCCGAGATCGCCACCGCCACCGTCAAGCGGCTCCACCTGGAGCTGGGCGGCAAGGCGCCCTTCGTCGTCTTCGACGACGCCGACCTGGAGGCCGCCGTCCACGGCGCGGTCGCCGGCGCCCTCATCAACACCGGCCAGGACTGCACGGCCGCCACGCGCGCGTACGTGCAGCGGCCCCTCTACGAGGCGTTCGTCGAGCAGACGGCCGCCCTCATGGAGACCGTACGGCTCGGGGATCCGTTCGCTCCCGGCACCGACCTCGGGCCGCTGATCTCCCACGCCCAGCGGGACCGGGTCGCCGGCTTCGTCGACCGCGCGCGTGGCTACGCGCGCGTGGTGACCGGCGGGGAGGCTCCCCAGGGGGAGCTCAAGAACGGCGCGTACTATCTCCCCACCCTGATCGCGGACGCGGCGCAGGACAGCGAGATCGTCCAGTCCGAGATCTTCGGGCCGGTCCTGGTCGTGCTGCCGTTCGACAGCGACGACGAGGGGATCCGGCTGGCCAACGACACGCCGTACGGACTGGCCGCCTCCGCGTGGAGCCGGGACGTCTTCCGGGCGAACCGGGCGACACGTGAGATCAAGGCCGGGTGCGTCTGGATCAACGACCACATCCCGATCATCAGCGAGATGCCGCACGGCGGCTACCGGGCGTCCGGCTTCGGCAAGGACATGTCCTCGTACTCGTTCGAGGAGTACACGCAGATCAAGCACGTCATGTTCGACAACACCGCGGTGGTCCGCAAGGACTGGCACCGCACCGTCTTCGGGGACCGATAGTCACGACCACGGCCGCTGACCAGGCCGAACCCTCCCGAAAGGGCACCACGCGCATGGAGCAGTACGAGCCCGACCGCCTGACCCCGGCCCAAGTGGCCGCCATGCGGCGCAGCCTGCGCAACGGCCGGGCCGCCATGACCCGCCGTTCGCTGCTGCGCGCCTCGGCGGGCGGCGCCCTGACGCTGGGCGGCCTCGGGGCGCTGAGCGCCTGCGGGATCCCCGCGGCCGGCAAGACCGAGGGCGGCACGTCCGCCGAGGACCACTCGGCGAAGGAGAAGACCGTCAACTTCTCCAACTGGACCGAGTACATGGACGTCGACGACTCGGGCAAGCACCACCCGACGCTCGAGGCGTTCACCAGAAGGACCGGCATCAAGGTCAAGTACACCGAGGACATCAACGACAACAACGAGTTCTTCGGCAAGATCAAGCCGCAGCTCGCCGCGGGCCAGGACACCGGCCGCGACCTGATCGTCCTCACCGACTGGCTGGCCGCCCGCCTCATCCGCCTGGGCTGGGTCCAGAAACTGGACCCGTCCCACCTGCCGCACGCCTACGCCAACCTGTCGAGCCAGTTCCGCAGCCCCGACTGGGACCCGGGGCGGGCCTACTCGTATCCCTGGCAGGGCATATCGACCGTCATCGCCTACAACAAGAAGGCGCTCGACGGCATCGAGGTGAAGTCGGTCTCCGACATGCTCGACAACCCCAAGCTGAAGGGGCGCGTCGGCTTCCTCACCGAGATGCGCGACAGCATCGGCATGACGCTGCTGGACATGGGCAAGGACCCGGGGAAGTTCACCGACGACGACTACGACGCGGCCGTCGCCCGTCTCCAGAAGGCCGTCGACAGCGGTCAGATCCGCCGTTTCACCGGCAACGACTACACCTCGGACATCACCAGCGGCGACTTCGCGGCCTGCATCGCCTGGGCCGGTGACGTCGTCCAGCTGAAGGCCGACAGCCCCGACGTCGACTTCGTCATCCCCGACAGCGGCTACATGACGTCCAGCGACAACATGCTGATCCCCAACAAGGCACGTCACAAGACGAACGCCGAGCGGCTCATCGACTACTACTACGAGCCGCAGCCGGCCGCCGAGCTCGCCGCGTACATCAACTACGTCTGTCCCGTCGACGGTGTACAGCCCGAGCTGGCGAAGATCGACAAGGATGCGGCGAACAACCCGCTGATCATCCCCGACAAGGCCATGCAGGCCAAGTCCCACGCCTTCCGCTCGCTGAGCTCGAAGGAAGAGACGGCCTACGAAGCAAAGTTCGCGAAGCTCACTGGGGCGTGACGACGATGAAGACGACAGACAGCAGCGGTGACGTCCGCCTCTCCGGCATCGGCAAGACCTACGGCTCCTTCACCGCCGTCCACCCGCTCGACCTGACCGTCCCGCAGGGCTCCTTCTTCGCCCTGCTCGGCGCCTCCGGCTGCGGCAAGACCACCACCCTGCGCATGATCGCCGGTCTGGAGGAACCTTCCTGCGGCACCGTCCACCTCGGCGACCAGGACGTCACGGCGCTCCCGCCGTACAAGCGCCCGGTGAACACGGTCTTCCAGTCCTACGCCCTCTTCCCGCACCTCGACATCTTCGAGAACGTCGCCTTCGGTCTGCGCCGGCGCGGCATCAAGAGCGTGAAGAAGCAGGTCGAGGACATGCTGGACCTCGTACAGCTCGGGGAGCAGGCCCGCAAGAAGCCGCACCAGCTCTCCGGCGGCCAGCAGCAGCGCGTCGCCGTGGCCCGCGCCCTGATCAACCACCCCAAGGTGCTCCTCCTCGACGAGCCGCTCGGCGCCCTCGACCTCAAGCTGCGCCGCCAGATGCAGCTGGAGCTCAAGCGCATCCAGACCGAGGTCGGCATCACCTTCATCCACGTCACGCACGACCAGGAGGAGGCCATGACCATGGCCGACACGGTCGCCGTGATGAACGCGGGCCGCGTCGAGCAGCTCGGCTCGCCCGCCGACCTCTACGAGAACCCGCGGACGACGTTCGTCGCGAACTTCCTCGGCACCTCCAACCTGATCGAGGCCGAGGTCGACTCCAGGAGCGGTGACGACATCGTGCTCAAGGCGGGCGACGGCAAGCTGGTGCTGCCCGAGGCGCGCTGTGCCGCACCCACCAGTGCCGGCGGCAAGGTGCTGGTCGGTGTCCGCCCGGAGAAGATCGCCCTCGCCCACGCCGACGACGCGGGCGGGATACCGGCCGGCCGCAACCGCGTCACCGGCAGGATCACCGCCACCTCCTTCATCGGCGTCTCCACGCAGTACATCGTCGACAGCGCGGTCTGCCCCGAACTCGAGGTCTACGCGCAGAACGTCGACCGTGACGCCCGGCTCGTCCCCGGCGCCGACGTCGTCCTGCACTGGAGCCCCGCCCACACCTTCGGCCTGGACGCCGCCCAGTCCCTGCTTGCTGGGACAACGGGCTCCGCCGGCCTCGAAGAAGAGGCGGCCGCCTGATGACGACGCTCACCGAGGCGCCCCCGCCTCTCTCCCCGGCGGCCCCAGAGAGCGAGCCACCGCGCAGGCGGGGCCGCTGGACGCCGTACTGGCTGCTGCTGCCGGGCCTGCTCTGGCTGCTGGTCTTCTTCGCGCTGCCGATGATCTACCAGGCCTCCACGTCCGTGCAGACGGGCTCCCTGGAGGAGGGCTACAAGGTCACCTGGCACTTCGCGACCTACTGGGACGCGCTCGGCGAGTACTGGCCGCAGTTCGTGCGCTCGGTCTCCTACGCGGCCGCCGCGACCGTGCTGTGCCTGCTGCTCGGCTACCCGCTGGCGTACCTGATCGCCTTCCGGGCGGGCCGCTGGCGGAACCTGATCATGATCCTGGTGATCGCGCCGTTCTTCACCAGCTTCCTGATCCGCACGCTCGCCTGGAAGACGATCCTCGCGGACGGCGGGCCGGTCGTCGGCGCCCTCAACACCCTGCACGTCCTGGACGTCACCGACTGGCTCGGCTGGACGGCCGGCGACCGCGTCCTGGCCACGCCGCTCGCGGTCGTCTGCGGTCTGACGTACAACTTCCTGCCGTTCATGATCCTGCCGCTGTACACCTCGCTGGAGCGCATCGACGGACGGCTGCACGAGGCGGCCGGCGACCTGTACGCGAGGCCCTGGACCACCTTCCGGAAGGTCACCTTCCCGCTGTCGATGCCCGGCGTGGTCTCCGGCACGCTGCTGACCTTCATCCCGGCGGCCGGTGACTACGTCAACGCCGAACTCCTCGGCTCGACCGACACCCGCATGATCGGAAACGTGATCCAGACGCAGTTCCTGCGCGTTCTGGACTATCCGACGGCGGCCGCCCTCTCCTTCATCCTCATGGCCGCGATCCTTTTCATGGTCACCTTCTACATCCGCAGGTCCGGGACGGAGGATCTGGTCTGAAATGCCCTTCGTCAACTGGCTCAAGCGCAACCTCGTCGTCATGGCGGGACTTCTGACACTCGCCTATCTCCTGCTGCCCAACGTCATCGTCACCGTCTTCTCCTTCAACAAACCGAAGGGGCGCTTCAACTACGCATGGCAGCAGTTCTCCACGGACGCCTGGAAGGACCCGTGCGGGGTCGCCGGCCTGTGCGGCTCGCTGTCGCTGAGCCTCCAGATCGCGTTCTGGGCGACGCTCGGCGCCACCGTCCTCGGCGCGATGATCGCCTTCGCGCTCGTCCGCTACCGCTTCCGCGCCCGCGGGGCCGTGAACTCGCTGATCTTCCTGCCCATGGCGATGCCCGAGGTCGTCATGGCGGCCTCGCTGCTCACTCTGTTCCTCAACATGGGCGCCCAGCTCGGGTTCTGGACGATCCTCATCGCCCACATCATGTTCTGCCTGAGCTTCGTCGTCACGGCCGTCAAGGCGCGCGTGATGTCGATGGACCCCAGGCTGGAGCAGGCCGCACAGGACCTCTACGCCGGCCCCTTCCAGACCTTCGTCCGGGTCACCCTGCCGATCGCCGCCCCCGGCATCGCGGCGGGCGCGCTGCTCGCCTTCGCGCTCTCCTTCGACGATTTCATCATCACCAACTTCAACGCGGGCTCGACCGTCACCTTCCCCATGTTCGTCTGGGGTTCGGCGCAGCGCGGAACGCCCGTGCAGATCAATGTCATCGGTACGGCCATGTTCCTCGTCGCCGTACTGCTCGTCCTGACCTCCATGGTCATCGGAAACCGCCGCAACAAACAAAAGGCATAAATCCTCACCGGCAAAATAAAAAACTGCTGGAAAACCTCTCGTAGGGAGTTGAAATCATGGCCCCAAGCGCCATGAACAGTGGCAGAGACAGCAACTGGACGAAGTCCCTTTCCGAAGCCCAGCCGGTCCCGTACTGGCTGGAAGACCCCGGCAAGCCCCGCCCCGAGCCCGCGCTCACCGGCGCCGAGACCTGCGATCTGCTGGTCGTCGGCGGCGGCTACAGCGGACTGTGGACCGCGCTCGTCGCCAAGGAGCGCGAGCCGCAGCGGGACGTGGTGCTGCTGGAGGGCCGCGAGGTGGGCTGGGCCGCCTCGGGCCGCAACGGAGGCTTCTGCGCGGCCTCCCTCACCCACGGTCTGCCCAACGGCCTGGCCCGCTGGCCGGACGAGATCCACCAGCTGCAGAAGCTGGGCGAGCGCAACCTCGACGAGATCGAGGCGGCGATCGCCCGGCACGGCATCGACTGCGACTTCGAGCGCACCGGCGAGATCGACGTCGCGACCGAGACGTACCAGGCGTGGGAACTGCGCGACTGGTACGAGGAACTCGAACGCAAGGGCCTCGCCGACGGCATCGAGTTCCTCGACGCCGACGCGGTCCGCGAGCAGGTGAACTCACCCACCTTCGAGGCGGGCCTCCACGACCGCCGGGGCGTGGCCATGCTGCACCCGGCCAAACTCGCGTGGGGCCTCAAACAGGCGTGCGCACGCCTCGGCGTCCGCGTGTACGAGCACACGCCCGCGCTGACACTGAAGCCGTACGGCGCCGGCATGGCCGTACGCACCCCGTACGGGCAGGTCCGCGCCCGGCAGGTCGCCCTCGGCACGAACATCTTCCCGAGCCTGGTCAAGCGGGTGCGGGCGTACACCGTGCCGGTCTACGACTACGCCCTGATGACGGAGCCGCTGAGCGCAGACCAGCTGGCGTCGATCGGCTGGAAGAACAGACAGGGCCTCGGCGACAGCGCCAACCAGTTCCACTACTTCCGGCTCTCCGCCGACCACCGCATCCTCTGGGGCGGCTACGACGCCATCTACCCGTACGGCGGCCGGGTCCGTGCCGAGTACGACGACCGGCCGGAGACCTACGCCAAGCTCGCCGGGCACTTCTTCACCTGCTTCCCGCAGCTGGAGGGCGTCCGCTTCACCCATGCCTGGGGCGGCGCGATCGACACCTGCTCGCGCTTCTCGGCGTTCTTCGGTACGGCGCACCAGGGCAGGGTCGCCTACGCGGCCGGCTACACCGGGCTGGGCGTCGGCGCCACCCGGTTCGGCGCCGAGGTGATGCTGGACCTGCTGGCCGGGGAGACCACCGAGCGCACCTCGCTGGAGATGGTCCGCAAGAAGCCGCTGCCCTTCCCGCCCGAGCCGTTCGCCTGGACGGGCATCGCCCTCACCAAGTGGTCGCTGGCGCGGGCGGACGCGCACGCCGGGCGGCGCAACCTGTGGCTGCGGACGATGGACCGGCTGGGCCTGGGCTTCGACAGCTGATTCACTCCAACGGGGGCCCGGAACGCACGTAATGCCAGATGGGGGACCTCCCTCCCCCTTGTGACGCGCACGCGTCCACAAGAAAGGGAGGTCTTCTCATGGCTGGGGCGAAGACGGCCGTCGACTGGCTCGCATCCGTCGCACAGGACCCCGAGGCCTGCCGCTGGGAATGGGAGCGCAACCCCCTCGGGGTCGCCCTGCTGCCCGCCGGCAAGGCCTGGGACGTACTGATCCTGCCGGGCGAGCTCGGCCATCCCACGCTCGACGTCCTCACCCGCATCCTCGACCGGCCCGGGCCCGTGCTGCTCGACTTCGCGGACGACCGGATGGGCTTCTTCGTCCCGCCGGGCACGGCAGCCCGCTGGATCGGCACCGGCATCCGCACGGCCGGCGCCGACACCTGGATCGTCGTCCCCTACCCGGGCCGCTCGACCGGCACCGTCCGCTGGCTGATCCCCCCGGACGGCTCGGGCACCCTCACCGACCCCTCCCTCCTGGAACTGGCCATGCACGAGGCAGCAGCAGGCCCAACCCCACCAGAGACCCCCTGACCCCAATAGCCCACCCGACGGCGGGAGCGCGCGGTGACGACGCACCAGACCCAGCGAAACGCACCGAAGCCCAGGCGCAGCCCCGACGCTCCCGCACCCGCCATCGCACGGGAGTCGGTCGTGGCGGTGCGGCGCAGCCCCGACGGTCCCGCAGTCCCCTTCCGGCGGGAGGGCGTGGTGGCGGCACGGCGCAGCCACCACGCTTCCGCAGTCGCCATCGCACGGGAGTCGGTCGTGGCGGTGCGGCGCAGCCCCGACGGTCCCGCAGTCGCCTTCCGGCGGGA
>NZ_JBNCAQ010000071.1:0-11650 GCF_049808595.1 Streptomyces aurantiaciflavus | reverse complement strand
GCCCGGGGTCCGGGGCGAAGCCCCGAGGCGAGGGCCACCTCTCAACCCACCGAGTCGGGCGGGCGGGTGGGCAAGGCGCCGGGGCGCAGCCCCCGGCAGGGGTGCAGGGACGCAGTCCCCGCCCGGGGTCCGGGGCGCAGCCCCGAGGCGAGGGCCACCTCTCGACCCACCGAGTCGGGCGGGCGGGTGGGCAAGGCGCCGGGGCGCAGCCCCCGGCAGGGGTGCAGGGACGCAGTCCCCGCCCGGGGTCCGGGGCGGAGCCCCGGGGTGGGGGGACCTCTCGACCCACCGAGTCGGGTGGGTGGGTGGGCGAGGCCCGCTCAGAAGCCCAGCTTGCGCAACTGCTTGGGGTCCCGCTGCCAGTCCTTGGCGACCTTCACATGCAGGTCCAGAAAGACCGGCGTGCCCAGCAACGCCTCGATCTGCTTGCGGGACTTGATGCCGACGTCCTTCAGGCGGCGGCCCTTCGGCCCGATGATGATCCCCTTCTGGCTGGTCCGCTCGATGTAGATGTTCGCGTGGATGTCGAGCAGCGGCCGGTCGGCGGGCCGGTCCTCCCGCGGGAGCATCTCCTCGACGACGACCGCGATGGAGTGCGGGAGCTCGTCCCGTACGCCCTCCAGCGCGGCCTCGCGGATCAGCTCGGCGACCATCACCTGCTCGGGCTCGTCCGTGAGGTCCCCCTCCGGATACAGCGCGGGCCCCTCCGGCAGCATCGGGACCAGCAGGTCGGCCAGCAGCTCGACCTGCTTGTCGCCGACCGCCGACACCGGGACGATCTCCGCCCACTCGATGCCCAGCTCCTTGCCCAGCTGGTCGATCGCGATGAGCTGCTCGGCGAGCGCCTTGGGCTCGACGAGGTCGGTCTTCGTGACGACCGCGACCTTCGGTGTCTTCTTGATCCCGGCCAGTTCCTTGGCGATGAACCGGTCACCGGGGCCGATCTTCTGGTCGGCGGGCAGGCAGAAGCCGATCACGTCGACCTCCGCCCAGGTGGTGCGGACCACGTCGTTCAGCCGCTCCCCCAGCAGCGTCCGCGGCTTGTGCAGCCCCGGGGTGTCGACGAGGATCAGCTGCGCGTCGGGCCGGTGGACGATCCCGCGCACCGTGTGCCGCGTCGTCTGCGGCCGGTTCGAGGTGATCGCCACCTTCTTCCCGACCAGAGCGTTCGTGAGGGTGGACTTGCCCGCGTTGGGGCGGCCCACGAAGCAGGCGAAGCCGGCACGGTGAAGGGTCCCGGCCGACTGCTCGGATGACTGGTTACGAACGCTCATGGCCCCCATTCTCCCTGATCCACGAAGCCCCGCCGCACACACGAGCGGCACCGGCCCCCGCCGTGAGCTTCCCGAAACCCGCACGCAATGAAACACCACCGAAACACCCCCGTACGCGGCCGGTAACGCGGCACGGTGACCCTCTGACGAGCCCTCACCCGTTGGAGACGACCGTGACCCTTGCCGCCGCGCAGATCGACACCGGCGACACCGCCTGGCTGCTCGCCGCCACCGCCCTCGTCCTGCTGATGACCCCGGGCCTGGCCCTGTTCTACGGCGGCATGGTCCGCACGAAGAGCGTGCTCAACATGCTGATGATGAGCTTCGTGTCGATCGCCCTGGTCACGGTGGTCTGGCTGGCCGCTGGCTACTCCCTCGCCTTCGGCGACGACCTCGGCGGCGGTCTCATCGGCGGCCTCGACCACGCCGGCCTGGCGGGCCTCGGCCCGGACAGCGTCCAGGGCACGGTCCCCACCCTTCTGTTCGCCACCTTCCAGCTGACCTTCGCGATCATCACGGCGGCCCTGATCAGCGGCGCGATCGCGGACCGCGCGAAGTTCGCGGCCTGGCTGGTCTTCGTCCCGGTCTGGGTGCTGCTCGTATACGTTCCGGTCACCCACTGGGTGTGGGGCCCGGGCGGCTGGATCCTGGACCACCTCGGCGCCCTCGACTTCGCCGGCGGCCTCCCCGTGGAGATCACCTCGGGCGCCTCCGGCCTGGCGCTCTGCCTGGTCCTCGGCCCGCGGCTCGGCTTCAAGAAGGACGCGATGCGTCCGCACAACCTTCCCATGGTGATGCTGGGCGCCGGTCTCCTCTGGTTCGGCTGGTTCGGCTTCAACGCCGGCTCGGCCCTCGGGGCCAACGGTCTCGCGGCCGCCGTCTTCCTCAACACGCTCGCCGCGGGCTGCACGGGCCTGCTCGGCTGGCTCTTCGTCGAGCAGAAGCGCGACGGCCACCCCACCACCCTGGGCGCGGCCTCCGGCGCCGTCGCCGGCCTGGTCGCCATCACCCCGTCCTGCGGCTCGGTCTCCCTGCTCGGCGCCCTGGTCGTGGGCCTCGCCGCCGGTGTCGTCTGCTCGTACGCCGTGAGCTGGAAGTTCAAGCTGAACTACGACGACTCCCTGGACGTCGTCGGCGTCCACCTCGTCGGCGGCGTCATCGGCACCCTCCTCATCGGCGTCTTCGCCGTCGAGTCGATGACCGGCGGCACGGAGGGCCTCCTCTACGGCGGCGGCCTCGCCCAGCTCGGCAAGCAGCTGGTGGCCGTGGTCGCCGTGGGGGCCTACGCCTTCCTGGTGACGTACGGCATCGGCAGGCTGCTCGACAAGGCGATGGGCTTCCGGGCGGACGAGGAGCAGGAGCACACCGGCCTGGACCTTACGGTGCACGCCGAGACCGCATACGATCACGGCGTCCTGGGCCACGGCGCCCCGGTCAGCTCCTCCCCCGTCCCCTCCGTCCAGAAGGCCAAGTCCCAGGCATGAAGCTCATCACCGCGATCGTCAAGCCGTACCGTCTCGACGAGGTCAAGACCGCCCTCCAGGAGCTCGGCGTGCACGGCCTGACCGTCACCGAGGCCAGCGGCTACGGCCGCCAGCGCGGCCACACCGAGGTGTACCGCGGTGCCGAGTACCAGGTCGATCTGGTCCCCAAGGTGCGGATCGAGGTCGTCGTCGAGGACGCCGACGCGGACGCCGTCATCGACGCGATCGTCAGCGCCGCGCAGACGGGGAAGATCGGGGACGGGAAAGTGTGGGCGCTGCCGGTCGAGACGGTCGTACGGGTGCGCACGGGCGAGCGCGGTCCCGACGCGCTCTAGGCTCCGCGGGTCCGGCTGACTTTCTGGTGCGGGTGTGCGGGGGCTGGTCGCTCCCCCGCTGCCGGCTTCGCTCGCGCGGGGGCACCCCCGTCGCGGCGGAGCCGCAAGATGTCGACGCCCCGCGCCGCTTCGGGCCGCCTGCGCCGTCGCCTGATCAGCAGCCACACGCCGACGGCCGACGCCGACGCCAGCACCCCCGCCACCAGCCAGGGCACCGCCACGAACGACGCGGTTGCCGACTCCCTGGAGTCTGTGGCGGTCGCCGTCAGCTTCACGTCCGTCCAGTCGAGCTGGGGGGCGTCGTTCCAGCGTTCCGTCAGGTGGACGCGTTGGCCGGGGAGGAGCTGGGAGGGGATCTTCTTCAGGTCTCGGGTCAGGAGTGTGCGGCCGAAGAGACCGTTCGCCTTCAGTTCCACCTTGGGCTGGAGGGTGACGTTCCCGGTGTTGTGCAGGGTGTAGGAGATCGTCGCCGTGCTGTCGCCGAAGCCCGGGACCAGGGGCTGGTGGTGGCTGACGCGGACGTCCTCGACGGCGAGCGCCGGCAGGGTGGGCCCGCTGACCTGCAGGTAGACACGGGCGCCGACCGCCCGCTGCACCCCGAGCGCGACCCCGCCGCCGCCCTTCTCGACGCGTTCGTCGAGCGCCACGATCGCTCCCGGGTGGTCGCCGGGCTCGGCGTCCTTCGGTACGCGGATCCGGACCGGGACGGTGACCGACTTGTGGCCGGGCACGGTGACCCGGTCCTTCGCGGGCTTGGCCCACGCCCCCACGCCCCGCATCCGTTCCCCCACCGTCCGCACGGCGAACCCGCCGTCCCGTGGGGTGTTGTAGGCGTCGGCCGCGTAGAGCCGGAAGGTGAGGGGCTGGTCCGTCTTGTTGGCGACGACGACCTTGTCCTCGAGTGCCTGTCCGGGATCGGCGGTGAGGTAGAAGTAGGGCCGGGCGGCCACGGCCGAGGCGACGGGGTGGACCGACCAGCTGCCGTTGTCGGCGGCCCGGGCGGGCGCGGCGAGCAGCAGAGTCAGCAGGAGCGGCAGGAGCGGCAGGAGCGGCAGGAGCGGCAGGAGGAGGACGTACGGCTTGCGCATGGGTGCGGACCCCCACGGGCGGTGGACGGTGGGTGGACGGGCGGGTGCGGACCTGTGGGGCGGGCGCCCGGCCACCGGTGGAGTGGGTTCTGTGCTCAGGTGAGCGTGAGGGTCAGGACGCCGGTGTACGTGCCCGGAGGCGTGAACGCCGGTACGTCGAGGGAGAGTTGGGCGTCGGCGGTGAACTCGCCGCCGGTGAGGGTGGCGTCGGGGGCGGAGGCCAGGGTCGCCCCGGCGCTGCCCACCACGCCCGCGGAACCGGCCCGGCAGGTGCTCGGGCTGCCCGCCTTGGTGACGCAGGCCGGCGTCCAGTTCAGCTTCCCGGCGGGGATCTTGGCGCCGGGACCGGTGAAGTCGCTGACCTTGCCGGTCAGGGACCAGCCCGCGGGTCCGCCGCGGAAGTCCTTGACGGTCACCGTCTTCAGCGCGCCGGTCGAGGCCCCGCCGGTGCCGAAGTCGACCGCCGACAGCTGGACGGCGTCCCCGGCCTGGGACATCGACAGGGTGCCCGCCTTGACGGTCGTCGTCAGCTTCTGGCTCCCGTCCGGTACGGGTGTGTCGTCGATGACGACGTACGCGACGGGCCCGGCGCCCTTCTCCGCGTTCCACGCGCTGCCCTCGTACGCCACGACACCGGTCGTGGTGCGGTCGCCGACCAGGAGGGAGCCGCTGAAGCGGCCCTGCGCGTCGGCGGTCGCGGTCGCGGTGTCCGCGGTCTGCGCGGCCCCGGACCGCCCGGCCAGGGTGACGGTCGCGCCCGGCGTGAAGTCGCTGCCGGTGACGGTGACCGGGGCACCCGGCGCGCCGGAGGCCGAACTCAGGGTGATGGAACGGGTGTTGGCCGGCGGGTTGGCCGACGCGGTGACCGTCTCCGACACCGGGGCGGGCGGGTTGGTCACCGTGCAGGGTGTGTCCAGCTCCAGGATGTAGCTGGTGTGGATGTTGTAGTCGCCGGGCGAGAGGGTGATCGCGCCGGGCGCGGTGACCGTGAAGGTGCCGGTCATCGAGAACGACGGGAAGGGGCCCTTGCCGGGCACCGGGTCGTTCTTCTTCGGTCCCGCGACCGTGACGCTGCCGGTCTGCGCGCCGCCGAGGGTGACCTTGCCCGTCGGGGTCATGATGTCGGCCGGCAGGGCCAGGTCGGTGGGGTTGCTGGCGGCGGGCTTGACCACCGTGTACGTCACCGTGACGGTGTCACCGACCTTCGGGGTGGCGTTGTCCACCGTGATCTTCCCGGTGGTGGTGCCGTCGATCGGCGGGATGCCCGCGATGGGCGGCGGGACACAGTGCGTGGGGTAGTCCACGTCCACGGACGCGGCGGTGGCGGGCGCCGCCAGCGCCCCGCCCGCGGTGACCGCGAGCGCGGCCGCCCCGAGCAACGCGCTCCAGCGCCGTCTTCGGGATCTCTGGGGTGTCGAACCCATGGATGCCCCCTCCTCAAGGGTGCGGGCGCAGCGGCTCTTCTGCGCCGACAGGGGGCATTGATGTGCGGATCGCGTGAGAAGTCAATGCATGCGCCGTGGTGAACTGATGGACCGTCAGGTTCCTGCGCGCGGGGGAAACCGACGGTCCATGACGCGCTTCTCAGTCGAACACGAACGGGCCCGGCGACTGCGGCGCGGCCGCCGTGCAGGTGACGGTGATCCCGAAGACGACCATCTTCAGGGAGCCCCGGTAGAAGTCCAGGCTGTCACCGGAGGCCACGGTCCCGCTGAGCGGACCGACCACGATCGGGGCGCCGGTGGCCATGGCGGGGTTCACGGTGCCGGTGAAGACCCTGGCGGCACCGGTCGAGTTCGCCATCGTGAGCGTGGAGTTGATGCTGTTCGCGCTGATCGGGATCGGCGCGGTGATCGCGCTGGACGAGAGGGTGAGGGTGGCCGAGGTGCCGTTCTGGGTGGCCGTGAGGGTGGCGGCTCCGCCGCCGAACAGACCGCAGTTCGCGGTGACGGTCGCCGTCGTGGGGGCGACGGCGGCGGCGGACGGCGCGAACGCCAGCCCGGTGACCGCGAGGGCCCCGGCCAGCAGTGCCGCACCTGATCCGATTCGCTTGCGCATGGGGATTCCGGTCTCCTTCCCGGATTGCGAAGACGGACGGCCGGACGGGACGGCGGGTGCGGGCGCCGGACCCGGTGGGGGGTAGATCTGACGGTCCGTCGGAACCAACGGCTCCATTGACGCGTCCGGGGCGGGGGGACGGCAAGGTTGAAAACCGGCCTAACTCGAGCCGGTGACTTCCCGGCCCGGTGAGATCGGTGGGCGGCCAGGGGAACCGGGGGCCCAGGGGGCGGCGCCCCCTGGTACGTCAGCCCGCGGAGACGGTGAGCCCGACCGTCCCGTCCGGCGAGGCCACCAGCACCGGAGTCGCCGGCCCGCCGAGATCCCGTACGGCAGCCAGGTCCTCGGTCGGGACGCCGCCGGCGTCCGTCACCACCGCCGCCGCCTCCAGCGACTTCGCCCCGGACGCCACCGCCATCGCCACCGCCGTCCGCAACGCGCTCAGCCGCAGCGACGGCAGATCCACCGTCCCGGCGACATACGTACGTCCCGTCTCGTCCCGTACGGCCGCCCCCTCGGGCACACCGTTGCGGGCCCGCGCGGAACGGGCCAGGGTGACGATCTTGCGGTCCTCGGGGTCGAGCGCGTTGCTGTCGGTCATGTGCCGAGCATACGAAGACGCCGGACCGGCGGGGCCTCAGGGGCGGTCGAGACGCAGCCGCTCCGCGCGCGGCAGGCCGGCGACGACCAGGTCGTACGAGTCCTCGATCAGCTCGCGGACCAGACGGTCCGGGAGTTCGCCGTCGACGGTCACGGTGTTCCAGTGCCGCTTGTTCATGTGGTAGCCGGGGACGATCAGACCCGGGTGATCGGAGCGCAGGCGGACCGCGTCATCGGGGTCGCACTTGAGGTTGACCGTCAGGGGGCGGGCGTCCAGGGTCGTCAGGGCGAAGAGCTTGCCGCCGACCTTGAAGACGGAGATCTCCGGCCGGAAGGGGAAGTCCTCGACGGCCGCGTTGAAGGACAGGCAGAAGGCGCGCAGCTCCTGGGGTGTCACTCGGGCTCCTCCTCCTTCGGCTTGCCCATGGGCTCCACCAGAACCGTGACAATCTTGTTGCGCCGGCCGGCGGCGGCCTCGGCGGTCAGCCGCAGATCGCGTCCGTCGGGCAGCTCGACCACCGAGGAGGCGCCGGCGATGGGCACGCGGCCCAGTGCCTTGGCGAGCAGCCCGCCGACGGTCTCCACGTCCTCGTCGTCGTACTCCTCCAGGCCGTACAGCTCGCCGAGGTCGGTGATGTCGAGGCGGGCGGTGACCCGGTAGCGGTCCTCGCCGAGCTCCTCCACCGGGGGCAGCTCGCGGTCGTACTCGTCGGTGATCTCGCCGACGATCTCCTCGAGGATGTCCTCGATGGTGACGATGCCGGCGGTGCCGCCGTACTCGTCGATGACGACGGCGACGTGGTTGCGCTCCTGCTGCATCTCGCGGAGCAGGTCACCGGCGTTCTTGGTGTCGGGCACGAAGGCGGCGGGCCGCATCGCCGTCGACACCAGCTCGCTCTCCGCGTCCCGGCTGATGTGCGTCTTGCGGACCAGGTCCTTCAGATACACGATCCCGACGATGTCGTCCTCGCTCTCCCCGGTGACGGGTATGCGCGAGAAGCCCGAGCGCAGCGCGAGGGTGAGGGCCTGGCGGATGGTCTTGTAGCGCTCGATGACGACGAGGTCGGTGCGCGGGACCATGACCTCCCGCACGAGCGTGTCGCCCAGTTCGAAGACGGAGTGCACCATGCGGCGCTCCTCGTCCTCGATCAGCGACTCCTTCTCGGCGAGGTCGACCAGCGCCCGCAGCTCCGCCTCGGAGGCGAACGGACCGCGCCGGAAGCCCTTGCCCGGGGTGAGCGCGTTGCCGATGAGGATGAGCAGGGACGGGATCGGTCCCATGATCCGGGCGAGCGGCAGCAGGACGTACGCCGCCGCCGTCGCCGTGTTCAGCGGGTGCTGGCGGCCGATCGTGCGCGGGGAGACGCCCACGGCGACGTACGAGACCAGGACCATCACGCCGATCGCCGCCAGCAGGGCCCAGGCGGTGCCGTCGATCTCCTTCAGGCAGGCGTACGTCACCAGCGCGGCCGCCGCCATCTCGCAGGCGACGCGGACCAGCAGCGCCACGTTGAGGTAGCGGGTGGGGTCGGCGGCGACCTGCGCGAGTTTCGCGCTGCCGCGCCTGCCGGAGCGTACGGCCTCCTCGGCGCGGAAGCTGGAGACACGCGCGATGCCCGCCTCGGCGCAGGCGGCGAGCCACGCCACGACGACCAGGGCGATCGCGCCGGAGACCAGGCCGAGGCTCATGAGACGGTCGGGGCCGGGGACGGACCGGTCAGGCCCTTCTCCGCACGCCAGCCGTCCACGATGGCCGCCTGGAGGCCGAACATCTCGGCCTTCTCGTCGGGCTCCTCGTGGTCGTAGCCCAGCAGGTGCAGCACACCGTGGACGGTGAGCAACTGGAGCTCCTCGTCCATGGAGTGCTGGGTGGGGGCCTCGGCCCCCTGCTTGGCCGCGACCTCCGGGCAGAGCACGATGTCGCCGAGGAGGCCCTGCGGGGGCTCGTCGTCGTCCTTCGACGGCGGACGCAGTTCGTCCATCGGGAAGGACATGACGTCCGTGGGCCCCGGCAGGTCCATCCACTGGATGTGCAGCTGCTCCATGGCGTCGGCGTCCACGACGATCACCGAGAGCTCGGAGAGCGGGTGGATGCGCATCCGTGCCAGCGCGTAGCGGGCGATGTCGAGAATCGCCTGCTCGTCGACCTCGGTTCCGGACTCGTTGTTGACGTCGATCGACATGGTCGTACTCGCGCTACTTCCCCTTGTGCCCGGACTTCCCCCGGCCGCCCTTGTGCGTGCCGTTCTCCGTGCCGTGCTTGTCGTCGTACTTCTCGTACGCGTCGACGATACGGCCCACCAGCTTGTGCCGTACGACGTCGTGGGACGAGAGCCGGGAGAAGTGCACGTCCTCGACGCCCTCCAGGATGTCCTGGACCTGGCGCAGACCCGACTTGGTGCCGGTCGGCAGGTCGACCTGGGTCACGTCACCCGTGATCACGATCTTCGAGTCGAAGCCGAGACGGGTGAGGAACATCTTCATCTGCTCGGGGCTCGTGTTCTGGGCCTCGTCCAGGATGATGAAGGCGTCGTTGAGCGTGCGGCCACGCATGTACGCCAGGGGCGCGACCTCGATCGTCCCGGCCGCCATCAGGCGGGGGATCGAGTCGGGGTCGAGCATGTCGTGCAGCGCGTCGTAGAGCGGGCGCAGGTACGGGTCGATCTTCTCGTAGAGGGTGCCCGGGAGGAAGCCCAGGCGTTCGCCCGCCTCGACCGCCGGGCGGGTCAGGATGATGCGGTTGACCTGCTTGGACTGCAGGGCCTGGACCGCCTTCGCCATGGCCAGGTACGTCTTGCCGGTACCGGCCGGGCCGATGCCGAAGACGATCGTGTGCTTGTCGATCGCGTCGACGTACCGCTTCTGGTTGAGGGTCTTGGGGCGGATGGTGCGGCCGCGCGAGGACAGGATGTTCTGCGTCAGTACCTCGGCCGGGGTCTCCTGGCCGTCGCTCGTCCCGTTCTCACTCGCCCGCAGCATGGCGATCGAGCGTTCCACTGCGTCCTCCGTCATCGGCTGCCCGGTGCGGAGCACCAGCATCATCTCGTCGAACAGGCGCGCGATAAGGGCGACTTCCCGCGGGTCGCCGACCGCGCTGATCTCATTGCCCCGGACGTGGATGTCGGCCGCCGGGAAAGCCGTCTCGATCACGCGCAGAAGGGAGTCGCCGGATCCCAGCACGGTCACCATGGGGTGCTGGGCGGGAACGGTGAACTGTGCTCTCGCCTTGCCCTGCGCGGGCGTGTGAGCTGTGGGTGTCTGAGTCATAGGCCGGCCCGAAGGCCTCTACGTCCTCCCGGATGCGTCTCGCCTGCCACGAGGGCGGCCTGGCGAGTTCAAGGGTACGCCAGGGGGCTGACATCGCCGTAGGGCTTTTCGACCGGGTGTTCCCCACTGGTTCGGGTGGGAGGGTTCGTTCGGCTGCCGGTTCGGTTGCTGGTTCGGTTCTCGCTCGGTTCTGGTTCGGCTGCTGGTTCGGTTCTGGCTCGGTTCTGGGTCGGCTTCGTCCTTTTACGCCGACCGGCGGAAGCCGATCGTGGGGACCGCCCTGCGGCGCGGCCACGGTGTGACCTCCTGGGTGGGGAGCAGAGGTGTCAGGAACGCGTACCGGCGCAGGGCCTCGGGGTCCTGTTCCTCCACGGACTGCACCCTGCGCCACCAGCCCGCGATCTCGGACCAACCGGGGGCGGAGAGCGATCCGCCGAACTCCTGGACCGAGAGCGCCGCTGTCAGGCCGGCGAAGGCCAGGCGGTCGGCGAGCGGCCAGCCGGCGAGCGTGCCGGTGACGAAACCGGCCACAAAAACGTCCCCGGCACCGGTGGGGTCCAGTGCCTCCACCTCGATGGCCGGAACCTCCGCGGACTCGCCCGTTCGGCGGTCCACCGCGTAGGCGCCGTCGGCACCGAGGGTGACGACCGCGACCGGTACGTGCTCGGTGAGGGCGTGGGCGGCGGCGCGGGGGCAGGTGGCGCCGGTGTAGCGCATCGCCTCCTCCGCGTTCGGCAGGAAGGCCTCGCAGTGCTCCAGGTCGGGCAGGCCGGCCAGGTCCCAGGCGCCGGTGTCGTCCCAGCCGACGTCGGCGAAGACGCGGGTGCCGCGGCTCGCGGCCTGGGCGATCCAGGGGGCGCGCTTGCCCGGGGTGAGGGAGGCGACCGCGGCTCGGGCGTGGGGCGGGGAGTCGGGGGCGGTCTCCTCCGGGGGTGGTTCGTGGCCGTGGGAGACCATCGTGCGCTCGCCCTCGTAGGCCATGGAGACGGTGACCGGGGAGTGCCAGCCGGGGACGGAGCGGGAGGCGGTGAGGTCGATGCCCTCGCCCTGTTCCAGGGCGTCCCAGCAGTACTCGCCGTAGTGGTCGTCTCCGAAGGCCGCGGCGAGGGACGTCTTCAGGCCGAGGCGGGCGAGGGCGGTGGCCATGTTGGCCACGCCGCCGGGGCTGGAGCCCATGCCGCGGGCCCAGGACTCGGTGCCACGGACGGGGGCGGAGTCGAGGCCGGTGAAGATGATGTCGAGGAAGACGGTGCCGGTGAGGTAGACGTCCCAGGGCGGGTCGTCCGGGGTGCGCAGGCCGGCCAACGGGTCTGCCTGGGCGTGGCGGTGGTGTTGGTGGTGTACCTCTCCGGTGGGCATGGTGGACGCGGTCACTGTGCGCTCCCTGACGTGGTGCCGATCTGGCCAGTGTGCACCACGTCACTGACGGCACGCTGAGCGTCGTGACGGAACGGGGGGTGGGGTCGCTCCTGTGGGTGGGGGCTCGTATGCGCCTGCGGGTGGTTGCTCCCGGGGGCGCCTGATGGCGGTGGTGGGTGGGTCGG
>NZ_JBNCAQ010000070.1:0-12198 GCF_049808595.1 Streptomyces aurantiaciflavus | reverse complement strand
GCCGAATAATCAACGTTCCACCCATGAGCAACCAGCACCGGACGTTCGCCGATGTACTGGCCTCTGGACAGCCTTGCGGCTGCCTAGAAGTGCTCCTTAGAAAGGAGGTGATCCAGCCGCACCTTCCGGTACGGCTACCTTGTTACGACTTCGTCCCAATCGCCAGTCCCACCTTCGACAGCTCCCTCCCACAAGGGGTTGGGCCACCGGCTTCGGGTGTTACCGACTTTCGTGACGTGACGGGCGGTGTGTACAAGGCCCGGGAACGTATTCACCGCAGCAATGCTGATCTGCGATTACTAGCAACTCCGACTTCATGGGGTCGAGTTGCAGACCCCAATCCGAACTGAGACCGGCTTTTTGAGATTCGCTCCACCTCACGGTATCGCAGCTCTTTGTACCGGCCATTGTAGCACGTGTGCAGCCCAAGACATAAGGGGCATGATGACTTGACGTCGTCCCCACCTTCCTCCGAGTTGACCCCGGCGGTCTCCTGTGAGTCCCCATCACCCCGAAGGGCATGCTGGCAACACAGAACAAGGGTTGCGCTCGTTGCGGGACTTAACCCAACATCTCACGACACGAGCTGACGACAGCCATGCACCACCTGTACACCGACCACAAGGGGGACCCTGTCTCCAGGGTTTTCCGGTGTATGTCAAGCCTTGGTAAGGTTCTTCGCGTTGCGTCGAATTAAGCCACATGCTCCGCTGCTTGTGCGGGCCCCCGTCAATTCCTTTGAGTTTTAGCCTTGCGGCCGTACTCCCCAGGCGGGGAACTTAATGCGTTAGCTGCGGCACCGACGACGTGGAATGTCGCCAACACCTAGTTCCCACCGTTTACGGCGTGGACTACCAGGGTATCTAATCCTGTTCGCTCCCCACGCTTTCGCTCCTCAGCGTCAGTAATGGCCCAGAGATCCGCCTTCGCCACCGGTGTTCCTCCTGATATCTGCGCATTTCACCGCTACACCAGGAATTCCGATCTCCCCTACCACACTCTAGCTAGCCCGTATCGAATGCAGACCCGGGGTTAAGCCCCGGGCTTTCACACCCGACGTGACAAGCCGCCTACGAGCTCTTTACGCCCAATAATTCCGGACAACGCTTGCGCCCTACGTATTACCGCGGCTGCTGGCACGTAGTTAGCCGGCGCTTCTTCTGCAGGTACCGTCACTTTCGCTTCTTCCCTGCTGAAAGAGGTTTACAACCCGAAGGCCGTCATCCCTCACGCGGCGTCGCTGCATCAGGCTTTCGCCCATTGTGCAATATTCCCCACTGCTGCCTCCCGTAGGAGTCTGGGCCGTGTCTCAGTCCCAGTGTGGCCGGTCGCCCTCTCAGGCCGGCTACCCGTCGTCGCCTTGGTGAGCCGTTACCTCACCAACAAGCTGATAGGCCGCGGGCTCATCCTTCACCGCCGGAGCTTTCAACCCTCACAGATGCCCGCGAGAGTGGTATCCGGTATTAGACCCCGTTTCCAGGGCTTGTCCCAGAGTGAAGGGCAGATTGCCCACGTGTTACTCACCCGTTCGCCACTAATCCACCCCGAAGGGCTTCATCGTTCGACTTGCATGTGTTAAGCACGCCGCCAGCGTTCGTCCTGAGCCAGGATCAAACTCTCCGTGAATGTTTACCGGTAATCCGGTGCACACACACGAGAGCGGAACGAGAGGAGGAATAATCCTCTCGCTCACAGCGTCCTCGCTGTGTTTTTTCAAAGGAACCTCATCCTCGGCTATCACTGCCGGGGACGGGGTATCAACATATCTGGCGTTGATTTTTGGCACGCTGTTGAGTTCTCAAGGAACGGACGCTTCCTTTGTACTCACCCGAGAGACTCTCTCAGGCTTTCCTCCGGGCGCTTCCCTTCGGTCTTGCGTTTCCGACTCTATCAGATCTTTTCTCGATCCGATTTCCTCGGCGCTTTCCAGGTTCCCGCTTTCGCGGTTTCCTTTCCGGCGTTTCTGACTCTATCAGACCCTTTCGGCGCTGATTCCCCGTCAGAGGGGGGCTGTCCTCCCGGCCGTTGGGCCGTTCCGACGTCTCAAACCTTAGCGGATCCGCCCTGGCAAGTGCTAATCGCGCTGCCGGGCCCCATTGGAATTGAATTCAGGCGTGCCGAATTCGACCCCGTCGGGAGATCTTGCTGTGGTGTGAGTGCCGCTGCTGCGGCGGATGTGCTGTCGAAGAACCGTTACGTCTCCTCGGCAACCCGAAGAACTCTACGGATCCAGCGAGGGCGTGTCAAGCACCCCGTGTCAAGATCTTTTAGTCGAGGTCGCTGAGGCGGCCGCCGGCGTCCGGCTGGGCGTGTTCCACCCTGCGGAGCAGCCTGGTCAGGACGTCACCGAGGGCCGTTCGGTCCTCCGCGGAGAGGTCCTGGAGCAGATCCTCCTCGAAGACCGTCGCCAGTCGCATCGCCTCCAGCCACTTCTCGCGGCCCTCGGGCGTCAGCTCCACGATCACCCGGACCCGGTTGGACTCGTCCCGTTCTCGGGTCACCAGTCCTTCCGCGACCATGCGGTCGATCCGGTGGGTCATCGCGGCCGGCGTCAGACCGAGGCGCTTGGCGAGGTCGCTGGGGCCCATGCGGTAGGGCGCGCCGGAGAGGACGAGCGCCTTGAGGACCTCCCACTCGGCGTTGCTGATGCCGAGCTCGGCGGTCTGGCGGCCGTAGGCGACGTTCATGCGGCGGTTCAGGCGGGAGAGCGCCGAGACGATCTTCTCGACCTGGGGGTCGAGGTCCTGGAACTCGCGCTGGTAGGCGGCTATCTGCTCTTCGAGGGTCGGCTCGCTGCCGATGCCTGTGCTGCCGGGGGTGTCGCCCATGGGCTCAGTATCGCACGCGGGTCGTTCGCCTTGAAGTTCTTCGAGGTGTACTGTTTAGGTTCGAAATTTATCTTCGAAGTCTTCGGTTCTAAGACCTGAGACACACCAACTACCTGAGAGAGGTGAACGTGACCAGGGCGATGGGCGCAGCGATGCGCCGGATCCACGTGGGCAACGCACTCAGCGCGTTCGGGCTCGGCTTCACCGTCCCCTACCTGTACGTCTATGTGGCGCAGGTGCGAGGGCTCGGTGCCGTGACGGCGGGGCTCGTGCTCGCCGTCTTCGCCGTGGCCGCGCTGATCGTGCTGCCGTTCGCCGGTCGGGCGATCGTGCGGCGCGGCCCGCTGCCGGTTCTGATCGCCGCCCTGGTCACCGCCGCGCTGGGCGCGCTGAGCCTGGGGCTCGCCGGCAGCGCCACCGCCGTACTGGCCGCGGCGGCCGCGCTCGGAGCCGGGCAGGCCGTGATGCAGCCTGCGCTCGCGACGATGATCGTGGACTGCTCGACGGCGGAGACGCGGTCGCGGGCCTTCGCGACGCAGTTCTTTCTGCAGAACCTGGGGCTCGGTGTCGGTGGGCTCATTGGTGGGCACCTCGTCGACGCCACGCGCGTGTCGTCGTTCACTCTGCTGTTCTCGATCGAGGCGGCGATGTTCCTGCTGCTGGTCGTGGTGATGGCGACTGCGCGGATGCCGCACTCGCCGCGGGTCGGCCAAGCTCCGCAGGGGTCCGCGAAGGGGAGCTGGAAGCAGCTGCTCGGGAATCGGGCCATGGTGCAGCTGTGCGTGCTGGGCTTCGTGCTGTTCTTCGCCTGTTACGGGCAGTTCGAGTCGGGGCTGAGCGCGTACGGGGTCGAGGCTGCCGGGATCTCCACGTCCGCTCTGGGGACGGCGCTGGCCGCGAACACCGCGATGATCGTGGTGGCTCAGTTCGCCGTGCTCAGGTTCGTCGAGCGGCAGCGGCGGTCGCGGGTGATCGCGGCCGTGGGGCTGCTCTGGGCCGTGGCGTGGGCCGTGGCCGGGTACGCGGGGCTCGGGCACGGCAGCCAGGAGATGGCGACGGCCGCGTTCGTGTCGACGTACGCGCTGTTCGGGCTGGGTGAGGCGATGTTGTCGCCGACGGTCGCGCCGCTGGTCGCCGATCTGGCGCCGGCGGGGATGGCGGGGCAGTACAACTCGGCGTTCGCCCTGGTGAAGCAGTTGGCGCTGGCGGTGGGGCCGGCCGTGGGCGGGCCGATGGGGGCTTCGCTGCACGCGCCGTACATCGTGGTGTTCCTGTTGTTCTCGCTGGGGATCACCTTGCTCGCTGTGCGGCTGGGGCGGCAGCTGACCGCCCTGCAGGATCAGCCGTGGTCGGCGCGGAACCGGGTGGTCGCCCGGGGTGGGGCCGCTGCGGAGCCGGTGGCCGCCGAGGCGTGAGGCAGAGGGGAGGCGGCCGTCGTCGTGGGCGACGGCCGCCTTCGCGTTCCCGTCAGTCGGTGCCTCGGGGGAGGACGAACTCGCACCAGACCGCCTTGCCGCCGCCCGGGGTGCGTCTGCTGCCCCAGTTGGAGGCGATCGTGGCCACGATCGCGATGCCGCGGCCGGACTCGTCGCCGGGTTCGGCGCGGCGGCGGCGCGGGAGGTGGTCGTCTCCGTCGGTGACCTCGATGATCAGGCGGCGGTCGGTGCGGCGCAGGCGCAGGCGCATGGGCGGGGTGCCGTGCTGGAGGGAGTTCGCGACGAGTTCGCTGGTCGCGAGGACGCCGAGGTCGTGCAGGTCGGCGGGGAAGCGCCAGCTGGTGAGGACGCCGGAGGCGAAGGCACGCGCGCGTGGGGCCGCTTCCACGCCGCCGAGCAGTTCCAGGGCCGCGTTGCGGAACAGCTCGCTGTCGGCGCCGGTGCGGGCCGGGTGCTGGAGTACCAGGACGGCGACGTCGTCGTCGTGGTCGGCGGTGACGCCGGCCGAGCGGACCAGGCGGTCGCAGACGACCTGGGGGGTGCCGGTGGCGCCGGCCAGGGCGCGTTCGAGGGAGGCGATGCCCTCGTCGAGGTCCGCGTCGCGGCGCTCGACCAGGCCGTCCGTGTAGAGGACGGCGGTGGAGCCGGGGCCGAGCGCGATCGATCCGGAGGAGTGCATCCAGCTGCCGGTGCCGAGCGGGGGGCCGGTCGGTTCGTCGGCGCGCTGGACGGCGCCGGCCTCGTCGCGGACGAGGATGGGCAGGTGGCCGGCGGAGGCGTACACCAGCCGTCCCTCGTTCGGGTCGTGGACGGCGTAGACGCAGGTGGCGATCTGGTTGGCGTCGATCTCCGCGGCAAGGCCGTCGAGGAGCTGGAGGACCTCGTGCGGGGGGAGGTCGAGGCGGGCGTACGCCCTGACCGCCGTGCGGAGTTGGCCCATGACGGCCGCCGCGCGGACGCCGCGGCCCATGACGTCGCCGATGACGAGGGCGGTGCGGCCGCCGCCGAGGGTGATGACGTCGTACCAGTCGCCGCCGACGGCTGCCTCGGTGCCGCCCGGGTGGTAGGTGGCGGCGATGCGCAGGTCGTCCGGTTGTTCGAGCTCCTGGGGGAGGAGGGAGCGCTGGAGGGTGACGGCGGTTTCGCGCTGGCGGCGTTCGCTGGCTCTGAGGCGTTCGGCGGCCTCGGCGTGGTCGGTGACGTCGGTGGCGAAGATCAGGACCGCGCCTTCGCCGTTGTCCCCGGCGATCGGGGTGCAGGTGAAGGTGTAGGAGCGGCCGTCGGGGGCCTTGCGGGATTTCAGGGTGCGGGGCTTGCCGCTGCGCAGGGCCTGGTCGAGGAGGGGCATCAGGCCGAGGTCGCGCAGTTCCGGGAGGGCCTCGGCGGCGGGTTCGCCGCAGGGGCGTGCGCCAAAGGCCGCCGTGTAGGCGTCGTTGACGTAGGCGAGGCGGTGGTCGGGGCTGTGGACGAGGGCGACGAGGGCCGGGAAGCGGTCGAGGACCTCACGGACCGGGAGTTCGTCGACGGCGGGCACCGGGGGCGGCTCGTCGGTGAGTTGTTCGACGCGGGCCGCGGGTACGGAGCCCTCGCTCCGTCGGTCCGTGGTGGTGACCGTGTGCTCGGCCCGCGCGGCGGCGCGGCGCTGCGTTCCGGGGAGCCGGGCGCTCCAGCGCGTGAAGTTCACGAATCCTTGCCTCGTGTAGTCGTCGACGGCCGGCTCCGGGCCCGGCCTGGGCTCCGGGGGCCGCGCGGCGGTGACCGCACATTGTTGCAGCACCCGGGTATGCAGCACTTGGGAACAGCCTCGTCAGTTCGCGGGGCGGGCGGTGGCCCGCGGGGGCTCGGGGAGGGGTTCGGAAAAGGGCTCGGAGAGGGCTTGTGAGGGCGTGGGCAGCAGTCTGGCAGTGTGGCCGTCCGGGCCGACATCCGTCAGACGCCGGGGCGGCCGGAGGAGTTCCTGGATCCGGTCAGGACAACCCGTTCGGGTTGTTGTTCGAGTCGCCCTGCGAACCGTCCCGGGGGCCGTTCTTCGGGCTGTCAGAAGGCTTTCCACCCGCGGCCAGTTCGAACTCCGCACGGGGATGTTCGAGTGAACCGAGCGAGACGATCTCTCGTTTGAAGAGCCCCGACAGCGTCCACTCCGCGAGCACGCGCGCCTTGCGGTTGAAGGTGGGCACGCGGCTGAGGTGGTAGGCGCGGTGCATGAACCAGGCCGGGTAGCCCTTGAGCTTGCGTCCGTAGACGTGTGCGACGCCCTCGTGCAGTCCGAGGGAGGCGACCGAGCCGGCGTACCGGTGGGAGTACGTCTGGAGGGGCTGGCCGCGCAGGGAGCGCACGATGTTGTCGGCGAGAACCCTTGCCTGGCGTACGGCGTGCTGGGCGTTGGGGGCGGTGTGGGTGCCGGGTTCGGGGGCGGTGACGTCGGGGACGGCGGCGGCGTCTCCGGCGGCCCACGCGTGCGTGACGCCCTCGATCGTCAGCTCGGGGGTGCACTTGAGCCGGCCCCGTTCGGTGAGGGGGAGGTCGGTGGCGGCGAGGAGGGGGTGGGGTTTGACGCCGGCGGTCCACACGACCGTACGGGTCGGGAAGCGGGCGCCGTCGCTGAGGACGGCGACGCGGTCGGCGCAGGACTCCAGGCGGGTGCCCAGGCGGACGTCGATGTTGCGGCGGCGCAGTTCGCTGACCGTGTAGCGGCCCATGTCCTCGCCGACCTCCGGGAGGATCCGGTCGGAGGCCTCGACGAGGATCCACTTCATGTCGTCGGGTGTGACGTTGTGGTAGTAGCGCGTGGCGTAGCGGGCCATGTCCTCCAGTTCGCCGAGTGCCTCGACGCCGGCGAAGCCGCCGCCGACGAAGACGAAGGTGAGGGCGGCGTCGCGGATCGCGGGGTCGCGGGTCGAGGAAGCGATGTCCATCTGTTCGATGACGTGGTTGCGCAGGCCGATGGCCTCTTCGACGGTCTTGAAGCCGATGCCGTAGTCGGCGAGGCCCGGGATGGGCAGGGTGCGGGAGACGGAACCGGGCGCGAGGACGAGTTCGTCGTACGTCAGCTGCTGCGGTCCGGTGCCCTCCTCTTCGGTGGCGAGGGTGGTGAGGGTGGCGGTGCGCTTGGCGTGGTCGATGGCGGTGGCCTCGCCGACGACGACCCGGCAGTGCGGCAGGACGCGGCGCAGCGGCACGACGACGTGCCGGGGTGAGATGGAGCCGGCGGCGGCCTCGGGCAGGAAGGGCTGATAGGTCATGTACGGGTCGGGCGTGACGACCGTGATCTCGGCCTCGCCCCGGCCGAGTTCCGGTTTCAGCTTCTGCTGGAGCCGCAGGGCCGTGTACATCCCGACGTAGCCGCCGCCGACAACGAGAATGCGCGCACGTTCCTTCACCATCCCATGACGCACCCGACTCCGGAGTTTGTCCACAGCCCCGGCAAATTGTGTGACCATGGGCCGGTCGGGCGCGGGGTTGGCCGAAACGCTGGCATGGCGGGAAGGCGCGCAGGTCAGCGGTATGGGCCGGGGTAGGGGATGTGGCGCAATCGGGACGTATACGACCCGTACTCCGATCGGGGGGCGACCCGTGCGGAACCTGCCCCTTCTGAATTGACTGCCTCTCAACTATGTTCGTGTGTCGACGGGGTGTAGGGGGAAGCGCTCCTGGGTTCGCGACGGGCGGGTCCGGGTGAGTTCGCGGTCCCCTTGTTCCACGCACTCCGGCTTTCGATGGCGGGGAGAGTCTCCGGGGGGAGACGTCATTACCGGGGGATCATTCATGCACATTCAGGACACGCATTGGTCGTCCGCGTCCGCCCTTGCACCGGGCGGCGCGGTGAGCGCGGCGGTGGGCAACGGGCGCGGGGACGGCCCGCGGACCACACCGCTGCGCGTGGACGCACAGCGCAATCTGGAACACGTACTGCGCGCGGCGCGCGAGGTCTTCGGCGAGCTGGGCTACGGCGCGCCGATGGAGGACGTGGCGCGGCGGGCGCGGGTCGGGGTCGGCACGGTGTACCGGCGCTTCCCGAGCAAGGACGTGCTGGTGCGTCGGATAGCCGAGGAGGAGACCTCCCGGCTGACCGACCAGGCACGGGCCGCGCTCGGCCAGGAGGACGAGCCGTGGTCGGCGCTGTCGCGCTTCCTGCGGACGTCGGTGGCCTCGGGTGCCGGGCGGCTGCTGCCGCCGCAGGTGCTCAGGGTCGGGGTCGCCGACGAGGGCGCCGAGGGCTCGCCGGCCGACGAGGCGCGCGTGCCGCAGCAGCGGTCCCAGTCGAGCGGCGGTGAGCTGCGGCTGGTGGCCGAGGAGGGTCTGCCGGCCACCGTGGACGACGCGGGGGCGGCGGCGCTGCTCGACGTGGTGGGCCAGCTCGTGGAGCGGGCGCGGACGGCGGGCGAGCTGCGGGCGGATGTGTCGGTGTCGGACGTCCTGCTGGTGATCGCGACGGCGGCGCCCTCGCTGCCCGACGCGGCGCAGCAGGCGGCGGCTTCGGCGCGGCTGCTGGACATCCTGCTGGAGGGGCTGCGGTCGCGGCCGTTGTCGTGAGGCGTCGGCGGCCTGGTCGTGCCCGTTCCGTGAGGGCAGGGCGGGGCCGCCGGCGCGGTCAACGGGCGCGGTTCGCGCTGCTCGAAAAGGTGACTGTGGGCGGGGGTGCGGTAGGGCCCTCGCCCCGGTGCACCGATGGGGGCGATCCGGGCATTTCCGCCGCCCGGGTCAACTCCGGCCCGCTCCAGGGCCGTTGAGCCTTCCCCGTCCGGGTGAACCGTAAGTGAACGGGCCGAACCGGGACGGATTCCGAACAAAAGCCAATATGGCACTCTGACCTGGTGTTCGGACTGGTTGGGCAGGCAGCGGGGGCTTTCCGCGATGAGTGTTGACGGGCGGGACGAGTCGCTGGGCGACCGTCGCACGGGGGCCGGTGGCCGGTTCTCTCCACAGGTGCCGATCCAGGGCGGGCGCGCGGATGCCCCACGGGACGACGCCGCGGCCGCGGAACCGCCCAAGGGCGGCGTCCCGGCGCAGCGCGGCCGGCACGAGGACAGCGCCCTGCCGCCGCTGCGGGAGGTGCCGCCGGCCGACGTCGACCTGATCGCCCGGATGCGCTCGGGCGACGACACCGCGTACGAGGAGCTGTACCGGCGCCATGCCGAGGCCGTGCGCCGGTACGCGCGCACCTGCTGCCGGGACGCCCACACCGCCGACGACCTGACCGCCGAGGTCTTCGCCCGCATGCTCCAGGCGGTACGCGGCGGCTCCGGCCCCGCGCACGCCGTACGCGCCTATCTGCTCACCTCCGTCCGCCGCGTCGCCGCGGGCTGGACGAAGTCGGCGAGGCGGGAGCAGCTCGTCGACGACTTCGCCCTGTTCGCCGCGCACGCCTCCCGCTCCTCCGAGGCCGGCGACGACGCCTCGTCCGTCGGCTCCTTCGGAACGGGGGTCGACGTGGGCGCGGACGTACGGGCCCTGCACGAGGCCGAGCAGTCCATGGCCATGCGGGCCTTCCGCTCGCTGCCGGAACGCTGGCAGGCCGTGCTGTGGCACACGGAGGTCGAGGACGAGTCGCCGAGCGAGGTCGCCACGCTCTTCGGACTCGACGCCAACGGCACGCGCGTGCTCGCCAGCCGGGCCCGTGAGGGACTCAAGCAGGCCTATCTCCAGGCCCATGTCAGCGCCACCCTCACCGGCGACTCGGAGTGCGCCCGCTACGCCGACCAGCTCGGCACCTACGCCCGCCGCCGGCTGCGCACCCGCGCAGCACGGGGCCTGCGCCAGCACCTGGAGCAGTGCGCCAGGTGCCGGCTGGCCGCCCTGCAGATCGAGGAGGTCGCCAGCAGCATCCCCGCCGTCGTGCCGGTCGCGGTCATCGGCTGGTTCGGCGCCGCCGGGTACGCCAAGACGGCCGGGATCGTCGCCGGTGGTGCCGGAGTCGGTGCCGCGGGCGCCGTGGCTGTCGCGGCCGTGAGCGGTGGTGCGTCCGGCGGGGTGGGCAGCGGGGGTGGCGCGGCGGCCTCGGAGGGGCTGGGCGCGCCGGCGAAGGCCGGTATCGCGGCCGGTGTGGTCGCGGTGGCGGCCACCGCGGTGGTCCTCGCCCTGGCCGGGGACGACAGCCCCGCCACGGAGCCGGCGGCCGAGCCCCCGGCCGCCGCGCCGGTCGTGCTGCCGGAGGGGCCGGCGCCGAACTCCACGTCCACCCGCACGCCGGAGGACCCCGAGCCCCGGCCTGCGGCGATCGCCCCCGCCGCGGCCCGTACGGCGACGCCCATTCCCTCGACCGCCCCGAAGCCGGCGTCCGCCCCGCCGCCGACGCCATCGGCCACACCCCTGTCCACACCCACTCCGACCCCGGCCGCCGCCTCGGCACCGTCCCCCGCTCCCCCACCGGCGCCGGCCGTCTACCGGCTGAGTGATCTGGTCTTCGACGTCAACGGCGACGGCACCGGGCCCGAGATCCGGCTCGGCGGCAGCAGTTGGTTGTGGCAGCGCCTCGGACTGTCCATCGCCGACCGGCAGTACGCGCGCGGGCTGACCGTGCACGGCGACTCCTCCGTCACCGTCGACCTCAACCGCGCGTGCGTCTCCTACGAGGCCCTGGTCGGCGTCGACGACCTCACGGCGAGGCTCGGCAAGGTCACCTTCTCCGTGTACGCCGACGGGGCCCGGCTGTGGACGTCCGGGGAGGTCAGGGCCGGCGATCCGGCCGTGCCCGTCCATGTGAACCTCGTCAGCCGCCGGACCGTGCGCCTGGTGGTCGAGCCGCACAACCACCTCGGCTCGGTGGCGCTCGCGAACTGGGTGGAGTCGAAGTTCACCTGCGCCTAGTCTTCTGAGTCGGGAATTCTGTTCAGATAACTGGCGAGGCGTTCGAGGATTTCGTCCGCGGTCTTCGTCCAGACGTAGGGCTTGGGATCGGTGTTCCACATGGCGATCCAGCTGCGGATGTCCTTCTCCAGCGCGTGGACGGTCTTGTGGACGCCTCGTCGTATCTGCTTGTTGGTCAGCTCCGCGAACCACCGCTCGACCAGGTTCAGCCATGACGAGCCGGTGGGTGTGAAGTGCAGGTGGAAGCGGGGGTGGGCCAGGAGCCAGGTCTTGATGGCCGGGGTCTTGTGGGTGGCGTAGTTGTCCAGCACGAGGTGCACGTCCAGGCCCTGCGGTATCTCTCGGTCCAGCTTGATGAGGAACTTCTTGAACTCCTCGGCCCGGTGCCGGCGGTGGAGGGAGCCGATGACTTTCCCCGTGGCCACCTCCAGGGCCGCGAACAGCGTCGTGGTTCCCGCCCGCACGTAGTCGTGAGTGACCCGTTGGGGAACACCCGGCATCATCGGCAGCACCGGCTGGGAGCGGTCCAGTGCCTGGATCTGCGACTTCTCGTCCACGCAGAACACCAGGGCCCGCTCGGGCGGGTCCAGATACAGGCCGACGACGTCGTGGACCTTGTCGACGAAGTACGGGTCGGTCGACAGCTTGAACGTCTCCGAGCGGTGTGGCTGCAGGCCGAAGGCTCGCCAGATCCGCGAGACGGTCGACTGCGACATGCCCAACTCCTTGGCCATCGCCCTCGTCGACCAGTGCGTGGCGTTCTTCGGCGTGCTCTCCAGCGTTTTGGTGACCACCGCGGCGACCTGTTCGTCGGTCACCGTCCTGGGCCCGCCCGAGCGCGGCATGTCGCCCAGGCCCGCGATCCGGTGCTCGACGAACCGCGCCCGCCACCTGCCCACCGCATGCGGTGTCGAGCCGAGTTGCGCTGCCACGTCCTTGTTGGACGCGCCGGTAGAGCAGGCCAGGATGATCCGGCAGCGCAGAGCCCACGCCTGCGGCGTGGAACGGCGCCGCACCCATCCCTCCAGCGCAGCCCGTTCCTCATCCGACAGGATCAACTCGGCCTTCGGCCGCCCAGTACGCGCCACCCCACAACCCTACACATCTGAACAGAATTCCTGACTCAG
>NZ_JBNCAQ010000069.1:0-13066 GCF_049808595.1 Streptomyces aurantiaciflavus | reverse complement strand
CCACGGCGTGCGCGCCCTCAACGGGAGGTGGTTTCCGTGGCAGGGTGGAGCGGGCAAGCCTCAGGGGGCCAACAGAAGAGGGGGAAAAGTGACCGTCGTCTGGATCAACGGCGCGTTCGGTGCGGGGAAGACCACCACCGCACGGGAACTGATCGACCTGATCCCGAACAGCACGCTCTTCGACCCCGAGGTCATCGGCGCGGCGCTCCCGCAGCTGCTGCCGCCCAAGCACCTCGCCGAGGTCGGCGACTTCCAGGACCTGCCGATCTGGCGCCGGCTCGTGATCGACACCGCGGCCGCCCTGCTCGGCGAGCTCGGCGGCACCCTCGTCGTCCCCATGACCCTGCTGCGCCAGGAGTACCGCGACGAGATCTTCGGCGGCCTCGCCGCCCGCCGGATCCCCGTCCACCATGTGCTCCTCGCCCCGGCCGAAACGATCCTGCGCGAGCGAATAGCCGGGCGGGAGATCCCGCCCGACCTCCCCGACGGCGAGATACGCGTACGGCAGTGGTCGTACGACCACATCGAGCCGTACCGCGCCGCCCTCGCCGTCTGGCTCACCGGCGACGCCCACCCTGTCGACACCAGTGACCTCACCCCGTACGAGACCGCCGTCCGCATCGCGGAGGCCGTCGGCAGCGGTGACGTGGCCGCCTGCGACATCGTGCAGACCCCCGAGCCCACCGCCGAGACGCTGGCCGCCGGGGTGCTGCTCTTCGACGAGCACGACCGGGTGCTGCTCGTCGACCCGACCTACAAGCCCGGCTGGGAGTTCCCCGGCGGTGTCGTGGAGCCGGGCGAGGCGCCCGCGCGCGCGGGCATGCGCGAGGTCGAGGAGGAGACCGGCGTCCGGCTCGAGGACGTACCCCGGCTGCTGGTCGTCGACTGGGAACGGCCGAAGCCTCCCGGATACGGCGGGCTGCGCCTCCTCTTCGACGGCGGCAGGCTCGACTCCGAAGCCGCTGCCGGAGTGCTGCTGCCCGGGCCCGAACTGCGGGCCTGGCGTTTCGTCACCGAGGAGGAGGCGGCCCATCTGCTGCCGCCGGTGCGTTACGAGCGGCTGCGCTGGGCCCTGCGGGCACGTGAGCGGGGGGCCGCGCTCTATCTGGAGGCCGGGATCCCGGTCGGGTGACCTTCTGACGGGGCCGAGGCCCGCTCCAGCTCCTCCGCCGGATACGGCGTCGACCTGCTCTCCTCCCGCAGTCGTCGCTCGAAGCCGGTCATCACGGTGGCGACCCGGGCGTGGCGGGTGAGGAGGGCGGCGGCACCGTCCGGGATTCCCTCCGGCCGCAGGCCTTCGGCGCAGGCACGCACGAAGGCCGCGCGTTCCTCGCCGTGGTGTCCGTACAGGTCGGTGACCAGCCATTTCACCAGGTAGGTGAGGGTGTAGGCGCGGTCGTAGCCGCGGTGACGTTCGATGAAGTCCCTCTCCTCAGCGGTGACGTGGAAGCGGGGGGAGAGCGCCAGGCCGTGGTCGGCGAGGTAGAGGCGCCGTCCGTCCGTGAGGATGTTGCGGAAGTGGGCGTCGAAGTGCAGGAGGTGCGCGTCGCGGAGGAAGGCGGTCAGGTGTGCCAACTCCCGTTCCACCAGGGCGCAGGCGTCGTCCGCGTCGTCCGTGCGGAGCTTTTCGGCCAGCCAGTCGTGGAGGGTGGTCGGGAGGTACTCCAGGAACAGTGTCAGGCTCGCCGACGCCGAGCGCAGTTCCTCGATCCGCTTGCGCAGGCCTGGGCGTCCGCCCCAGTACGCCACGGCACGGTCCACGTCGGCCAGGTCCTCGTACAGCGGCCGGGGTTCGGCGGGCAGCACCCGCCAGTGGTGGGTGAGCGGGAAGCCGGGGAAGCCGCCCGAGAGCACCCAGCGCGTCGTCATCGCGTGCACCGCGAGTTCCCGCCAGGCGCCGAGGCCAGGGCTGGCGAGGTCGCCGACGCCGTAGTGGCAGACGGGCGGCAGGTCGAAGAGGTTCGCGGTGGAACGGGCGTGTTCGGGGCGCAGTTCGGTGTCGGTGAGGCGGATCCGCTTCACGAAGACCGGCTGACCGTCGACGTCGACGCGCAGCACCTGTCCGCCGACTCCGGTGCCCAGCGGGGTCCCGGACGCCACCAGGTCCGCGAGCTCCTGGTCGCTGAGGAGGTCCAGGGTGGTGGCGAGGGCGTGGTGGGCGGTGAGGCGTGCGGTGGGGGCCATGGTCCCCATCTTCAGTGCGCGGAAGAGAACTTGTCCGCCGCTTCGCGCAGGACCGCCGAGGCACGCCCGGTCACCGGGTCGCCGTGGCCGAAACACGCCAGGTCGGCCTGGCCGACCGGGAAGCGCGGGAGGCGGAGGTGGGGGAGGAGCTTCGACGACGTCCATGGGCGACCGTGGAGAGGGCCCCGTCCGGAAGACGAGGCCCTCTGCTGTCGGCCGGAGCCGGTGACTCAGCTCGCCGCGTACGTGCGCAGGAACAGGGCCTCCGCCACCGACAGGCGCTCCAGCTCTTCCGGGGACACGCTCTCGTTGACCGCGTGGATCTGGGCCTCGGGCTCGCTCAGACCGATGAGGAGGATCTCCGCGTGCGGGTAGAGGGCCGCGAGGGTGTTGCACAGCGGGATGGAGCCGCCCTGCCCGGCGTACTGCATCTCCTGGCCCGGGTAGGCCACCGCCATCGCCTCGGCCATCGCCGCGTACGCGGGGCTCGCGGTGTCGGCGCTGAACGGCTGGCCCTGCCCGATCTGCTCGGTCTGCACCCGCGCACCCCACGGCGTGTGCGCCTCCAGATGGGCCTGGAGCAGCTTGGTCGCCTCGGCCGCGTCCGTGCCCGGCGGCACCCGCAGACTGATCAGCGCACGGGCACTGGCCTGCACGGACGGGGTGGCGCCCACGACCGGCGGGCAGTCGATGCCGAGGACGGTGACGGCCGGGCGGGCCCAGATGCGGTCGGCGACCGTGCCGGAGCCGATCAGACCGACACCGTCCAGGACCTTGGCGTCACGGCGGAACTGCTCCTCGTCGTACTGCAGGCCATCCCAGGCCGTCCCGTCGGTCAGGCCGTCGACGGTCGTCGAGCCGTCCTCGGCGCGCAGCGAGTCCAGGACACGGATCAGTGCGCCCAGCGCGTCGGGGGCGGCGCCGCCGAACTGGCCGGAGTGCAGGTTGCCCTCCAGCGTGTCGATGCGCACGCGCATCATGGTCATGCCGCGCAGGGTGGAGGTGACGGTGGGCAGGCCCACGCGGAAGTTGCCCGCGTCGCCGATGACGATGGTGTCGGCCTCGAGCAGCTCGGGGTGCTGCTCGGCGTAGCGCTCCAGGCCGCCCGTGCCCTGCTCCTCCGAGCCCTCGACGATCATCTTCACGTGGACCGGGACCCCGCCGTCGGCCTTGAGGGCGCGCAGGGCCAGCAGGTGCATGATGAAGCCGCCCTTGCAGTCGGCGGTGCCGCGCCCGTACCAGCGGCCGTCGCGCTCGGTCAGCTCGAAGGGCGGGGTGATCCAGCCCGCCTCGTCCAGTGGCGGCTGCACGTCGTAGTGGGCGTAGAGCAGGACGGTCTTCGCGCCCGCGGGACCGGGCAGGTAGCCGTACACCGACTGCGTCCCGTCCGGGGTGTCGAGCAGGGCGACGTCCTGGAAGCCCTCGGCGCGCAGCGCGGCCGTTATCCAGTTCGCCGCCGCCTCGCTCTCGCTCCTCGGGAACTGGTCGAAGTCCGCCACCGACTTGAAGGCCACCAGCTCGGTGAGCTCCGCCTTCGCCCTGGGCATCAGCGAGGCGACGGTCTCGGCGACCGGATTCGACGACATGGGCACGCTCCTTGTGGGTGCGACGTTGTACCGATGAGTGCCGTCGATCCTCCCACAGCGGGCTGTGGCGATCTCGGTCGTAGGATGCGGGGGACAGGTGCGGCAGGCGGCTTGATCGGGAGCAGTAGACCATCGTGAGCAGCGAGAACTCTTCGGCGGACGACGTGCGGCAGGTGTGGGACGTCGTCGTGGTGGGCGCGGGACCCGCGGGGGCTTCGGCCGCCTACGCGGCGGCGGTCACGGGGCGGCGCGTGCTGTTGCTGGAGAAGGCGGAGCTGCCCCGCTACAAGACGTGCGGCGGCGGCATCATCGGCCCCTCGCGCGACGCGCTGCCACCCGGCTTCGAGCTGCCCCTGCGGGACCGGGTGCACGCGGTGACGTTCTCGAACAACGGGCGCTTCACCCGCACCCGTCGCTCCCGGCAGATGCTGTTCGGGCTGATCAACCGGCCCGAGTTCGACCAGCAGCTCGTCGAGCACGCCCAGAAGGCGGGCGCCGAGCTGCGGACGGGCGTCACCGTGCAGCGGGTCGAGCAGCACGGCTCGGCGGTGCCCGACCGCAGGACGGTCGCGGTCGTCCTGCAGGGCGGCGAGACGCTGCTCGCGCGCGCGGTCGTGGGCGCGGACGGCAGCGCCAGCCGGATAGGCGCACACGTCGGGGTGAAGCTCGACCAGGTGGACCTCGGCCTGGAGGCGGAGATCCCGGTGCCGGAGACGGTCGCCGAGGACTGGAAGGGACGGGTGCTCATCGACTGGGGCCCGATGCCCGGCAGCTACGGCTGGGTGTTCCCGAAGGGCGACACGCTGACGGTCGGTGTGATCTCGGCGCGCGGTGAAGGCGCCGCCACCAAGCGGTACTTGGAGGACTTCGTCGGGCGGCTCGGCCTCGCCGGCTTCGAACCGAGCATCTCCTCCGGTCACCTGACCCGCTGCCGCGCCGACGACTCCCCGCTGTCCCGGGGGCGGGTGCTGGTCTGCGGGGACGCGGCGGGCCTGCTGGAGCCGTGGACCCGCGAGGGCATCTCCTTCGCCCTGCGCTCGGGCCGGCTCGCGGGCGAGTGGGCGGTCCGTATCGCGGAGGCGCACGACGCGGTGGACGCCCGCCGTCAGGCCCTGAACTACGCGTTCGCGATCAAGGCGGGTCTCGGCGTCGAGATGAGTGTCGGCAAGCGGCTGCTGGCCGCCTTCGAGCGCCGCCCGGGCCTGTTCCACGCGGCCCTCACCGGCTTCCGCCCCGCCTGGCGGGCGTTCACGGATATCACCCGCGGCCGGACGACGCTCGGCGAGATGGTCCGCTCGCATCCGCTCGCCCAGCGGGCGCTGACGATGATGGACCGACGGCAGGAGTCGGCACCGGCGTCGGCGCCCGCGGCCAAGGAGACCGACTCCTGACCGAGGCGCACGGGGTCAGCCCTCGACCGTGATCCGGAACACCGGGTGGTCGGGGGCCGCCGCGATGATCTCCTCGTCCGTGGACTTGGCCGTGACCCCCTGGAAGTACTGGTTGACCTCCCACCCCCACTTCTCCAGGTAGGTCCGCAGCACCGGGAGCTTCTCCGCGTCGGGAAGCTCCACCGCGGTGAACGTGCGCACCTTGCGCCCCACCCGCAGCTCCCCGCCGCCGGCCACGCGCATGTTGCGCACCCACTGGGAGTGTCCGCGGGCCGACACCAGGTACTGCGCGCCCTCGTACGTGTGCGGGTTGACCGGGATGCGCTGCATCTGTCCGCTCTTGCGGCCCCGCACCGACATCTCCGCCGTGCCGGCGAGGCTGAACCCGTGCCGGGCCAGCCAGCCGATGAAGCTGTTGAGACGGACGTTGAGCGGGCTGCCCTTGAGGTAGTACGGCGACGACGACATCGGATGACCCCCAGTTCTGAGAGAGCGGTGCTCTCGCTTGATTCGAGTGTGCACGACATCACCGACCCAGGGCAAGAGCGGTGCTCTCTTTTTTGTTCGCCGCTCTCGAATGTGTGCACTGCTCTGTCTTTCGTGGGACACTGGGGCCCATGAGCAGCGCCAACAGCACCGCCCGAGGGGCCCGCGCCCGCGCCCGGATCGAAGTCACCACCGCCATCAAGGAAGAGGCGCGCAGACAGCTCGCGGCCGAGGGTGCGTCCAAGCTCTCGCTACGAGCTGTCGCGCGTGAGCTCGGCATGGTCTCCTCGGCGCTCTACCGGTACTTCCCGAGCCGCGACGACCTGCTCACCGCGCTCATCATCGACGCCTACGACTCCCTCGGTGAGCGAGCCGAGGCGGCGCACGCCGCCGTGGCCGGTGCCGAGCCGGTCCGGCGCTGGGTCGCGGTGTGCGAGGCGGTACGCGGCTGGGCGCAGGCCCATCCGCACGAGTACGCGCTGATCTACGGCTCGCCCGTCCCCGGATACAGCGCCCCTGAGGCGACCGTCCCCGCCGCCTCCCGCGTCGGCGTCCTCCTCATCGGCATCGTGCGGGACGCGCACCAGAGCCAGGGGCTGAACGTGCCGCTCCTGACGGACGAACTGGTACCGGAAGCCGTGCGCATGGCCGGCGACCTCGCCCCCGACCTCCCGCCGGGAGCGGTCACGGCACTGGTCGCGGCCTGGGCCCAGCTGTACGGGCTGGTCGGCTTCGAGTTGTTCGGCCAGTTCCACCGAGTGGTGGAGGAACGCGAGCCGTTCTTCCGGCACGCGGTGACACGGCTCGCCCACGGGGTGGGGCTGGGCTAGGGGCCTGTCCGGCGGATCATGCCGCAGACGCGGGGCTTGGTGCGTCCTCCCCCACTCTCGGCTTCGCTCGAGCGGGAGGTGCCCCCACCGGCGTTGTCGTCGGTTGTCGACTCCCCCACGCTCGGCTTCTCCCCCACTCTCGGCTTCGCTCGAGCGGGAGGGACCCCCATGCGCGGGGGGACCCCCATCGCGTCGACGCCCTCCTCCGCCTTGCAGCTGGACGCTCTCCCACGCTCGAACAGCCTCGCGCGGGGGCACCCCCATCGCCCCGCTCACCCGCACCGATGAGTCACCGCCGGATTCCTGCGACTTGATCCGCCGGACAGGCCCTTGGGGGGTGTCCCGGGGAGCAGGCAAGTCCGACTGACGGGGGAAGGCCGGGCCAGGCCACGGTAATGAAGCGCCGTGGGCGGATGTCGGCCGGGGTGACGAAGCGCCATGGGCGGATGTCGGCCGGGGTGACGAAGCGCCGTGGGCGGATGCCGGCCGGGGGCGCCGGGCCCGGGCGGGCCGGCGCCCATTCGGGTGCGGTCGGCTCGCGGGTGGGGGCCGGGCGCGGTCTGGTGGTCACGGATGCGCGCCGATGACCAATGCCGTGGTGCCTGGGCGGACCCAGTGCCCGGGCAACGTCGGGCGCCCGGCCGTGAAAGGACGTGGCATGCGAATAACTGGTCCGACAGCCGGCCGTCGAAGGACGTGCGCCGCGGTCGTCACCGTGGTGCTGTCCTGCTCGACGGCGCTGACCGCTCCCCCTCCCGCAGCGACGGGTGGCGGGCCGGCTCCCGCGGTGCCCGCCCCGGAGCTCGCCTGGAAGCCCTGCGTTCAGGACGCGCGATACGACTGCTCGACGGCGACCGTGCCGCTCGACTACGCGGAACCCGGCGGGCGCACCGTCGAACTGGCCGTGGTGAGGCGGAAGGCCACCGACCCCGGGCGGCGCATCGGCACCCTGTTCTTCAACCCCGGCGGCCCCGGCGGGCCCGGGTCGGTGCAGATGCCGCAGATGTACGAGTTCTTCCCGGGTGAGGTGCGGGAGCGTTTCGACATCGTCAGCTGGGACCCGCGAGGGATCGGCAACAGCACAGCGGTGAACTGCTTCGCAAGCCCGGAGCAGGCCGAGGCCTGGATCGCGGGCCATCCGGCCGGATTCCCGGTGGGCGAGCGGGAGCGGAAGGCCTGGATCGACGCCTACCGGGAGCTGGGCCGGGCCTGCCAGCGGCGTGACCCGGAGTTTCTGCGGCACGTCTCGACGGCCGACACCGCTCGCGACCTGGACCAGCTCCGCCGCGCGGTGGGCGAGTCGCGCCTCACCTACATCGGGATCTCCTACGGCACGTTCCTCGGCGCCACCTACGCCAACCTCCACCCGGACACCATCCGTGCCATGGTGCTCGACAGCAACGTCGACCCGTCGGCGTGGACGAACAACGGGTCGGAGCAGGCCCGGCTCTCCACCTTCCTGCGCTTGGGGTCGGACCGTTCGGCGGCCCGGACCCTGGACCGGTTCCTGTCCCTGTGCGGGTCCGCCACCGTCGCGCGCTGCGCGTTCTCGGCCGGCAGCCCCCAGGCCACCCGGGACAAGTTCCACGAGCTGACCCGCCGCCTGAAGGAGCGTCCGGTGGAGTCGTGGACCTACGCCCGGACCGTGGCGGACACGGTGAACAGTCTCTACGTCGTCCACCCCGGATGGACGAACCTGGCCGCCCGGCTTCAGGAGCTGTGGCAGGGGCGCGTCCCGGCGGCCCCCGCCACGCCCGCCATGACGCCTCCGGTCCCGGTGCCGTACCTGGGCGAGGAGCAGGGCGCCGCCGTGATCTGCAGCGACAGCCCCAACCCGCGCGATCCCGCCGCCTTCCATACGCTGGAGGAGGCCGCCGCAGTGCGTTCCGGCGACGCGGCGCGCTCCTGGACGTGGGCCACGGAGCCGTGTTCCACCTGGCCGGCGGCGCCCGCCGGCCGGTACGCCGGGCCGTGGAACAAGCCGACGGCGCACCCGGTGCTGGTGGTCGGCACCACCTACGACCCGTCCACCCCGTACGCGGACGCGCAGGCGATGTCCGAGCAGCTGGCCGACGCCCGGCTGCTCACCCACCACGGGTACGGACACACCGCGCTGCTCAACCCCAGTACGTGTGTCGACGACCACGTGAGCCGCTACCTCGTCGACGGCGTCCTCCCGCCGCCGGGAACCTCCTGCGAGCAGGACACGCCGCCCTTCTCGGCGCCCCAGCCACGCGGTGGCATCGCCACCGGCGGGGGCGGCACGGCGCCGTGAAGCACCCTGCCGCGGCGACGGTCGCGGCACCGTGACCGCCGCCCGGCCCCGCCCACCCCCGTCGGTCCTGACGCCCGCTCCGACGAAGCGCTACCAGGCGCACCGCCCGTACTTCCAGGGGAGTACACGCGGTCACCTCGCCCGGCGGACGTCCACGGCGGGCCGGGGCGTCTAGCGTGGCTGACATGGACGAGGAGCGGGTGCCTGAGCGCGGTGGCCCGGCCCGGTGGCGGCGGCCCGGGCCGCCGTGGCCGGGCCTCTGGGAGGAGGACGAGCGGCCGGGCGGCCGGTGGCCCTGGCGCTCCACCCTGCTGCTCGCGGTCTTCGTCTTCGGCGGCTCCACCTTCGCCGCGCACCAGCAGCAGGGCGAGCGGGCCGTGCTCGACCCGTTCGCGCGCGTGCTGCTGCTCGTCGCCGCCGGACTGCTGCTGTGGCGGCACCGGCATCCCGTGCCCGTCGTGTTCGGCACGGCCGCGGCCACCGCGGTCTACCTGGGCGCCGGCTATCCGTACGGGCCGATCCTCCTGACCGTCGCCGTGGCCTGCGTCGCCGCCGTCGCCGCCGGGCACCGGCGGGCCGCCTGGACGGCGCTGGCACTGCTGTGGGCCGTGCACCTGCTGGTCGCGCACTGGCTGTACCGGTGGCTGCCGCCGTCCGGGGACGAGCCCGCCTCCTTCGGTCAGGAGATCGTCGTCGCCACCTGGGTCGTGGTGATCGTGGCCGTCGCGGAGCTGGTCCGGACCCGGCGTGAGCAGTGGGCCCGGGAGCGGGCCGAGCGCGCCCAGGCCGCACGGCGGCGCGCCGACGAGGAGCGGCTGCGCATCGCCCGCGAACTGCACGACGTCCTCGCCCACAGCCTCTCCGTCATCAACGTCCAGGCGGGCGTCGGCCTCGCGCTCCTCGACTCCCACCCGGAGCAGGCGCGTACCGCGCTCACCACCATCAAGTCCGCCAGCAAGGAGGCGCTCGGTGAGGTGCGCCAGGTGCTCGACACCCTCCGCACGCCGGGAGACGCGCCGCGCGCTCCGGCGCCCGGCCTGGACCGACTGCCCGAACTGGTGGAGCAGGCGGCGCGTGCGGGCCTGACCGTCGCGGTGACGGGGGAGCCGCCCCGGCTGCCGCCCGGCACGGACCTCGCCGCGTTCCGCATCGTGCAGGAGGCCCTCACCAACGTCGTACGGCACTCGGGATCGCGGCACGCGCGCGTGCGCCTCGACCAGGCGGGCGGGACACTGCGGCTGCGGATCGACGACGACGGGCCGGCGGCCCACACCGACGCGGGCGGCGGCGGCAACGGCCTCGCGGGAATGCGGGAGCGGGCCGCGGCCCTGGGTGGCACGATCGAGGCGGGGCCGCGGGACGACGGCGGTTTCCGGGTGCTCGCCGTACTGCCGTCCAAGGTCAGGGAGGACCGGTGATCCGCGTACTGCTCGCCGACGACCAGTCGCTGGTCCGGGCGGGGTTCCGGGCGCTGCTGGACGCACAACCCGACATCGAGGTCGCCGGGGAGGCCGCCGACGGTGACGAGGCGTTGCGCAAGGTGCGCGAACTGCGGCCCGGCGTCGTGCTGATGGACATCCGCATGCCCCTGCTCGACGGGCTGGCCGCCACGCGTCGTATCACCGAGGACGAGGCGCTCGCCGAGGTGAGGGTGGTCATGCTCACCACCTTCGAACTCGACGAGTACGTCTTCGAGGCGATCCGCTCGGGTGCCTCCGGCTTCCTCGTGAAGGACACCGAGCCGGACGAACTCCTGCGCGCCGTACGGGCGGTGGTGGCGGGCGACGCGCTGCTCTCACCGGGTGTGACGCGCCGGTTGATCGCCGAGTTCGCCGCCCGCTCCAGGAAGCCCGCGTCCACGGCGGAGCTGGCCCGGCTCACCGAACGGGAGCGGGAGGTGATGGCGTTGGTCGGGATCGGCCTGTCCAACGAGGAGATCGCCCGCCGACTGGTCGTCAGCCCCCTCACGGCCAAGACCCACGTCAGCCGCACGATGGTCAAGCTGGGCGCCCGTGACCGAGCCCAACTGGTCGTACTGGCCTACGAGTCGGGGTTGGTGCGGCCGGGCTGGCTGGGCTGAGCCCGGCCGCGGAAGCGGACCAGCACGCCCACCACCCGGGCCGTGAACACCACGGGCGCGAGCACCAGCCCCGTCCGGAGCAGCACCGTCTCCAACCCGTCCGGGAGCGCGAAGAGCAGCGCCGGGCCGGCGACCGCCCCGAAGAGCACCGCCGCCGCGAAGGCCGCGCTGAACAGCGCGTACCCGATCTCGACGGTGATCGCGTCCCGTTGCGCTTGCGTGCGCCGGCCCCGGGACCCGTCCCCAGGGGGGGGCGCCCGGGGGGGCGCCCGGCGGGGCAACGACTCCCGCCGGGCGCACACGGAGGCGTCCCCCTAGTCGCGGACCGGCACGCGTTCCGCGTTCGCCTCCTTCAGGGTGGACTTGGTGGGCTCGGTGGACTGGGCGACCACCAGCGACTGCGCCGAGCGCCGCGTGCGCAGGCCGGGCAGGGTGATCAGGAGGCCCAGGGCGGCGATCGCGGTGACGACCGTCAGGCCGGGACGGTAGCTGTCGAGGACGGCCTGCGGGGTGGGGTCGGCCGGGGCGCCCGCCGTCACCACCGCCGTCACCACGGCCAGGAAGATCGCGCCGCCCACCTGTACCGAGGTGTTCAGCAGGCCCGACACCATGCCCTGCTCGTGGTCCTCCACACCGTTGGTGGCCTGGATGTTGAGCGAGGGGAAGACCAGCGCGCAGGCCGCGCCGATCAGCAGCATGCTGGGCAGGATCACGGCCGCGTACACCGGGTCCAGGTCGACCCGCAGGAACAGCGCGTACCCGACCACCATGAGGGCGAAGCCCACCGCGATCAGCCGCGGGGTGCCGAACCGGTCCACGACCGAGCCCACCTTGGTCGAGGACAGCGCCACCAGCGCACCCGCCGGCAGGAAGGCGAGTGCCGTGTGCAGCGCCGACCAGCCCAGCAGCGTCTGCATGTAGAGGGTCGCCAGGAACTGGAAGCCGACGTACGAGCCGAAGAAGGTCATCGCGCCGAGCTGGGCGCGGATCTGGCTGCCGGAGCGCAGCACGCCGAGCCGGATGAGCGGGCCGGCCGAGCGGCGTTCGACGAGGACGAAGACGGTCAGCAGGGCGGCGGCGGCGAGGAAGGACAGCAGGGTGCGGGCGGAGGCCCAGCCGACCTCCGGTGCCTGGACGACGGTGAAGACCAGCAGCAGCATCGACGCGGTGCCGAGGACGGCGCCCGGGACGTCGTACCCCTTGTGCCCCTGCTCGCGTTCGCTGCGCGGCAGCAGCTTCAGGCCCGCCAGCAGGGCGACCAGCGCGATCGGCGCGGGCAGCAGCATGGTGAGGCGCCAACTGGCCTCCGTCAGCAGGCCGGAGAGGACCAGACCCATGGAGAAGCCGGTGGCGGCGCAGGTGGTGTAGATGGAGAGCGCGCGGTTGCGCAGCGGGCCCTCCGGGAACGTCGTCGTGATGATCGACAGGCCCGCCGGGGCCGTGAAGGCGGCGCTCAGGCCCTTGATGAACCGGCTGGCGATCAGCAGCGGACCCGAGTCGACGAGCCCGCCGAGCAGCGAGGCGAGCGCGAACACGCCCAGAGCGACCAGGAACACCTGGCGGCGGCCGAGCAGGTCGGCCGTGCGGCCGCCGAGGAGCAGCAGGCCGCCGTAGCCCAGGATGTAGCCGCTGACGATCCATTGCAGCGTCGAGGTGGACAGGTCGAGGTCGGCGCCGATGGACGGCAGGGCGACGCCGACCATCGACACGTCCAGCGCGTCCAGGAACATCGCGGCGCAGAGCACCAGCAGGGTGCCCCACAGCCGCGGGGTCCAGCGAACCTCGGGGAGAGGGGACGCGGGGGAGGAGAGCGGAGAGGTCATGCGGAAGACACTACATGCGCATGCATCGAATGCAAGCGCATTTAATTCTGGTGCAATGAATCCCGTTCTCTGCTACGGTGCGGCCATGGCGGCGAAGAAGGCCGAGCAGGCGCTCGTGGAACAGTGGCGGGACATCCTGGCGCTGCATGCGCGCACCCAGTGCGAACTCGACCGCGCGCTGCACCAACACGGCCTGTGCGCCAGCGACTTCGAGGTGCTGGACGTCCTCGCCGGGGGAGTCCCGCCGGACGGTTCCTGCAGCTTTCGCGTCCAGGAGATCGCCGAACGGGTCCATCTGAGTCAGAGTGCGTTGTCGCGGCTGATCGCCCGGCTGGAGAAGGACGGTCTCGTCGAGCGCGGCATGTGCCCCGAGGACCGCAGGGGCGTCCAGGTGGTGCTCACGGGCAAGGG
>NZ_JBNCAQ010000068.1:0-16523 GCF_049808595.1 Streptomyces aurantiaciflavus | reverse complement strand
CGTTACGGCGTGGAGAAGCTGCCTCGCCCCGGAGGCGAGGGGCCGTCGGTGCGGACGCCGCCCGTGACCCGCAGGAACTCCAGCTTTTCCGCGTCGGCGGAACCCGCGGCCACCGTGTAGACGACGAGGCGGATGTCGCAGCCCGGGACGGTGAGCACGTCGCAGTCGCACGTCACCTCGCCGACCTGGGGGTGCAGGATGGTTTTGCGGGCCGAGACGTGCGGTCCGACCGCACCCTCGTCCCACAGTCGGGTGAACTCCGCGCTGGTGGACCTCAGTTCCTCGACGAGGTCGGTCAGGCCACGGTCGCGGGGGTAGTCGACGAGAGCTGTGCGCAGGTCGGCGACGAGGGCGGGGTTCAGGGCGTCGCCGTCCTGGAGCACGGGCCAGGCCGCGAGCCGGCTGGGCCCTGCGGCGAAGACCGCCCGCGCCAGATTCCGCTCGACGTGTGTCCGTGCGCTGGGGTCGCCCAGCAGCACTGCCCATGCCGGGGTCCAGGACAGCAAGGTCCAGTCGGCGCTGAACACGCCCACGGGGAACTCCCCGAGGCGGGCCAGCATCCGCTGGACCCCCGCCGGAACATGCGTGGAGATCGTCCCCTCCTGGGGCGGGAGCAGGCCGGCCAGCCGGTAGGCGTGATCGCGCTCCATGGGCTGCAGCTGCAGTGCCCTGGCCAGGCTCGCGACGACCTGCGCCGAAGGGCTCGTGGCCCGCCCCTGCTCCAGCCGCACCACATAGTCGACCGACAGCCCCGCGAGCTCGGCCAGTTCCTCGCGTCGCAGCCCCACCGCACGTCGTCCGGGCCGCGAAGGCCGCCCGACGTCGAGGGGAGAAAGCCGGTCGCGCCAGCGGCGCAATGCCGTGCCCAGGGTCTCGTCCACTCGGCCATTGTCTCCGCCGGACAGCCGTTGTGCCTGGTACTGGCAGTCCTACCGTCGCAGAGGGCACTGGTAGTCCTCTCGTCACGGGCCGAAGGTGAACGCATGACAACAACATTCATCACTGTGACGGCACCACGACAGGGAACTCTCCGATGAGCGATGGCATGATCTGCAGCGGTTGGGACGTCCTGGACGCCTCCCACGAAGCACTGCGCACGGCGGTCCGCGCCGTCCCCGCCGACGGCTGGCACCTGCCGACGCCCTGCGCGGCCTGGACCGTCGCTCAGGTCTTCCAGCACGCCGTCGGCGACCAGATCGGCTACGCTGCCGCGCTGACCGGCGAACCCGGCCCCGACTTCAACCCGTTCGCCCCGTCGGGCGATCTGGAGGGGGTGGACCCGGCGGCGTTCCTGGAGGACGCCCTGGCACGCGCGGCGGAGGCGTGGGCGGGGGTCGACCGGGACGCCGCCGAGGTGCCCGTGCCGGTGCCGCCGCACAAGTTGTCCCCGTGGTCCGGCTCGGCGGCGTGCGGGCTGGACGCAGCGGTCCACGCCTGGGACATCGCCGTGGCGACGGGCCGGCCGTCGCCGCTCACGCCCGAGCTGGCCCGCCCCCTCCTCAAGGTCGCCAGGGAGATCGTCGAGCCGCTGCGCCCCCGCGCGTACACCGCTGCCCTGGCCCCCGAGCAGGGCGACGACGACGTGGCGGTCCTCCTGGGTTACCTCGGCCGCGCCCCCCGCTGGAGCGCCTCTTGAGCCTCCCGCTCCCTACGCGGTGACAAGGCGACCACGGCGGCACGGCACTCCGGCTGACAGTGAGTGCCGCCACGCGCTCGTCGCCGTAGGGCCGGTTCGCGACGAGGTCGAGCAGGGTCCGCGACCTGCCCGCCGAGCTCGGCCCCGGCGCCCGCAGGAGCGTCGCGTGGTGCACCGTCAGGTGCCGAAGGGAGGGACCTGTGGCGCGGTGAGATCGCCACGCAGCCGCACGAAGCGGACGGGATGGCGGTAGGGGCCCTCGTCGACGGCGGTGTCGGCGAGGGACTCTGCCACCAGGCCGGGCCGTACGGGGGTGGTACTCCAGCTCACCGCGGGTGCCCCAGCCGGCGCTGAAGCGGCCACCGTGCCAGGGTGATCGGGGCCAGCTGGATGCAGTCGCTGCCCGAGGTCGCGCCGCACGCCGGTGGGCAGGGGGGTGATGCGGGCAATCAGCCGCAGGTGACCGATGGTGTCGAAGCGGGCCAGCAGCAAGGCGGCCGGTGAGATCATGGCTCCGGAAACTCCCTGGCGGACTGTCACTCACCTGCGTGACCTGCTGATGGACAGCGGCGTCCTCCCGCGAGTCGGCCGACAGCCGCTGCTCTGTCAGCGCTGGCTGATCGAACGGCTCGCCGCCATTGAGGAACCCGAACACCATCAGTTTCTCCGGCACTTCGCCACGTGGCACCAGATGAGGTGCCTGCGGGCAAAGACCGAGAAGGCACCGTTGGGAAGCTCCCAGACCAACCACACCAAGCACGAAGTCACCCAAGCTGGCACTTTCCTCTCATGGCTCGCCGACCGAGGGCGCGCAATCGGACAGTGCAGCAGTGGCTTCGACCCTTTTCGATGGCCCCGGAGGACAGCGTGAATTGGCCCCACCTGGGGATCTCCGTGCCATCATCTGACAACGAGAATTGGCCCCACCTCGGCGAGCGGGTGAGGCTGGATCGGGCAGGCTGTGGGAGGTGGGTGTCTGTGCAGAGGTTGGCACTGTTCGATCTGGATGACACCCTGATCGACCGGCAGCTCGCATTTTCTGTGTGGGCGACGGAGTTCGCCGACGAGCACGACCTCGGAGACGAGGCGCCGCGTTGGCTGATCGCCGCGGACAGGCTGAGAACCGGGCCCCGGGATCAGTTCTTTCGTGACGTGCGGGAACACTTCGCACTGACGCAGGCGGCTGAGGAGCTGTGGGCCGCCTTCCGCGTCCGGATGCCCGACCTCGTCCGGTGTGACCCGCAGGTGCTTGAAGGTCTGTCGCAGTTGCGGGCCTCGGGCTGGTGGGTGGGCATCGTCAGCAACGGCATGGCCGACAACCAGTTCATGAAGATCGAGCGGACCGGGCTGGGCGAGCGGGTCGACGCCTGCTGCGTCTCCGGCGACGTCGGCATCCGCAAACCGGATGTCCGGATCTTCCAACTGGCCGCTGAACGGTGTGGTCGGGACCTGTCCGACGGCGGATGGATGATCGGCGACAATCCCGACCACGACATCGCGGGCGGCCGGGCGGCTGGATTGCGGACGATGTGGGTCGGCGGACAACGGCCTTGGCCAGGCAGCGAGGTGCGGGCAGATCGAACGGTTGCGGACGCCGCGGCGGCGATCAGTCTTCTGCTCGATGGCTCTTGGCATGAGCAAGCCGGTAGCAGTCCGTCCCGGTCTCGATGATGTTGCCGCCGAAGGTGAGCCGGTCCACGATGGCAGCGCAGAGCCGTGGATCGGTGAAGGTCTTTGTTCAGCCTCCGAACGATTCGTTGGAAGCGATGGTCACGGACGCCTTTTCCTCCCTCTCGGTCAACACCTGTCCGGCAGTTCGGCGCCGCGGCGGTCGAGTTCCATGTAGCCGAGTTCGTCGATCGCGAGGAGGTAGCTGGATGCCCCGCCTCACGCTGCCGCCTGCGGTCATTACCCAGGACCGAGAACCGCTGCACCAGCATCGCCGGCTCGCGATGCTCCGGCGTGTCCTCAACGACGACTCCTTGCCCCTGCGGGCCTGGGGCGCCGGCGCGCTCGTTCTTGTGGCCATAGGCCATTTTCTTCAACCGGTGGCGCTCGGAGGTGGTCAGCACGACCAGCACGGCGGGAGCAAGGGGCACATGGTGAGAATGACCTGCCTTCCGGGGTGACGGGGGTTGATGACGCGCCGTCTCACCTGCTCGCCCGGGAAGTCCACTACCGCCCCGAAGCTGGCGGCCTGACACCGGTAGCCCTTGTTCCTCGAGGACGAGGTGCGGCTTGACGTGTCCGAACCACTACCGGTCGGATGAGCTTTACGGGTTCGTCGTGCAGCGAGCCTGCCCAGTCCGGTCCCATGAGCCGAGTGAAAGCAACGCTAGCCAGGTACCACTGGCCACCGACCAGCACCAGCCTGTGGTACGGATCCTGGTGGTCGACATCGACTACGTCTGGATCGACGCCGCACAAGACGTCTACACCGAGTCGCTCTCCCATGTGCTCTGCGGCACGGAGGTCAGGGTACGGCCCAAGTCCACAGTCGTACCCGCCGACCACATCCAAGGAAAGCGGCCACGCCGGATCTTCGTTGCCCACCAGGCGTATCCACAGGTCTCCCGTGTTGTCCGGAATGTCGACGTCGTCCGGCTGAACCACCAACTGCAGGCCAGCCGGGATCAGTTCCTCGAAGAAGCCGACCACGTGGTCAACGGTCAGCGACCGAGACACGGTGATACTGAACATGACCGTCATTCAACACCAGGATGAAAACAAGTCCGGACCACGCCGTGCCGGGGTTCCCAACCACCACCACTGCGCTCTCTTGACAACCGTGGTTTAGAAACAGCTGCTTTACCTCTGGCTCGCGCCTTCCACAGCCTCGCCTTCTCCGACAACCCCCGAAGGACTTCGAGCGTCGACCACTTGGGTAGCGGATTTGACGGTGGTGCCGTGGCGAGGGCGCTGCCGAACTGGAATCGCAGTGGGGGCCCGATGTCACGACGTCAGGGCTCTGGGGCGGAGGCGGTGGCCCGGGTTGCTGCTCTTGCCCGTGCTGGGTGGCTGAGGATGTCGGTGCTGTCGATGAACTGGTCGGCGGTGCCAGTCAGTGGCAGTGCGCGTACGGCCGGGTCGACGACGCGGGCCGTCAAGGCCGCCGTGAAGCGTTCGGCGTGCAGGACCTGGAACGGTCTGCTGTGGTAGGTGCGAGTGGTGGGGTCGACCGGGTCGGTGATGCCGAGCCGGTTGTGGGCGGCGGCGACGGTCTCGTAGGCGCGGGCAAGGTGGTGCTCGCGAGTGTGCCAGTCGGGGGCGGCGAGGGCTGCGGAGAGGACGGGCGTGAGGACGGCTGCCTGCGGGGTGCGGGCGAAGGCGCTTGCGAGCCATTTGCTGTACGGCGGGTAGCGGCGGTCCATGAGCAGGCCGAGCCGCATCAGATCGCGGACCAGGCGGGCGGCGACGACGGCAGAGCCGAGTTCGTCGCCCACTTCGCCGCACCGGCCGACGAAGGCCTCCTCCTGGGAGATGCGCTGCCACTGGCAGGCAAGCACGTGGAGCCAGAGATCGTGGGGATACCAGGCGAGATGCGTGCGGGCCGGGGTGAGTCGGCCGAGGCCGTCATGGAAGATGGCGCCGGCGGTGACTTCGGCGAGCCGCTGCGTGGGGGTGGCCAGCCAGTCCGTCAGGGTGGCGCCTTGGCCGGGGTCGAAGCCCAGCTGCGCGGTGAACCAGGTGGCCGGGTCGGTGATGTCGACGCGGTGGTGCACCGGCCCGTCGGTCGACTGCATGACGCGGATGCCAGCCTCGGCTGTGGGCGCGAAGTGCGTGGGGTAGCCGTAGAAGGTCTTCGGCAGACGTGTGGAGAGCAGGTCCTTGATCGTTGCTTTGTGGAGGGTGACATCTTCCGGGCGCAGAAAGAGCTGGAGGCGGGGTCCCCACTCGTGGTCGACGGAGCGTGCGGTGTCGAATCCCAGGACCTCCGAGCCGCTGCCGAGACGGGCGGCGGAGTGACGGATGCCGGGCGCGGCCTCGTCCAGCAGGGGCCGGACGGCTTCCAGGTAGAAGCGGCGGGAGAGCTCCAGCCCGGGGATGAAGGACGGTGTGGTCATGGCCAAGAGCCTGCCGGACCTGCATGACGTTGGGCGAAGGCTTTCCGGGCACCACATTGCCCTGAGCGCAGTGCCCGGCCCGACAGCCACTCGATGAGACAGTTCTGAGTGTCTGGAGAACCGTCCCACTTCGGTTATGCGCTGTTGAGCTGTCCACGGGCTATCGTCCACCGTCATGTCGATCACCGGTTGGCGGGTGCACTTCACTCGCCGAGACTTGGCGAGGCCGTGCGAAGTGACCCCATTCACGCGGGAGTTCAGCGACCTGTTCGCCGGTCTCAACGAGGTCTTGGACGATCGGGGAGTCCCTGAGGGGCAGCCGTTCCTGATCAGTCCGGCGTGCGGTTACGACGTGGCGCTGAACCGGTACTTCTCGGTGTGGTGGGCGTCGTCACCGTGGAACACTCAGGCCGCCCATGCCCGGGACTTGCGCACATATTTCGACTTCCTGTGGTTCGCGCGAGGCCGGTATGACTAGCGTGACGCGTCCATGGATGACCGGGCGGAGTACGAGTGGTGGCGTCGTCGCGACGAGCGTGGACCTCGCCTGGAGGACACGAGCTGGGACCGGGAGGTGTCCACGGTCAACCAGTTCTACCTGTGGGCGATCGAGCAGGACCTCGTGAGGGCCAATCCCATCCGTCAGCGTGCTGCCGCGGTGTGGTCCCCCTGGCGGCGCGGGGCTGACGGGAGTGCGGTGCGGCAGGTGCCGGCCGAGGCGTCCCACACGGGGGCCCGGCGGGAGGTGAAGTGGCTGCCTCCGAGGTCGTATCGGCTGTGGCGCAATGTCGGATTGTGCGGCTATGACGCGCAGGAGATGCCTAGACGCGGGTTCCGTGGAAGGTGGGCGGCGCGGAACGCGGCGTACTCGGACTCGATGGTCCGTACGGGGCTGCGGTTGTGCAAGCACTCGGCGCTGACGGTGTTCGATCTGCCCGGGCTGCGGCCTGCGGGGTCTGGGGTCGTCAATGCGCGGGCGGTGCTGCCGCACGCGATCTCCAAGGGGAGGTCGGGGCGGGCGGTGTACTGGTCGGTGTCGGTGCTGCGGGATGTGCGCGACGTCTAGAGGACGGCGAGCGGCGCCGGCTGCTGGTGGCGACGGTTGATGGCGGGTGGGAGCCGGCAATGGTGTGGCTGAACCAGTGGGGCCTGCCGATGACGGTGTCGGGGTGGAAGCAGGTCTTCGCCGACGCCAACGCGCGGTGCCGGGCCCAGGGTATGGACGTGGGGGCGACGCCGCACATGCTGCGGCATTCGTATGCGGTGATCACGCTGGAGTTGTTGTGGCGGGGGCATCTGCAGGCGCTGGGGGAGATGAACGAGCGGCAGCGGCTGACGTACCAGCGGGTGTTCGGTGATCCGCTGAATTGGGTGCGGATCAGGCTCGGTCATCGCTCGGCGACGACCACGGCGCTGTACTTGCACACCTTGCAGGAGCTGGAGATGCGCACCCGGCTGGAGCTGGTGCCGGAGGGCGCGTGGGAGCCGGCGGGTTTCAGCGAGGAGGGCTGGCTGGAGCGGTCGGCGGTGTCCGCGTGAGCAAGGAGGCGGCGCGCGCGGGCCGCGGCCGTGCGGCGGCTAGCTGAAGCTCGGGGCGTGGGCCGGGCGTCTGGGTGCGGGAGAGGAGGGCACCGTTGAGTTCGAAGCTCGGGTTCTCCGTGGTGGCGCCGATCAGGGTGATCGTGCCGTCCTCGACGTAAGGAAGGAAGCTGTCCTGCTGGGCGCGGTTGAAGCGGTGGATCTCGTCGACGAACAGCAAGGTGCCCTGGCCGATGCCGCGCCGGCTGCGTGCGGCGGCGAAGACCTTCCGCAGATCTGCCACGCCGGAGAAGGTGGCGGACACCGGTTCGAAGGACAGGTTGCTGCCGTGCGCGAGGAGTCGGGCGATGGTCGTTTTCCCGACGCCGGGCGGCCCCCACAGGATGGCGGAGCTGATGCGCTGCTGGGCGACCATGCGGCCCAGGGGGGCGTCCGGGGCCAGGATGTGGTCCTGCCCGACGACATCTTCCAGCTGTGTGGGGCGCAGGCGGTCGGCGAGTGGCCGAACGGGCTCCTCATCGAATAGTGGCAGAGTCGCTTCGATCGGTTCCATCGGTCTCTCGGGTCGGAGGTGGAGGTGTGCGGACGTGGCGCCCGGCACGGGACACTGACGACCGACGGCTCAGCGGCTCGCGGCGCTCAGCGAGCAGCGAGACGGTCGCGTCGTGGCAGCCGCTCGATGACCAGGTCGTATGAATTCTCGACAGCATCGGTGACCAGCTGCTTGGTGATGCCGGGGCCTGGCCCCAGCGAGATCCAGTGCCGTTTGTCGAGATAGCGGCCCGGTGTGATCGACGCGTAGCCGTGTTCTTGCGCGCGGGCGTGTTCGGGTTCGCACTTGACCGTGATGATCTGCTCGTCCGGGTCGTCGGTGACGATCAGGAACACCTTGCCCGCGACCTTGTACACGTCCAGTGCAGGGGTGAAGGGGCGTCCGTGGCTGACGCCGGGAAGGGCGAGAGCCGCCTGGCGGGCGGTGTCCTGGAGCCGGTCGCCGGCCGCGCTCACTGGGCTGCCCGGGTGCCGTTGCCGTAGGTGTGCGGGTCGACGGGTTGCTGGGCCTTGGGCAGGTGGGCAACGACGAGCAGGTAGGAGTCGGTGACGAGTTCCTTGCCGATGCCGTCCCCGCCCTCCAGCGTGATCCAGTGCTTCTTGTTCATGTGATAGCCGGGAGTGATGTGGCTGTTGTGTTCTTGCAGGGCGTGGGCCTCACCAGGGTCCGCCTTGAGGATCACGACAGGCCGGCCGGGGACGTCTGTCATCAGCATGAACACCTTGCCGCGTACTTTGAACACCTCCCAGTCGGGGCCGAAGGGGTGCTCCAGCTGGGCCCCGGGGAGTTCTTCCGCACAGTCGGCGGCGGTCTTCTGCAGGGTCGGTCCGTCCATGGGCGGTGGGCCTCCTCGGGTGGTAGGGGACTGCGGCATCGAAGGACACGGAGCGCATGTCGCGCGGTCCTGGCGGCACGTCCCATCCTTCCCTCGAAGCCGACAAAGAGGGCGGTAGGCTGCGGACACGTGATGGTCGGCAAGCGACACCCCAGCCCGAGCGGACAGGCCGGATCGGCCGCGGTCCCGCTGTACGGTTTCCAGCCCCCGGTCGGCACCCCGTACGGCCTTGAGGTCAGCCTCATCGAGGACTTCTTCGTCCAGCACGACGACTGGCCGTGGAATCCGCCCCTCCCGGGGCGCGCCACCTTCCACTACCTGATCCTGGTCATCGAGGGTGAACTGCGGCACGACGTCGACCACGTCACGCGGAGCGTCGTCCCCGGCCAGTGGCTGTGGGTGCGTCCCGGACACGCGCAGTGCTGGCATCCGCCCGGCACCGCCCGCGGCCCGTTCATCCTGTTCGAGCCGGACGTGCTGACCGCCGACACCGCCCGTCTCCTGGCCCCGCTCACCTCGCACGAGGCCCCTGCCGTACTGAGCCCGCACCCCGACGACGCCATCTGGCTCCAGCAAACGGCGCTCCAGCTCGTCGACGAACACCGCGCGCTCGGGCGCCGCCCCCTCGAAGTCCACCACGCCCTGCGGCGCAGCCTGCTCGAATCTCTGCTGCTGCGCCTCGCCAACTCCGCCGGCGTCGCCCCTCCCGACACGACGACCGCCAGGGGGCGCGCTGACACGTACGGACGGTTCGTGGACGCCCTGGAGCTGCACTTCCGCGAACTGCACCAGGCGGCGGACTACGCCGAGCTGCTGGGCTGTTCGGTCCGCACACTCAGCCGCGCCGCCCGGGACACCACCGGCAAGGGGGTAAGGGAACTCATCGACGAGCGGCGGCTGCTCGAAGCCCGGCGTCTGCTGCGAGGTGCACGGTGGGCCGCGCGGGATGTGGCCGTACACCTCGGCTTCACCGACCCGGCGAACTTCGGCCGCTTCTTCCGCGCCCGTACCGGTCAGACTCCGGCCGCGTTCGCGGCCCGCGAAGCCACCACCGACCCGTGAGCGGAAGGCGGCGGCCGTAGCCCCCGTCCAAGTCCCCTTGCCGGGTGGCGAGCCGTCAGTATCCGACCGAAGTGCGCACCTGGGACGCGGGCGCTGGCGCGGCGCGAGCGCGGTCCGGGACGTATTCGGTCGCTGTCCAGGGCCGCCCGCGCGGCCCGGGTCGGGCGACGCCGGGTGTAGGTGGGCAGCGTCTCCAGGCGGAACCAGCCGGCGTACAGCACGCCGAGGAGGGGCAGGACTTTCCCGCGTCGGCCACTCCGGCGCGCGACCAGCTTGCCCTGTGGCGCCGTGACGTCGATGTCCTTCTGGTCGTGGACGCTGCCCTGTGCTGCTCGGCGTCCTTCAGTCGTCGAGCAGCACGACGTGCTTGCCCGGTGTCCTCCCGGACTCGACGTCGGCCTGGGCGTCGCGCACCTGCTCCAGACCTCGGTAGGTCTTCGCGACCGGGACGTTGAGCCGGCCGTCGGCGATGGCCTGGAGCTGCTGCTGGAACACCTGGGCTGGCAGGTCGGCGGCCTCACCCGCGTAACTGGTCAGCCGCACCCCGCTGGGGATCATGAACGGGGTGAAGTCGGGGACGGTCCACCCGCCCCCCAGGGCGCCGGTGAAGCAGACGGAGCCGTGCACCCGTACGCATCCGAAAGTGTCCGGCAGGACGGTGCACCCCACCAGCTCCAGCGCCGCGTCGACGCCTTGCGGTACCAGGTCCCGTACCTTTTCGGCAATCCGCCCGTCGTCCACGACCGGATGGTCGACGCCCATCGCCCGGAGCTCGTCGCCGCGGTCGGCGTTGCGGGTGGTGGAGATGACGGTGACGCCGATCTCCTTGGCCATCGTCGCCGCGCTCAGCCCCACCGTGGAGGTGCCGCCGCGGATGAGCAGCGTCTGCCCGGACTTGAGGTCCAGGCCGCGGGTCAGGGATCCGTAGGCGGTCTGGAACATCTCCGGCAGCGCGCCGACCACGTCCCACGGCAGGCCGGTCTCGAACGGGATGACCTGACCGGCAGGGACGGTCACGTACTGGGCGTACGCGCCGTCGTAGGCGCGGCCCATGCCGCCCATCATCGTCGCGACCTGCTGTCCCGGCCGCAGACCGCTGTCCTCGTCGGCCTCGTCGACCACGCCGACGCCCTCGATGCCGGGCACCCGCGGATAGGTGACCTCCGCGTCCGACTCTCCCTTGCGGGTGGTGACCTCGGATTCGTTGACGCCGAACGCTTTGACCTTGATCCGCACCCAGCCGGGCTTGCGGACGGGCACCGGGACGTCCTTGATCTCCAGTGCCTCCAGGCCGCCGGGCTGGGTGACGACGACGGCCCTCATCGTCGCCGGTGCGGCGTCGGATGCTGCTGTCGGTTGGCTCATGTCGAGCACCTCACTCCCTGTTGTCCCCTGCGTTGTCCGTATCGCCCGTCGGCCGTCAGGGGCGGTCGATGCCCTCCCACAGGTCGAGGACCTGCTGGTAGTGGGCGGTGCCGTCGAAGGGCGAGTTGCCGACGGTTTCCGAGGTGGGCTTGCCCGTGACCGCGGGCCACAGACGGGACTGCTCGCCGGTGGCGAAATCGAGCACGATGTCGCGGATACGGGTGTCCCGCTCGGCCTGTTCGCGGCTGCGGCCCGGCTGTTCCTGACCCACCAGGGCGTACATCTCGGTGCCGTGCACGGCGGGCGCGCCCTCGGCGGGGCCGATCACCAGGAGGTGGGCGTTGCCGCCGGCGGCGGCGTGGGCCAGGGCGCCGCGGGCTGCGGGGATCGCGAAGAGGTAGTCCGCCATGACCGCGGCGCGGACCTCGGACGGGGTACGGCCGCCCTGGTCGTAGGCGCCGACGATCTTCTGCGCGCGGGAGCGGGAGATGCGCCACCCCGCGACCTCGTCGACGACGCGGTCGACGGTGCCCGGGTCGAACCGGTCGAGGTCGTTCGCCACCCACCAGCCCATGTCGTCGCTGGCCATGCTCAGCAGGATGTCGACGTCGCGGTGCGCGCCCGAGGCGAGGACGTCCATGGGGTGGGCGTGCACCACCGCGCCGGGCTGCCCGATGTCCAGGACGACGCCGGTGGCCTTGTTGTCCACCCCGCCGCGGACTCCGAGGTCTGTCGGGAGGACCTTGCGCAGGGCGTCCCGCAGGGTGAGCGGGTCGAGGTCCAGCAGCTTCTCCGGGGTGTCCGCGACGCCGAGTTCGGTGACGAACAGGTGTGCGAGTTCCTCGGCCCACCAGGCCGGGATGGAGCGGGCGGGCCCGCCGGAGAACCCGGCCAGTCGCCGGTACAGGCCGTCGGCGGAGGAGGCGCCGAGCAGTCCGAAGGTGGAGTAGGCGCCGCCGCTGTGGCCGTAGACGGTGACGTTGTCGGGGTCGCCGCCGAAGTGGGCGATGTTCCGCTGGATCCAGGTGAGCGCGGCGATGATGTCCTGGAGGAAGAGGTTGCTGGCCTCGGCGAGCTTCCCGCCGTATTGCGAGAGCGAGAGCGGGCCCAGGGCACCGAGCCGGTAGTTGATGGACACGCCCACCACGCGTCCCGTCGCGGCGAGACCGGCGGCGTTCGAGGTGATCTGGGTGTTCGCGCCGTACTCGAATCCGCCGCCGTGGATGTACACGGTCACCGGGAGCGCCTTGCCGGCCGGCCGCGCGGGGGCCCACACGTTAAGGTTCAGGCAGTCCTCGCCCATCCCGCTGTCCGCTTCGAGCCAGTCGCCGCTGTCGGGCTGGATGGAGACGACGCCCTTGCGGTCGTAGGGGAGGCTTGGATCGAAGTCCGCGACCACGGGGCGGCGGTACCGCTCGGCGGTGGCGTACGGGATTCCCCACCAGGACCGCACCCCTGGTGCGGTCGGGGCCTTGGGTGCGGTGGCGGTCATGGGATGTCCTTCCGGCGCGGTGCGGGTGTGTCACGAGGTGTGTCGGCGGCGGGTTGCTCGCTCTCAAATCGTCACCTGGGATTCGCCGAGGCACCTGGCGGGCAGCGGTCACCTGGTGGTCGCCAGGTGACACTTGTCCGCTCCGTGTTCTCGTAGCCCAGGCGGCCGCTCGCTCGCTGGGGCGACCCGAGGTCTGCCGTCAGCAGGCCGACTGGACCTCGGCCGGGGGGAAGCCCGCCGAGCAGACACAGCGCGGCGGGCGTGAGGCGGTCGTGGCGGCTGACACATCAGCGGGCAGGCGGACTGCTCGAGCTCAGGCCGTCGCGTCGGCCGGGTACCGGAAGACCAGGTCGCGCTCCCACCCGTCCTCCAGCCACTCCCGGCAGATCCGCAGATACTCCACCGGCCCACCGGGGTATCCCGAGTTGATCAGTCCCCCGTAGGGGGTGGGTGCGCAGCCGAAATCCACTGCGGGAATGCCCGCGGCCCTTTCCTTGATCTGTTGTGCCCAGTGCTCCTCTGCCTCCGGGCGGACCTCGACGCTCGTGAATCCTTCGTCGAGGCAGCGTTTGACGAGGGTGGAGACGTACGATCCCTGCCCGTACAGGAGATAGGCGTAGTTGTTCGGGAACGCGGCCTGGGCGGGGCTGCCGACCAGGAACAGATTGGGAAATCCGGCGGCCAGGATGCCGTGCAGTGTGCGTACGCCGTCGGCCCACTTGTCGGACAGCAACTCCCCGCCGCGTCCGGTGATGGGGAAGCGGGCGGCATCCAGCACGAAGCCGGTGCCGAAGATGACGCAGTCGACCTCGTGCTCGACACCGTCGACCACGATGCCCTTGGCGGTGAGCCGTTCGATGCCACGGCCCTCGGTGTCCAGCAGCGTCACGTTGGGGTTGTTGTACGCCTGGAGGTAGGTGTCGCTGAACTGGGGACGGTTGCAGCCCAGGTTGTAGTACGGCATGAGCTTCTCCGCAGTGTCCGGGTCGTTGACGATCGCCGCCATGCCGGCCCGGATCTTCTCCATGGCCGCGTAGTTGGTGATCACCGCCCGTGTGCCGGGGTCGGCCCCTTTGAGGAGGTCGGACAGTTCCGGCGGTGGGGTGCGGCTCATCTTGCTCAAGCTGGTGGCCGAGTCGTCGACGATGTCGTGCTCGGGGGGCGCCTCTCCTGGAGGGGTCTGCGTGATCGCGCTGAAGTTTTCCGTCCGCTCCATCTGCCAGCCCCGGGGCAGGCTGCGGAACCATTCGGGATCGGTGGGCTTGTTGTTGCGCGGCATGACGACGACCGGGGTGCGCTGGACGACGGTCACCTGCTGCGCGTACTCGGCGAGTTCGGGGATGTACTGGATCGCGGAGGCGGCGGTGCCGACGACCGCCACTCGCTTGCCGGCGAGTTTGGTCAGGCCCCCGTGTTCGTCGCCGCCGGTGTAGTCGTAGTCCCAGCGGCTGGAGTGGAAGACATGGCCCTCGAATTGGTCGAGGCCGGCCACTTCCGGGATGCTCGGATTGTCCAGCGCTCCGCTGGCCAGGCAGACGAACCTGGCGCGGATCTCGTCGCCGCGATCCGTCGTGACGGTCCAGAGGTCGGCCTCATCGTCCCAGCGCATCGCGGTCACCCGGGTCTGCAGGCAGGCGGCCTCGTCCAGGTTGAACGTCTCGGCGAGCGCCTGGCAGTGCGCGCGGATCTCGTCCCCCATGGTGTACTTCTCGCTCGGCATCGTGCCGACGTCCTCGAGCATGGGCAGGTAGATGTAGGCGTCGATGTCGCAGCGGATGCCGGGGTAGCGGTTCCAGTACCAGACTCCGCCGAACCCGCCCCCCTTCTCGATCATGCGCACGAGCGGGACACCGGCCTTGCGTAGATGGGCACCCGTGACCAGACCGGTGATGCCACCACCGACGACCACGACATCGATCTCGTCGCGCAGCGGCTCTCGCTCGAATCCCGGTTCGACGAAGGGGTCCTCGACGGAGGCGACGACGCTCTCTGCGACCGCCCGCCTAGCCGGCGGCCTCGCCGACCGCCGCTTCTTGCTCTCGTCGAGGTACTTGCGGCGAATCGCCTCCGGATCGAAGCCCGAACCCACTCCGACGGGTGCGGTGGAACTGCTCATTCTCATCTCCTCGCTAGTTTCGGGTTTCTGTACGGCGCGTGTGTACGGCGTCGAGCTGCTCCTAGGGCTCACACAGCGAGCCGCTGGGCAGGAGGCCGCGTTCGCCGCTCCGGCCGGGCACGCCAGTCGGCCACTGCGAGCAGGACCGCTGGTCCAGGGCAGCAATGCATTCGTCTGCTGATGGCGGTATCGGTGACAGGGCGGCCACGCCGGTTCAGGTTTCGCTGCGGGGCACGGCTGAGGTCCGTACGCCTAGGGAATCCGCGGACGGTTTCACGTGGTGAGGACGTTCGACGACGTGCCTTCTCGCAGGAGTGGCCCCACTGCGTCCCTGCCGGCGGCCCAACGCAGGTAAACGTGTACGTCAATCAGCCCGGCAATCGTCTGTCCGTGCGGCCTTGGGGCCGTCACCGTCGCGGCGGTACCGCTGCAGAGAGGTCCACGTCACGGATCACACTGTCCTCGACCAGCACTGAGCCCGATGATCTGACATTCGCACCGTCGACATGCCCTGCCCGGAACGCCGGCAGCTCGCTGCGCATCACTGTCATCTCCAAGGAAGCCAGAAGTGGGGGGAAGAAGCTCAGTTGTCACTAGTGCCGCGACAGGCAACGTTCGCCCCGTCGCGACGCCCGGCACGCCCTCTCGCCGCACCGGCCGAAAGCCCAAGTACATCCAGTACGAGGGCTTCCGGCCGGCACACCGAGAGCACGCACCGGACCCCGCTCCTCAACGGGCAAACGTTGCCTGCCGCGGCACTAGGGCCTGTGTGATGTCGTGATCAATCTTGGGATCCGGATCCGCCGGTCAGGCGGATCCGGTAGGAAGACGATCGTGACGCGTAGCCAACTCACCGACGACCAGTGGAAGTTGATCGAGCCGTTCCTGCCGATAGGCGAGTACGGCCCGTACCCCGGACGGCTGCGGGAGCAGTTCGAAGGGGTGATCTGGCGGTTCCGCACCAGCAGTCAGTGGCGGGAGATGCCCGGCGAGTTCGGCCCGTGGCCGACGGTCTACGGTCGCTTCCGGGTGTGGAGGGACGCCGGTGTCTTCACCGCGCTGCTGGAAGGTGTGATCGCTGAGGCCGCTCGCCAGGGGAAGACGGACTTGTCCCTGGTCAGCGTGGACTCCACCACCGCCCGCGCCCATCACGACGCCGCCGGGATGCGCATCGGCAAGGAGGTCATGGACGCCCTGGAGGAAGCCGCCGCCGAGCAGGAGCGGGCCCGGCAAAAGGGGGCGGCCCGCCGGAACAGAACGGGCAGGACGGCAGTGACGACCCCGAACGGGAAGAGCGGTGGCGCGTCAGACGACGGCGCAAGCTCCGCTTGAAGCAAGCCCTGCTGGGCAGATCCCGTGGTGGGCTGACGAGCAAGATTCATCTCGCCGCCGACCGCAAGTGCCGTCCGCTATGCCTCGTGCTGACCGCAGGACAGGCCGCCGACAGCCCGCAGTTCGTGCCCGTGCTGCACAAGGTGCGGGTTCGTCTGCCTGTCGGCCGTCCCCGAACCCGGCCTGACGCTGTCGCCGCGGACAAGGCCTACTCGTCCCGCGCCAACCGCTCTTACCTGCGCAAACGCAACATCAAGGCAGTCATCCCGGAGAAGAAGGACCAAGCCGCCAACCGGAAGAAGAAAGGCAGCCGGGGCGGCCGGCCCACACGCCATGACGTCGATCTCTACAAGGAACGGAACACCGTCGAGCGCCTGATCAACAAGCTGAAGGCCTGGCGGGGAATCGCGACTCGATACGACAAGACGCCCGAGAGCTACCTCGCCGGCCTCCATCTCCGCGCCTCGATGATCTGGATCAACGACCTCCTGAAGCCAACTGGTTGATCACAACATCACACAGGCCCTAG
>NZ_JBNCAQ010000067.1:0-16830 GCF_049808595.1 Streptomyces aurantiaciflavus | reverse complement strand
GGCGGGGGGGGGGGGGCGGGGCCGCGGTGGGGGGGGGGGGGTGGCCGGCCGGGGGGGGGACGGGATGACGCCCGCCCGAGCCGTTCGGGTCACCGGTCCGGTGGTGACCGGACCGGCGGTTCACGCCGGTGACCACCGCGCACACTCGGTGGTCACCGGAGCCGTCAGGCGCAGGCCCGTACCGTGACCGGGTCCAGGGCGCGGACCGGGCGGACGGAGCCGACCGGTTCGCCGCCGCCGAGGAGGGGCTCGCCCGCGAACTCGGTGAGCAGGGCGGGGTCGACGCCGGCGCGGACGAGGGCGGCGGCGGTGACCGGGACGCGGGCCCTGTTGGCGCCGTCGGCGATCTTCACGGCGACGGCGCGGCCGTCGGGAAGCGCGGCGACCTCGACGCCCTCGAAGCCGTCCTTGGCGAGCAGTCCGGGCACGGCCCGCATCAGGGCGGCGACGTCCCGGCCGGAGCCGGAGGCCATCTCGGCGTGGTCGCGCAGGGCGTCCGCCACCCGCGCCTCGGGCGTGCCGGGCGCGGCGGTGGTGACGCGGGCGGCGGCCCGGGCGAGGCCGTGCAGGGAGACGGAGAAGAGCGGGGCGCCGCACCCGTCGACGGTGACCCCTGCGATCCGCTGCCCGGTGAGGTCCTCGACGATCTCGGCGATCGCCTGCTGGAGCGGGTGCTCCGGGTCGAGGTAGCCGTCGAGGGACCAGCCGTTGAGCTTGCAGGTGTACAGCATCGCCGCGTGCTTGCCGGAGCAGTTCTGCGCCAGGCGGGAGGGCATGCGGCCCTCCCGGACCCACGCGTCGCGGACCACCGGGTCGAACGGCATGTCCGGCACGTTGCGCAGGTCGTCCTCGGTGACGCCGGCCAGCTCGAGGATCCGCCGGGTCCCCGCGAGGTGGCGTTCCTCGCCGGAGTGGCTGGCGGCGGCGAGCGAGAGGAGTTCGCCGTCGAGCGGGAGCCCGGCCCGCACCATGGCGACGGCCTGGACGGGCTTGAGCGCCGAGCGCGGGTAGAAGGCGACCTCGATGTCACCGAGCTGGAAGTCGACCTCGCCGCCCGTGCCGAGGACGACGACGGAGCCGTAGTGGATGCCCTCGATCACCCCGCCGCGGACGAGGTGGGCGACGGGTGCGTGGAGGGGTTCGCGGATCGCGGGGGCGTCGGCGAGGGAACTGCTGTACATCACTGCCTGGATCACTGGTGGGTTGTCGTGGGCCGGCGCCGGGTTCACGCGTCGGCCTTGGCCGAGGTGCGCGCGAGCCGGCCACGGATGGCGTACCAGCCCGCTACGAGCGCTCCGACGATCAGCGGCAGGCACAGCACGGTGGTGCGTCCGGCGCCGCCGTCGGCGTACATGAGGACCAGGACGGAGGCGAGGAAGGCCAGCGTCACGATTTCGGTCCAGGGGGAGCCCGGCAGTCGGTAGCCGGGCCGGGTGAGCTCGCCCTTCTGGGTCTTCTGCCAGAAGAGCAGGTGACAGAGCATGATCATGCCCCAGGTGGAGAGGATGCCGATCGCCGCGAAGTTCAGGACGATCTCGAAGGCGTCGGCGGGGACGACGAAGTTGAGGCCCACGCCGAGGACACAGATACCGCTGGTGAGCAGAATGCCGCCGTACGGCACCTGGCTGCGGCTCATCCTCGCGGTGAACTGGGGGGCGGAGCCGTTGACGGCCATGGAGCGCAGGATGCGGCCGGTGGAGTACAGGCCGGAGTTGAGGGACGACATGGCCGCGGTGAGGACGACGAGGTTCATGATGCCGCCGGCCGCCGGGACGCCGATGTTGGAGAGCACGGTGACGAAGGGGCTCTCCCCCGCCTTGTACGACGACCACGGCAGCAGCATCGACAGCAGCACGACCGAGCCGACGTAGAACAGGCCCACGCGCCACATGATCGAGTTGATCGCCTTGGGCATGATCTTCTCGGGGTTCTCGGTCTCACCGGCGGCGACGCCGACCAGTTCGACGGAGGCGTAGGCGAAGACGACGCCCTGGACGATCAGCAGCATGGGCAGCAGGCCGTTGGGGAAGACGCCGCCGTTGTCGGTGATCAGGGACGGGCCGGGGGTGGTGCCGTCGACCTCGTGCTGGGTGACCAGCAGGAAGATGCCGATGCACATGAAGACCACGAGCGCGCCGACCTTGACGATGGCGAACCAGAACTCCAGTTCGCCGAAGATCTTCACCGAGATCAGGTTCACGGTGAGGACCACCGCCAGGGCGATGAGCGCGATCACCCACTGGGGTATGTCGGAGAACATGCCCCAGTAGTGGGTGTAGGTGGCCACCGCGGTGATGTCGGCGATGCCGGTGGTGGCCCAGTTCAGGAAGTACATCCAGCCCGCGGTGTACGCGCCCTTCTCGCCGAGGAACTCCCGGGCGTACGACACGAAGGCGCCGGAGGACGGGCGGTACAGGACGAGTTCGCCGAGGGCGCGCACGACGAGGAAGGCGAAGATTCCGCAGACGGCGTAGGCGATGAAGAGGGAGGGGCCGGCGTCGGCGAGGCGGCCGCCGGCGCCGAGGAAGAGGCCGGTGCCGATGGCCCCGCCGATGGCGATCATGTTGACGTGCCGGGACTTCAGGGACTTGCTGTAGCCCGCGTCTCCGGCGTCGACGTGACGGGACGAGGGGCGCGTCTCGTCTTTGAGGTGCTGTTCGCTCACGCCTCGGTTCCGCCTTCCAGGGGAGTGTCCGTGCGCGGGGAGCGCACGATGTCGGTGAGGGTCGTCTCGACGCGGTCGAGGTGGTGGCTCATGGCCTCGACGGCGTCGTGTTCGGAACCGTCGATCAGCGCCTCGACGATGGCCCGGTGCTCACGGTTGGACTGCTCGCGGCGGCCGCCCAGCTCGTTGAGGAAGGCCGACTGACGCGCCAGTGCGTCACGGATCTCCTCGATGACCCGGCGGAAGACCGGGTTCTGGGCGGCCTCGGCGACGGCCAGGTGGAACAGGGTGTCCATCGCGACCCACGCGGTGGTGTCCGTCTCCCGCTCCATCCGGTCCAGGAGGTGGGCCAGGTGGTCCAGGTTCTCCGGGGTGCGGCGCAGGGCCGCGTACCCGGCGACCGGGATCTCGACGTGCCGGCGCACTTCCAGCAGGTCGCTGGCCGCGTAGTCGCCGAAGGTGGGGTCCTCGACGGCGTTCGCGACCACGAAGGTGCCCTTGCCGGTCTTGGCGACCGTCAGGCCCATGGTCTGCAGGGCGCGCAGGGCCTCGCGCAGGACGGGCCGGGAGACCTCGAGGGTGCGGCAGAGCTCCGCCTCGGAGGGGAGCTTGTCGCCGATGGCGTACTCGCCGCGCTCGATGGCACCGCGGAGGTGGGCGAGCACCGCTTCCATCGCGCTGACGCGACGGGGTGCGCGACCACCTGTCTGGCTGTCTGACAGGTTCACGGGAGAGATGTTCCGGGTGACGTGCCGGTGGTGTCAAGGGAGCTGAAAGGAAAAATGCAGCGGGCGGGAGGCCTGAAAGCGGACTTCCCGCCCGGTCCCGGGGATCAGCTGGGGAGGACGCCGGCGCCGAGCAGCCCGAACAGCAGCAGGCCGACGACGATCCGGTAGATCACGAAGGCGTTGAAGGTGTGCTTGGCGACGAACTTCAGCAGCCAGGCGATGGAGGCGTAGGCGACCACGAAGGACACGACCGTGCCGACGGCCAGGGGGGCCGCGCCCGCGCCCGTGCCGAGCGCGTCCTTCAGCTCGTAGAGGCCGGCGCCGGTCAGGGCGGGGATGCCGAGGAAGAAGGACAGGCGGGTGGCGGCGACGCGGTCCAGGTCGAGCATGAGCGCGGTGGACATGGTGGCGCCGGAGCGGGAGAAGCCGGGGAAGAGCAGCGCGAGGATCTGGGAGCTGCCGACCAGCATCGCGTCCTTGAACGAGGTGTCGTCCTCTCCCCGCTTGTGGCGGCCGACCCGGTCCGCCGCCCACATCACGCCGCTGCCGGCGATCAGCGAGCCCGCGACCACCCAGAGGGAGGCCAGCGGGCCCTCGATGAGCGACTTGGCGGCGAGGCCGACGGCGACGATCGGGATCGTCGCGCAGATCACCCACCAGGCGAACTTGTAGTCGTGGTGGTGGCGCTCCTCCTTGTCCCTGAGCCCGCGGAACCAGGCGGAGACGATCCGCGCGATGTCCTTGCGGAAGTACACCAGCACCGCGGCGATCGCCCCGACCTGGATGACGGCCGAGAACCCCACGACCGCGTCGTCGTCGACCGGGATGTGCATCAGGCCCTCGGTGATCTTCAGATGGCCGGTGGAGGAGACGGGGAGGAACTCGGTCACTCCCTCGACGGCTCCGAGGACGACAGCTTGGCCGACGGAGATGGCGCTCATGGGATCCAGTTCTGCGGGTGGGTCGACGGTGCGCTGCACAGTCCTACCAGGCGCGGGTACGGATCCGGTTCATCCACGGCCGCACGGCCCCGCCGACGGCGACTCCCGCGAACGCCGCCACGAGCCCCGCCGCCACGCTCCCGACGGCGTTGGCGAGGGCGTACGGCCCCGCGCCGGTCTCGGCCGGCCGGAGGGTCTCGTACGAGAACGTCGAGTACGTCGTCAGGGCGCCGCAGAGGCCGGTCCCGAGGAACAATCGCAGGTCGGGGTCGGCCCAGGCGGCTCCGGTCAGCACGCCGAGGACGAGGCGGCCGACGACGTCGACGACGAAGGTGCCCCAGAGGCGGACGGAGTCGTGCCGCGCCTGCACCGCACGGTCGGTGAGATGGCGCAGCAGGGCGCCGATCATGCCGCCGACGACGACCGCCACCCGGTTCACGACGACTTCTTACCCTTCGCGTCCGATACGCCGGACATGTCCTCGACGAGATCGTCCGGGGCCGGGGTGCTCAGGACGGCGGGCCCCGGCCGGTTCAGGGCACGGCGGGTCGCCGTCGCCGCGAGCCACACCGCGGTGAGCGCCGCGAGCGGGGTGGCGGCCAGGTAGGCCAGGGCGGCGCGCCCGTGACCGCTGTCGACCAGCCGGCGCACGTCGACGGCGTACGTCGAGAAGGTGGTGAAGCCGCCGAGGACGCCGGTGCCGAAGAAGGGGCGGACGAGGCGGTGGGTGGTCGGCGCCTCGGTGATCAGCACCATGAACAGCCCGATGACCGCGCAGCCGGCGACGTTGACCCAGAGCGTCGTCCAGGGGAATCCGCCGGGCTGCGCGGGCCACCTCAGGGAGACCGCGTAGCGGGCGGCGGCGCCGAGGCCGCCGCCGAGGGCGACCGCGGCGACGACGGGGAGCTGTCCCGCGTCACCGGGCCGCCTCCCGGCCCCCGGCGCTGTCATGTCGTACGTCTCCTGCCTGGACTCCGTGACCCGCTGTTCAGTGCGTCACGGCCGACCGACAGGGTACTCGCCGCTCATTTGCTCTCGGGTGCCTCGCAGACCGCGATGCCGCGCTCCCACAGGCTGCCGAGGACCAGCCGGCCGCGTGCCTCGCAGACGCTGGTGACCATGCGGAAGCCGGAACGGCGGCGGGTGAGGTGATGGACGATCCCGCCCTGGTCGTCGACCGCGAGGACCGCGGTCCTGGCGGAGGGGCGGAAGGGTGCGCGCAGGGCGAGGCGGGCGGCGCGGCGGCGGACGCCGGGGGCGGCGCGGTGGAGGAGGTCGAGCGGGGGGACGCGGGGTCCGGCGAGCGCGACCCAGACGGGGCCGTCGGGGGCGCCGCGCCAGAGGTTGTCCGGGTAGCCCGGCAGGTTCTCGACGAAGGGCTCGGCCTGTCCGGCCCGGTCGCCGGTCAGCCGGTAGCGGGTGAGGCGGCGGGCGCCGGTCTCGGCGACGATCAGGAAGGAGCCGTCGGCGCTCGGTGCGAGGCCGTTGGCGAACTGCAGTCCTTCCAGGAGGACTTCGGGTTCGCGGTCGCCGGGGGCGAGCCGCAGCAGGCGTCCGGTGCCGGTGTGCTCGACGAGGTCGCCGATCCAGTCGCGTAAGGGGTGGACCCGGCTGGAGACGGTGAAGTAGACGGTCCCGTCGTCCAGGGCGACGACATTGCTGCAGAACCGCAGCCGCTCCCCCGCCGCCGACTCGGCCAGGACGTGCACGCGGCCGTCCTCGGGGTCCATCCGCAGCAGCCCTCCGTCGGCGTCGCAGACCAACAGGTCGCCGTCCGGGAGGAGTTCGAGGCCGAGCGGGCGTCCGCCGATCTCGCCGATCCGCTCGACGCGGGCCGTCGGCGGGTCGTCCAGGCCGTCGATGCGCAGGATCCGCCCGTCCGACACCCCGGTCAGGACACGTCCGCGGGGATCGGCGACGACGTCTTCGGGGCCGTGGTCGGGGAGCGTGACGTACCGGAGGGGGACAAGAGCCGTGCGACGGTCCATGAAGGGCTGCCCTTTCTGTCGGAGGCAGCCATCGTTTCAGTCGGGCATGTCGCCGATGTGTCGTACCCGTGGCTCTTTGCCACAGATTTCCGGAAAGCAACCCTCTGTCCCCTACCACCCCTTCTCAAACATGCGGGCCACCTCGGCGATGCGCATCTCGTCGCGCCGGTAGTGGGTACGACGGCGGATCCGCCTGGCGCGCAGCAGACCGAGGTCGGCGAGCAGGGTGAGGTGGGTGTCCGCCACCCGTCGGGACACGCCCAGCTTCGCCGCGACGGCGTCAGCGGTGACGCCGTCCTCCACGGGGTCGCCGTGCCGCTGCGGCGGGAAGTGCCGGGCCGGCTCCTTCAGCCACTCCAGGATGGCCAGTCGCCGCTCGCTCACAGGAGTCCTCAGCATCGCCGCCCCCTCCGTCCCGTTCGTCGGGGCTTCCTCGTCCCGCGTCTTCCCACTGTTCCGCAGGGGAGGCCACCCTGTCCCGGACTCGGTCACCCTTGGCCGGGATCGAACACCCTTGCGCCACTGGGGAGTTGGTCCCGGGCCGTCGGAAGTAGGGGAACGGGCCCGGCCGCGGGGAAGCGGCCGGGCCCTCGGTCACGGGACACGGGTCGAGGAGTGACGAGGTCAGCGGTGGCTGAACCACGCCATCGAGGACAGCGCCCTGTCGTCGTAACCGAACAGGGCCTGGTTCTCCCAGCCGTTGCCGGAGGAGGCGTCGGTCGGGTCCCAGCCGTTGCCGGTGACGGCGGTCCAGGTGGACTCCCAGTAGAAGACGCCGAGACCCCGGCCGTTCGGGACGGCCTCGACGATGCTCGCCACGTCCTTCATCCACCGCGTCTGGCCGGCGACCGTGGCCGGGTAGCCGGACACCAGCTCGCTCGGGAGGTCGATGATGTTCTCGTGCGCGTCCTCGCTGTCCAGCCGGAAGGGGTACGCCGTCTCGGCGACGAAGACCGGCTTGGAGTAGCGGGCGGCCGCGTCGTCGAGGGTGGTCTGGAACTCGGCGAGCGTGCCGTGCCAGTAGCCGTAGTACGACAGGCCGATGGCGTCGAACTTCACGCCGTTGGAGACCGCGTTGTCGAACCACCAGCGGGTGCCGGACAGGTCACCGCCCTTGGCGAGGTGCAGCGCCACGGTCGTGCCGGAGTTGACCGCCTTGACCGCGTCATAGCCGGAGTTGAGCAGTCCGGCGAGCTGCGACCAGTTGGAGGTGGAGCCCGCCGGCCACAGCATGCCGCCGTTGATCTCGTTGCCCACCTGCACCATGTCCGCGGTGGTGCCCTGTGCCTTGAGGGCGTTGAGGACGTCGTAGGTGTGGTTGTAGACGTCCGTCTTCAGCTGGCTGTAGGAGTGCCCGCTCCAGGGGGACGGCACGGTCTGCGCGCCCGGGTCGGCCCATATGTCCGAGTAGTGGAAGTCGACGAGCAGCTTCATGCCCTGCGCCTTGATGCGCTTGGCAGCGGCCAGCACGCGCGTCTTGTTGTTGTAGCCGTCGGCGGGGTTCACCCAGACCTTCAGCCGCGCGTAGTTCTGCCCGGCGTTCTTGAGGATGGCGAGCGCGTCGCCGGTGGTGCCGGAGCTGTTCCTGTAGACGCCGCCCTTGGCCTCGCTCTTGATGAGGGAGGAGACGTCGGAGCCCTTGACGGGCAGGCCCGTCGAGCCCGAGGTGAAGGTCAGGTCGTCGACGTTGATCCAGTTCCCGGCGTTGGCGTCGGAGTTGATGCTGATGGTGCACTGGTTGTTCGTCACCGCGACGGAGGTGACGATCCGGATCCAGCCGCTGGAGGAGACCGGGATGTCGGTGCGCTGCTCGGCGCTGCCGCAGTTCTTCAGGGCGATGTACGCGGAGTTCTGGCCGCCGCCGGAGCGCACCCAGGCGGTGAGCTTGTAGTTCCCGTTGGTCAGCCCGGAGAGGTACTGGTACGTCTCGACCTTGTAGGCGGCGGACGACCAGTGGGTCAGGCGGTAACTGCCGCCGTGGCCACCGGCCTCGGTGAAGGAGGCGGAGTTCTGCCCGGCCGCCGAGTACGTCGACCAGCCGGCCGGGGTGGCGGTGCCGGTGCCGTCGCTCTCGAAGCCGCCGTTGGTGAGTGTGGAGGCGGCCTGGGCGGTCTGCGCGGGCAGGGCGGTGAGGGCGAGCCCCGCGGTGAGCGGGAGCAGCAGGGCTCTCAGGGTGCGTCTGGGATGGAACATCGTCGTCCGTCGTCCCTTCGACGTGATGGGGGTGGGGGTTCCCTCGGGTGAGGGGCCCCCTCCGCCCGCGGCTCGCGGCTCCACGGGCGGAGGGGGAGTCGGCTCAGCCGTCGAGTCGGACGACCCGGACGGCTCCCGCCGGGACCGCGAGGCGGCCGGCGGCGCGTTCGCCCGTCAGCAGCTCGGTGCCGGGCGTGTCCAGCGGCACCTTGGCGTCGGCGGCGGTGTGGTTGATCGCGAACAGGTAGCTGCCCGTGTCCCCGCTGCGGCGTACGACCTCGACGTCACGCGGCAGGTCGGCGCGCGGGGCCAGTCGCGCGTCCTCGGCGGCCCAGCCGAGCAGGGCGTCCAGGCCCTCGTGACCGAGGCGGGTGGAGACGTACCAGGCGGTGCCCTCGCCGAGGCGGTGCCGGGTGACGGCGGGGTGGCCGGCGGTGAGGCCGTCGGCGTACGTCCAGACGGTGTCGGCACCGCGCGGGACCACGAACTCGGTCCACACGTCCCCGCCGAGCTCGGACCCGTCCGGGCCGGTGATGCGGACGCTCTCGCCCGGGAGCAGCGGGGAGAACTCCTCGACGGTCAGGCCGAGGACCTCGCGCAGCGCGCCCGGGTAGGCGCCCTCGTGGACGGCGTCGTGCTCGTCGACGATGCCGGAGAAGAACGACACGACGAGGGTGCCGCCGTTCTCCACGTACTCCTTGAGGTTGCTCCCCGCCGCCTCCGTCATCAGGTACAGGGCGGGGACCACGACCAGGGGGTACCTGGAGAGGTCGGCCTCGGGGTGGGCGAAGTCGACGGTGAGGTGGCGGTCGTAGAGGGCCTCGTAGAAGGCGTCGGCGCGCTCGCGCGGGTCGTGGTCCTCGCTGGGGCGCCAGGCGAGGTTCTGCGCCCACCAGGAGTGCCAGTCCCACAGGACGGCCACGTCGGCCTCGGTGCGGGTGCCCCGGACGGTGCTGAGGGAGTCGAGGGCGGCGCCGAGTTCGACGACCTCGCGCCACACGCGCGTGTCGGTGCCGCCGTGCGGAACCATCGCCGAGTGGAACTTCTCGGCGCCGCGCCTCGACTGCCGCCACTGGAAGAACATGGCGCCCTCGGAGCCGCGCGCCACGTGCCCGAGGGAGTTGCGGGCCATCTGGCCGGGGGCCTTGGCCGGGTTGCGGGGCTGCCAGTTGATGCCCGAGGTCGAGTGCTCCAGGAGGACCCAGGGGGCGCCGCCCGCGACAGAGCGGGTGAGGTCGGCGGCCATCGCGAGGTTGACGTGGGTGCGGCGGCCGTCGGTGATCAGGTAGTGGTCGTTGGTGACGAGGTCGACCTCGCGGCCCCAGGCCCAGTAGTCGACGGAGTCGCACTGACTGAGGGCCGTCATGAAGTTGGTGGTCACCGGGACGCCGGGCGAGAGGCGGTGCAGGATGTCCCGTTCCGTCACGAAGTTCTCGCGCATGGTGGCGTCGGCGAACCGCTTGTAGTCCAGCGCCTGGCCGGGGTTGCCGACGGTCGGGGAGGTGCGCGGCGGGTTGATGTCCTCGAAGCTCGCGTAGCGCTGGCCCCAGAAGGCGGTGCCCCAGGCCTCGTTGACGGCGTCGACGGTGCCGTACGTCGTCTCCAGCCAGCGGCGGAAGTGGGCGGCGCAGGAGTCGCAGTAGCAGGCGGAGACGGGGACGCCGTACTCGTTGTGCACATGCCACATCGCGAGGGCGGGGTGGTCGCCGTAGCGCTCGGCGAGCCTGGTGGTGATGTGCGCCGCCGCCGCGCGGTAGTCGGCGTTGCTGTGGCAGATCGCGGCGCGGGAGCCGAACTCGTAGCGCACGCCGTCGGGGGTGACGGGCAGCGCCTCGGGGTGCTCGCGGTAGAACCAGACGGGCGGGCACACGGTGGGGGTGCCGAGGTCGACGCGGATGCCGTTCTCGTGCAGCAGGTCGATGATCCGGTCGAGCCAGCCGAAGTCGTACACCCCCGGCGCGGGCTCCAGGAGGGCCCAGGAGAAGATCCCGACACTCACCATGGTGACGCCGGCCTCCCGCATCAGCCGGACGTCCTCGTGCCAGACGCTTTCCGGCCACTGCTCGGGGTTGTAGTCCCCACCGAAGGCGAGCCTGGTGAGGCCCCTGGGGGTGGTCTCCGGCATGTGATGTCTCCCGTTGGGTCGATCTATGGGAACGTGCACACACGCGATCGGCGGTGCGAGCCCAACATAACCGCACAGCAACAACCATTGACAAGTGTCCGGGATGTTTCTCTACTGTGAACGCTCACAGAAGCATGGCAGGTTCTCGCAGCAGGCGAGAACCCAGGTCAGGGGAGAAATCCATGCCCAACGCGAAGCGCCGTCGGCTCTCCAAGGTCACCGCTACCGCCGTCGCCGTCACGCTCGGCAGCACCGCCCTCGCCGCTTGCGGCTCGTCCGACGGGGACAGCGAGGCCCAGTCGGGGCCGGTCTCGCTCACGTACTGGACCTGGACGCCCGGCATGGACAAGGTCGTGGACCTGTGGAACAAGGGGCCGGGGAAGAAGGACCAGATCACGGTCACCGCGAAGAAGCAGGCGTCCGGCGACACGCTGGTCACCAAGATCCTCACCGCGCACAAGGCGGGCAAGGCCCCGGACCTGGTGCAGGCCGAGTACCAGGCACTGCCGACGCTGGTCAGCAACGACGCGCTGGCGGACATAGCGAAGGACGTCGGCGACGCGAAGAGCAAGTTCGCCGACGGTGTCTGGCAGCAGACCACGCTGGGCACGGACGCGGTCTACGCGGTGCCGCAGGACATCGGCCCGATGATGTTCTACTACCGCGAGGACCTCTTCAAGAAGTACGGCCTGACGGTGCCGACGACCTGGGAGCAGTTCGCCGAGACCGCCCGCGCGCTGAAGAAGAAGGCCCCCGACCTGGACCTGACCACCTTCTCCGCCAACGACTCCGGTCTCTTCGCGGGCCTCGCCCAGCAGGCCGGCGCCAAGTGGTGGACGACCTCCGGCGACAAGTGGCAGGTCGGCATCAACGACGCGGCCACCAAGAAGGTCGCCGAGTTCTGGGGCGGCCTCGTCAAGGAGGGCGCCATCGACAACCAGCCGATGTACACGCCCTCCTGGAACAAGGCGCTCAACACCGGCAAGCAGATCGCCTGGGTCTCCGCCGTGTGGGCCCCGGGCACCCTCAACACCGCCGCACCGGACACCACGGGCAAGTGGGCCATGGCCCCGCTCCCCCAGTGGTCGCAGAGCGACAACGTCACCGGCAGCTGGGGCGGCTCCTCCACCGCCGTCACCACGGACTCCAAGCACAAGGAGGCCGCCGCCAAGTTCGCCGCCTGGCTGAACACCGACGGCGACGCCCTCAACGCGCTGGCCAAGGAGGGCGGCATCTACCCGGCCTCCTCCTCCGCCCAGCTCAGCGGCGCCTTCACCTCGCCGCCGGCCTACTTCTCGAACCAGCCGGACTTCTACACCAAGGCCGCCGCCATCGCGAAGACCACGGCCCCCTCGGCCTGGGGCCCGAACGTGAACGTCGCCTACACGACCTTCAAGGACGCCTTCGGCGCCGCCGCGAAGAACAAGTCGGACTTCACCGCCGCCCTCGACAAGATGCAGGCGGACACGGTCGCCGACATGAAGAAGCAGGGCTTCGAGGTCTCCGAGTGAAAACCGCCGCACGCCGGACGTCGTACGGGGTCAAGGGGGCCCCGTACGGCTTCCTCCTCCCCGCCACGATCCTCTTCGCCCTGTTCTTCGCGCTGCCCATCGGCTACGCGGTCTGGCTCAGCTTCCACAAGGTGAAGGTCTCCGGGCTCGGCCTGGGCGCCGGCGCCCGTAAGGAGGTCTGGGCCGGCCTGGAGAACTACACCGCCGCCTTCACCGACAGCGAGCTGCTGAACGGCGCGCTGCGCGTGCTGGGCTACGGCTGCATCGTCGTCCCGGTGATGCTGGGCCTCGCGCTGCTGTTCGCGCTGATGCTCGACTCCGAGAAGGTACGGCTCGCCCCGTTCACCCGGCTCGCGATCTTCCTGCCGTACGCCATCCCGGGTGTCGTGGCGGCGCTGCTGTGGGGCTTCCTGTACCTGCCCGACGTCAGCCCCTTCTACTTCGTGCTCGAGAAGCTGGGACTGCCGCAGCCGGACCTGCTGGACGGCGGTCCGCTCTACCTCGCCCTGTCGAACATCGCGATCTGGGGCGGCACCGGCTTCAACATGATCGTCATCTACACCTCGCTGCAGGCCATCCCGGCCGAGGTGTACGAGGCGGCCAAGCTGGACGGGGCCACTCCGCTGCAGATCGCCCTGAGGATCAAGATCCCGATGGTGGCGCCCTCGCTGGTGCTGACCTTCTTCTTCTCGATCATCGCCACGCTCCAGGTGTTCAACGAGCCGACCACCCTGAAGCCGCTCACCAACTCCGTGTCCACGACCTGGAGTCCGCTGATGAAGGTGTACCGGGACGCGTTCGGCACGGGTGACGTCTACGCGGCGGCCGCCCAGGCCGTGATCATCGCGCTCGCCACGCTGCTGCTGTCCTTCGGGTTCCTGCGGGCCGCGAACCGTCGCAACAAGCAGGAGGCAGCCGGATGAGTTCTCTTGCCGTTCAGAAGGTCCCCGCGGCGGCCGGCGCCACCGGTACCGCCCGGAACCGACCGCCGCTGCGCGGCCGGATCGCCCTCGTCCCGACGATCACCCTGCTGCTGGGCGCGCTCTACTGCCTGCTGCCGGTGGCGTGGGTGGTGATCGCGTCCACCAAGTCCGGCCGCGAGCTGTTCTCCACGTTCACCTTCCTTCCGGGCACCGGCTTCGCCGACAACATCGGCGACCTCAACGCCTACCGCGACGGCGTCTACTGGAAGTGGATGGGCAACTCCGCGCTGTACGCCGGTCTCGGCGCCCTGCTGTCGACGTGCGTGTCCGCGCTCAGCGGTTACGCGCTGGCGACGTACCGCTTCCGCGGCCGCGAGACGATCTTCAACGTCCTGCTCGCGGGCGTGCTGATGCCGCCGATCATCCTCGCCGTACCGCAGTACCTGCTGCTGGCGCAGGCGGACCTCACGGACACCTACTGGTCGGTGCTGCTGCCGCAGATCCTCTCCCCGTACGGCGTCTACCTCGCGCGCATCTACGCGGCCGCGGCCGTCCCCGGTGACGTGGTGGAGGCGGGCCGGATGGACGGGGCGAGCGAGTGGCGGATCTTCACCCGGATCGCGCTGCCGATGATGATCCCCGGACTGGTGACCGTGTTCCTGTTCCAGTTCGTGGCCGTGTGGAACAACTTCCTGCTGCCGTACATCATGCTCAGCGACGACGAGAAGTTCCCGATCACGCTCGGTCTCTACACACTGCTGGAGCAGGGCGCCAACACCCCGGCGCTGTACACGCTGGTGATCACCGGCGCGTTCCTCGCGGTGATCCCGCTGGTGGCGCTGTTCCTGGTCGTTCAGCGGTTCTGGAGCCTGGATCTGCTGTCCGGAGCCGTAAAGTCATGACCATGAGCAATGGTGCGGGGAGCAGGCGGAGACCGCCGACGATCCACGACGTCGCGCGCGAGGCGGGGGTCTCCCGCGGCACCGTCTCGCGTGTGCTCAACGGTGGCCACTACGTCAGCCCCTCCGCCCAGGAGGCGGTCAACGCGGCGATCCGCAAGACGGGTTACGTCGTGAACCGGCACGCCCGCTCGCTGATCACCGGACGTTCGGACTCGATCGGCTTTCTGTTGACCGAACCGCAGGAGAAGCTCTTCGAGGACCCCAACTTCAACGTCCTGTTGCGGTGCTGCACCCAGGCCCTGGCCGCGCACGACATCCCGCTGCTGCTGATGCTGGCCGGCACCGAGGACGAGCGGCGCCGGATAACGCGGTACATCACGGCGGGCCACGTCGACGGTGTGCTCCTGGTGTCCAGCCACTCCGCCGACCCGGTCGCCGAGGAACTGCGCAAGGCCGGGGTGCCCCTGGTCCAGTGCGGCAAGCCCATGGGACTCGGCTCCAAGGTGAGCTATGTGGCCGCGGACGACCGGGACGGAGCCCGTGACATGGTGCGTCACCTGCTGTCGCTGGGCCGCCGCCGCATCGGTGTCGTGACCGGTCCGCTGGACTCCCCGGGCGGTGTCGACCGCCTCGCCGGTTACAAGGAGGTCCTCACCGAGGCGGGCGTCGAGATCGACGAGCGGCTCATCGTCTCCGGCGACTACAGCCGGGCCAGCGGCGAGGCGGGCGCCGAGCGGCTGCTGGCCCTGGCCCCGGACATGGACGCCGTGTTCGTCGCCTCCGACCTGATGGCACAGGGCGCCCTGACGGCGCTGCGCCGGGCGGGCCGCCGGGTCCCCGAGGACGTGTCCGTGGGCGGCTTCGACGACTCCAGCGCGGCGACGGAGTCCACCCCCGCCCTCACCACCATCCGCCAGCCCTACGACCGCATCAGCAACGAGATGGTCCGGGTGCTGCTGGCCCAGATCGGCGGCGAGGACCCGGCGGCGGTGATCCTGCCCACGGAGCTGGTGCGGCGCGAGTCGACCTGACGGTTCAGGAGCGGTGCGAGACGAGCCGACGGCTCAGCACCGGCTCGTGGCGGACGCCACGAACATCGGTACGGCCATGCACAACCTGTCCTTCGACACGCGAGCGCGCTGACCGGCGATCCAGCCGGCGGCGCGCTCGCGCGTCACCGCGCCCGCGGCGCACCCGGCCTCGGCGAGACCGGTCGGCATGCGCGCAGGACCTGGCCGCGTGCCCGCACTGCCGGCGTGCGATCGGCAACCGGTCAGGATCGAAGAAGCGGTCCGCGTCTCCCCCGGCCTAGCGTGAGAACCACCGAGCGACATCTCACCGAGGAGGACGCCATGACCACCGGACTGCAGACGATCATCTACCCCGTCAAGGACATCGACCGGGCGAAGGCCCTGTTCAGCGCGTTGCTGGGGGTCGAGCCGTACGCGGACGAGCCCTACTACGTCGGCTTCAAGGCCGCCGGTCAGGACGTGGGGCTCGACCCGAACGGGCACGCCAAGGGCATGACCGGGCCGGTGCCGTACTGGCACGTCGACGACATCCGGGCGCGGCTGGCGGCCCTGCTGGAAGCCGGGGCGGAGGTGCTGCAGGACGTGCAGGACGTCGGCGGCGGCAGGCTGATCGCCTATGTGAAGGACGCGGACGGCAACCTGGTGGGGCTGCTCCAGAACCCGGCGGCTTCCTGAGCTCCGTCGTTTTCTTGCACCCGCACTAGTCTCCTGAGTCAGGAATTCTGTTCAGATGTGTAGGGTTGTGGGGTGGCGCGTACTGGGCGGCCGAAGGCCGAGTTGATCCTGTCGGATGAGGAACGGGCTGCGCTGGAGGGATGGGTGCGGCGCCGTTCCACGCCGCAGGCGTGGGCTCTGCGCTGCCGGATCATCCTGGCCTGCTCTACCGGCGCGTCCAACAAGGACGTGGCAGCGCAACTCGGCTCGACACCGCATGCGGTGGGCAGGTGGCGGGCGCGGTTCGTCGAGCACCGGATCGCGGGCCTGGGCGACATGCCGCGCTCGGGCGGGCCCAGGACGGTGACCGACGAACAGGTCGCCGCGGTGGTCACCAAAACGCTGGAGAGCACGCCGAAGAACGCCACGCACTGGTCGACGAGGGCGATGGCCAAGGAGTTGGGCATGTCGCAGTCGACCGTCTCGCGGATCTGGCGAGCCTTCGGCCTGCAGCCACACCGCTCGGAGACGTTCAAGCTGTCGACCGACCCGTACTTCGTCGACAAGGTCCACGACGTCGTCGGCCTGTATCTGGACCCGCCCGAGCGGGCCCTGGTGTTCTGCGTGGACGAGAAGTCGCAGATCCAGGCACTGGACCGCTCCCAGCCGGTGCTGCCGATGATGCCGGGTGTTCCCCAACGGGTCACTCACGACTACGTGCGGGCGGGAACCACGACGCTGTTCGCGGCCCTGGAGGTGGCCACGGGGAAAGTCATCGGCTCCCTCCACCGCCGGCACCGGGCCGAGGAGTTCAAGAAGTTCCTCATCAAGCTGGACCGAGAGATACCGCAGGGCCTGGACGTGCACCTCGTGCTGGACAACTACGCCACCCACAAGACCCCGGCCATCAAGACCTGGCTCCTGGCCCACCCCCGCTTCCACCTGCACTTCACACCCACCGGCTCGTCATGGCTGAACCTGGTCGAGCGGTGGTTCGCGGAGCTGACCAACAAGCAGATACGACGAGGCGTCCACAAGACCGTCCACGCGCTGGAGAAGGACATCCGCAGCTGGATCGCCATGTGGAACACCGATCCCAAGCCCTACGTCTGGACGAAGACCGCGGACGAAATCCTCGAACGCCTCGCCAGTTATCTGAACAGAATTCC
>NZ_JBNCAQ010000066.1:0-21406 GCF_049808595.1 Streptomyces aurantiaciflavus | reverse complement strand
CACCTCGGTCTGTGGGGGGAGGACGGGTCTGTTGCGCCTCGGCCGGTTGGCCGAGGCGGACGCCAGGCGCAGGAACCGCTTCGCCGGCGGTTCCTGCGCCTGGTCATGGCACGGCCGGAGCCGTCAGTTGATCCGGACGATCTTCCAGAGCTGGTCGTCGATGCCGACGCTGCTCCACTGGACGACGGCTGCCCCGTTGGCGGTGGAGGACTGGGCGACGCCGGCGACGAGGGCGCTGTTGACGTTGCGGAGTTTGTAGTAGCCGCCACCCGCGTCGACGAGGCTCCACTTTTGGGAGTCGGCGCTGGAGGCGGTGTTCTGGACGAGGGCGGCGCCCGCGGCGCTGGAGGAGTCGCGGATGTCCAGGTTGAGGTCGCTGTTGACGTTCTTGATGGTCCAGGCGCCGCTGCCCGCGGGCCTCGGTGGGACAACCGGCGAACGGCAAAGCGATGCCCGGGCGTTGGGGTGTGCTCCCTGCTGCTGCCGGGGTGCTCTCAGATGGTGCGCTGGTCCGGTGTGTCGGAGTGGGACGGCGGAGGCGCGGTCGAACCGCGGAGGACGAGTTCGACCGGTGGGTCGCTCGCCTGCGGCAGGTCGGTGTCGGGCTTCTCGATCGCGTGCACGAGAAGGCGGATGCCTTCCCCGGCCGCGGCCTCGAAAGGCTGGCGCACGGTGGTCAGGGGAGGAGAGACGTAGGCGAACACCGGGTTGCCGTCGAAGCCGACGACACTGATGTCCTCCGGCACGCGACGCCCGGCTTCCCGCAGGGCGTGGATGAGCCCGATGGCCATCTCGTCGCCCGCCGCGAAGACAGCGGTCACGGACCTGTCCGAGGCCAGCGCCCGGCCCACGGCATGGCCGGAGGCGGCCGACCAGTCACCGTTGAGCAGCGGCGGCTCGTGCGCGCCCCGCGCCGCGAGCGCCGCCCGCCATCCCTCGATGCGGTCCTTGGTGGCGTACCACCGGCGCGGGCCGGCGAGGTGATGAACGGTAGCGTGCCCCAGGTCCAGCAGATGGTCGGTGGCAGCCCGCGCCAGCTCGTGGGCGCCCACCCCCATCGTCACCGTCCGAGCGGCAGAGAACGCCGGCGGTGCTCCCAGGAAGAGGACCGGCACGTCGACGCGGACGCCGACCTCTCCCTCCACGATGGGTTCGGAGACGACGACGCCGTCCACGCCCTGCTCGAGCAGGGACTCCACGGCGCCGGCGATACGCGCGGGGTCCCCGTCCGGCGTGTTGACCACGCGCAGCGCGTAACCCGCGTCGCGCACAGCACGCTCGATGTGCACGAGGAGGGAAGCGGTGCCGTATCCGGCGGTGCCCAGGGCGACCACACCGATGCAGCCGGTGCGCCCGGACGCCAGTGTCCTGGCCGCCTGGTTCAGTCGGTAGCCGAGTTGCTCAGCGGCCGCGAGAACCTTCTGGCGGGCCTCCTGGGAGACGTACGGCTCGTTGTTGAAGACCCGGGAGACCGTCTTGCGTGAGACCCCGGCAACCCGGGCCACGTCCGCGCTGCGCGGCACAGAGGAGCCCTCGCTTCGCCCCACCACTGGTGCCATAAGGGTCTCCCGACGGCCGTAGGTCTGCATCGAACGAGGTCAGTGTATGGCCACGCGGTCTGACCGCGTGGTCATGGCTCCGTAGCCCGGGGCCGCCCTGCTCCGCGACATGGCCTTCGCTCTCAGCGGCGAGGGCGGGTCGCTCACGGTGAAAGGCTGCGTTACAGATAAAGCCTTTCGTTGATCTTTATTCCGTTCGCCTTGCAGTGGCTTTCGTAATGATCGATGAACCAGAACACATCGACCGTTTCGAGGACACGGTCCTCTTCGTCGAGGAATTCCAGCGGCCCGTTGAGCCAGAACATCGTCTTCATACCGTGTTCGGAGTAGAGCGTGTGGCTCCGCCCCGGGCTCTCGCGGACGAAGTCGCCCGGTCGTGCGACCCAGTCGTATTCCATGTAGCGCCAGCTGCCTTCCAGCACGTAACCGGAGACCGGGCCGCGGTGGCGGTGGCGGCCGAGCACACCGCCCTCCTGCACCCACAGCACGTTCGCGGCGCTGCTGGTCCGGACGTCGAAGGTGAGGTGCTTGATGAAGACGTTGGGCACGAACGGCACCCACGGAGTGCTGTCGTCGCTGATATAGCCCTCTTCCAGGGCGTACTTGTCCCGCATGAGGTCCACCCGTGCCTCTGTCGCGACGTGCTGCTTCATGATCTCGTCGGAAGTGGTCATCTCTCCTCTTTTCTGCCGCCGGGGAAGGAGGGGATTTCGCAACAACCGATTCCGGTGCGGCTGCCGCTGTCGGGCGCCGTTTTCAGGGCCCGCGCCGAACGTAGGGGGAGACGTCCGGCCAGGTCTTGACTCCCGCCGCACGGGATTGTTGACTCTGCGCGCACACGGATGTCCGTGGTCCGTGCAGCGTCGGCAGCGAGGTGACCGCATGAGTCTGGAATTCTCCACAGCGACGGTCGATGACCCCTCACAGCTGTCGTACTGGCACCAGGTGGTCAGCGAGGCGTTCGTCCCTTACGACGTCGCCGTACCGCGGCGCCGCACCGAGGGCTTCCGGGGCGCGGTCACCGCTCAAGCGATCGGCGGCATGCAGGTGGCCACCGTCGACGCCGATCCGCACACGGTGTTCAGGACGCCATCACTGATACGTCGGTCACCCCAGGACGACTTCCTCGTCAACCTGGCCGTCCGGGGCTCGGTCATCGTGACGCAGGACGAGCGCGACGCGGTCCTGCGGCCTGGAGAGTTCGCCCTCTACGACAGCGCCCGTCCGTGCCGGATCACGGGTCTCGACCGGTTCGGGCTGGTGTCGCTGAAGATCCCCCGGGCACTGTTCATCGCATACTGCCGGCTGCCGCAGGACGCGACAGCGACCGTCGTTCGAGGCGATCACGGCGTAGGCGCCCTGTTCTCGCCCTACCTCCGCTCGCTGACCAGACACGCGGCCGAACTGGCGCCCGACGTCGTCCAGCAGGTCGGCATCAATGTTCTGGAGCTCCTGGGGGCCGCGCTGCCGAAGCGGCTCGCCTCAGGTGACGGCTCGGCGCTCCCTCGATCGGCACAGTGGCTGCGGGCCCGTCAGTACATCGCGGAGCACCTCGCGGACCCACAGCTCTCGCCCGCCATGGTCGCCGACGCCCTCGGTGTGTCCGTCCGGTACTTGCAGGTGCTCTTCCGTGCCGAGGGCACCTCACCTTCCCGGTCGATCCAGGAGCAGCGGCTCGAACGCGCCGCGCGGCTCCTCACGGACCCTCGCCATGCGAGGCGGACGATCACCGACATTGCCTTCGGACTCGGGTTCAAAGACGCTTCCCACTTCACCCGGGCGTTCAAGAACCACTATGGAACGGGCCCACGCGCCTACCGCGACAGGCAGTCGCCCTCCGACCCCGCTTGACAGGCGCCCAGCCCTCCGGCCCGTCACACTCGGCTGCGAGCAGCAGCCGGGATCGCAGCGCCGCCAGGCAGGCCGGGACGGTTGGTGGGGTGGTGACGCCGCCGAAGAGGAAGATGCCTGTTGTCGTTTGTGTCGGAGCCGGTAGTCACATCGGTTGTCTTCTCGTCCGGGACCGGTGCTCCCCGCTCCGCCGCAGGAGGTCGGAGAGCGCGAGGCGGGACGGGACCCCGAGTTTGCGGTAGATGCGGGACAGGTGTGTCTCCACGGTGCGTGGGCTCAGGAAGAGCCGCTCGGCGATCTCCCGGGTGCGCAGAGTCGTCGCCGCGAGTTCGGCGATCTCCCGTTCGCGGTCGCTGAGCAGACCGAGGGGGTGTGTGCCGCGGTCGTCCTCCGACAGCTCGGCACGCGTGTCGGTCACCCGCTCCTGGACGAGCAGTGCTCCGTGGGCGCGGGCGACCGCCTCGGCCGCGTCGAGGTGACCGAGGGCGGTGGCCCGGCCCTGGGCTTCGTGGAAGGAGCGGGCACCGATCGCCAAGGTCCAGGCGTACTGCACGGGCATGTCGGCGGTTCGGAAGGTCTCCGCGGCGAGCTCGAAGAGTTTGGCGGCGGCGTCGTGTTCCCCGTCGGTCATGTGGAGTCGGGCGCGGGCGCAGCGGACGTAGGCCTCCTGGACGGGCAGGCCGAGTCGGTCGGCTTCTGCCTCGGCGGTGCGGACGAGTCGGTGGGCCTCCTCGCGGTTCCCGCAGTCCAGCGTGGCCGTGGCCAGCAGGGTGAGCAGGAGGGGCCGGGAGAACGGCCGGACCCGGGGCAGTCGCCTGCCGCCCCCGCCCTCCAACAGGGCCCGCCGGCACCCGGCGGCGTCACCGGCGAGCAGCCGTGCCTGCGCCAGCAGGCCCGTCGCCGAGGCAGTCCACCAGCCGTGGCCGGCCGGGGCCGCGCTCGTGGCCTCCTCGACGAGTGCGACGGCCTCGTCGGCATACTGCCGGCCACGGGCCCAGACGAGTGCCGTCGCGCGGATCGCCTGCGCCAGGGTGACCGCGGGCTGGACGCCGAGGGCGCGGGCCAGGTTCTCCGCCTCCCGGGCATGCCGCTGCGAGGCGTCCAGGCGGCCGGTCCACAGCTCGGCCGTGGCGAGCCCCAGGAGCCGATGCAGCCGGATGGGCTGCTGGGGGCCCGAGTCGGCGGGCGCCAGGCCGCGGCTGAGATGTCGGGCCGCGTCCGTGAACCGCTCCAGGTACAGCTCGGCGCTGCCCAGCAGGGCGAGGGTCTCCGGCGTGCGGCCCGCGAGCGGGTCCGGAAGGGCGTCCACGAGCCGGGCGCAGCGGGTGACCTCGTCGGCGGCCTCGTCCAGGTCTCCCGCGTGGGTGGCGCAGAGAGCGTTGAGGACTCGTAGCACGGTGTGATCCGCTGCGTTTGCTGCACTCGGCGTCCGCGCGGCTTCCCGGAGCAGGGCGCGTGCCTGGTCGTGCGCACCGCTGAGGACGTGGACCAGCCCGTACTCGATGATCAGTTCCACGGCCTCGGCCGGCATCGGATCGGGCAGCGGCCTGGGCAGCGGGCCGAGGGCGGCTCCGGCGATGGCCGCCGCTTCCGCGTACCGGCCGAGCTGCCGTTCGGCGTTCGCGCAGACAGCGTGGGCCTGGAGCGACTGCCGCTCGCCGAGAGCCGCGTGCCGGTGTGCCAGCAGTTCGTGCGCGCGCGTGCGAGCCTCGTGCAGCTGGCCCGAGGCGATCAGCGCACGGCAGCAGGCGAGTTCCATCTCGGTCCGGACGAGGGAGTCCCCTTCCCCGTCGGGCAGGGATTCCAGGGCCGACCGGAGCCAGTGCGCCGCGGTCTCCGGCTCTCGTGCGGCGATCTCCGCGGCGCCCTCGGCCAGGACCCGTGCGGCGAGAGCGGCGTCCGCGCCCAGCAGGTGCTCGGCGTGGCGGGCCCGTTCGCGGGCCCGGCCGCCGCGGCCGGTGATCAGCTCCAGGGCGCGGCGGTGGGCGCGCAGCCGGAAGGAGACCCCGGCCCTCTCGTGCGCGACATGGCCGATGACGGGATGACGGAAGGCCAGACCGCCCTTCCAGTCGGCTGAGCGCACCAGCTCCGCCCGCTCCAGGTCGGCGAGTGCGTCGAGGGTGCCGTCCAGCCCCAGCCCGGAGACCTGAGCGACGTCCTGCGGCCGGAACGGGCTGCCGAGCACGGCCGCCGCGGAAGCCGTGACGGCCGCCTGCGGCGTCAGCGCATCGAGTTCGGCGATCAGCGGCTTCGCCTCGCGGAGCAGTCCGGCGGTGTCGGCACCGGGGCGGTCGGGCCAGTGCTCGGAGCGCCAGTCCGCCGCGGCGAGCAGACGCACGTAGCGCGGATTACCTTCGGCCGCGACGCACAACCGGCCCGCGAACTCCTGTAGTTCGGCCGGGGTGCACGAATCGCGACTTACGGGCGTGCCCCAGCGGGCGAGCAGCGCGGCCACGGCCTCCGGGTCGAGCGGGCCCGGTTCGATGCGCGTCACCGTGCCGGCCCGTACGCCGTCCTCCAGCGCCTCCAGCACCTCGGGAGCCGTCTGCCCGGGGCGGTGGGCCAGGGCGAGCAGGAACGGACCGGGCACCACGGAACGGACCAGCCGCACGAGCACCGCCGCCGAGTCCGGATCGCACCAGTGGATGTCGTCCAGCACCAGGACGCAGCCCGCCGCCCACTCGGCGGGCCGGTCACGGACCTCGTCGAACGGCTTCCCCCTGTCACCGCCGGCCCGCGGGTGCGCCCGCCGTGCCTCCCAGGCGTCCCGCAACACCTGGAACGACGTGGTGTTTCCGCGTACGGCGTGGGCGCGGACGACCGGGACTCCCCGGCGTGCGGCCAGGTCGGCGAGTGCCGCGGCCAGGCGGGACTTGCCGATGCCCGGCTCTCCGGTGACCTCCACGACCGAGCCCCGGCCGTCCACCAGCGCCGCCACGGTTCGCGCGAGCAAGGAGAGTTCGGCTTCCCGTCCGACGGGGCGCTCACCGGCAGCCGGTATGGGCACTGCGGTCATGGGTGCCGTTCTCCCTCGCACAGGGCACTGTCACAGCAACCATACAGAAGCAAAACACGGTGATCGACTTCGGTTTTGCGGGGTCGACCCCGGCGAAGAGCGCACCCCCTGTGCTGGCGGAAGCACGTCAGAAACCCACCCTGATCGACGCCCTCTTCCGGCGGGAACGACTCCGCGTGGGGGTCGTCAGAGGGCCGGAATCGGCCATGTTGGCTCGGCGTCCGGTGATTCGGTGGTGAGGTGGCCTCTGGGTGCGGCCGTGGTCCGGAGCTGCTCCGTCGGGGGCGCCGGCCGGTCGCTGCGCGGGAAGGGTGGCGGCGCGCCGTCCGTGGGTCAGTCCGCTTCAAGTGCGCCCAGGAGGAGGGTGATGACGCGGGTGGCGGCGGACCATTGCTCGGTGGTGAGTTCGGGATAGTCGTCGGCGACGGAGGCCGGGACGGGGGTGTCCTCGACACGCCACGCCAGGTCGGAGACGAGGATGTCGGTGCCGGTGATCTTCAGCCCGGACCTCTCCCGCTCAGGGGCATACGAGGGTCCTGGCACTTTGCCGTACTCCAGGTGCTGGACGCAGGCGAGATTGTCGGGGGTTTCCGAGCCGGCTGTCAGCAGCGCCTCGCGGAACCTGATGGTGATGTCAGCGGAGGCCGAGGTGCCCCTGGCTCCCAACAGCATCCGGACCAGGTCCTGAGTGGTTCCGGTCGCGCGTACGGAGTCGTCTGTGTGGAAGAGGCAGTGACGCAGCGACCCGTGGGAAAGTCGGACGCCGGAGAAATCGGCGGGGCCGTGGAAGGAGGCGCGTCCGTCACGCGCGTATGACAGGCTGAACGACACATCGCCGAATGATGCGCCCGCGAACGTCGTGTTCCCGTGGAACTGCGTACCGGTGAAGTCTCCGTGAGCCAGTCGGCATCCGCTCGCATCGAAGTCGATCAGAGTGGCTCCGGAGAGTCGTAGGTTTATGTCCTCCCAGATCGGCCGGTTGACGGAGGGGCGTGTGCGGTCGGCGAGCAGCCGCTGAGCGCTCCGCCGCGTTCGTACTTCGCTGAACTGGGAGGGGGTGAGTGCGAAGACGTCGGCAGTGACGTCGAAAGCCAGCGGCATCCGCAGATACGCGCAGACGGTGTCCACGACACGCTGCCTGAGCTCGGGCTCCGCGTCCCCGAGTTCACCGAGGATGCGCAGGCCGGTGAGGCGGACCTCGGGGTCGGGATCGGCGAGCTGACCGTGGTACGGCGCGACGGACTCGTCGGGGATCAGTCGCGCGTAGCTTCCGTCTTCGCTTCCCGGCGTGGCCGCGGTCCAGCCGAGGGGCCAGTCCTGTTCTTCGGCATCGGCGGTGTCGGAGAGCCTGGCGCCGGTGAGGTCGGCTGCAGGCTGCACGAGGTGGACCCGTCCACCGAAGACGGCCTGGTGGAACAGCGCCTCGCTGCCGAAGCGCGCCTTCCAGAACCAGGCGGCACTCTCGAACCGGGCGTGAGCGAACGACACCCGGCCGTTGAAGCGTGCCCCGTCACCGCCTTCCTCCCAGTCCTGGTAGTCGCCCTCCAGTACGGCCAAGGGCCAGATCGGGTCGTCCTCGTTGAGTTCGTCCCAGGCGACAGGACGCCATGCCTCGGCCTGCTCCCATGCCTGCTCGTCCTCCGGGAGTTCGTCCTCGCCCCGGCCGAACCAGGCGATCCCCTGGAATCGGGCGCCCGAGAAGTCGGCGCCTGCCCGGAACCTGGTACACCCGAACACGGTCGTGTCGCCGAACCGGGCGCCCGCGAAACGCGCGTCGCTCTCGAAGACCGCCCTCTGGAACAGCGCCTCCCTGGTGAAACGGGCGCCGTCGAACACGCACGCGCCGCGGAAGTGGGCGTCCGCGAAGCGGGCCTGGCCGAAACGACAGCCGTTGAAGTCGACATCCGGCAGTACGGCGCCGGCCAGGTCGATGTCGAGGCAGTCCTCGCAGTCGGCACCGCACCCGGCATCGGCCGCTGCACCGGCCGAGACCTGGTCTGTGGCCGGATGCCGGCGCGCCAGGGCGGCGAGTATCGCGGCTGCCGCCGCCCGCAGGTCGACGGAACTGTCAACAGCTTGCACGACCGGGCCACGCAGGTAGCGGCAGACGGCGTCGGCCACGGGTCGCCGCTGCGCGGGATGCGCCTGGGCCAGTGCCTCCAAGTCCCGCAACGCAGTGCGATGTACACCGATGTCCGGTCCGGCCAAGCGGCTGGCGGCCCGCTGATACACCTCGGATACCTCCGGCTGCATCCTCGTTACCCCCTGTCATCAGCCTCTCTGATCAACATACCGAACGCATGTCCGGCTACATGACTTGATGTCACGTCACGCGGTCCGCGTGACCGGCCGCAGCCCCAGGTGCAGGTGCTGGAGCAGGCGCTGGAGCACGTCAATCGCGCGAAGGCGCTCGCGGAGGACTCGGGGGCGCGCCATCTCTACCGGCAGGCGGTGGACCTGCAGCGCCGGATGGGACCTGCCGATGCTGGTGACCGGCCGGTAGTACGTACTGCGATTACGTGCTTCCCCGGATGCGTCGCCCCAGGTCACAGGGCTTGACTCGGCGTACGCCGGAGAGATTCGCCCGGACGATTGTCAGTGGCTGCTCGTAACGTTCCGCTCATCGTCACGCTGAGTGCCGGATCACCGGACGTGCTGTGTCGATCTTGAGTTCTCTCGGTGCGGAAGGCGGGGGCCGGTGGGCTGGCTTGCGGCGGGCGACGCGTACGAAGTCGCCCTGGTGGAGGGCCGGGTGGCGGCCAGGGCCACGTCCGGCCGGGCGGCGGGGCGGCAGTTGAAGTCGCTGCCGAAAGGGCTCAAGGATCATCCGGAGGTGGAGGGGCTGCGCCGGTTCGCCGAGTGGCTGGACCGGCACGAGGCTGCGTGCGTGGCGCAGGTGGACACCTGGATGGTGTCGTCGCTGCCGGTGCCCACGGAACTGGTCGCCCGTGTGTGGCGGGACGAGGCCTGGCAGTCGGCGTTGCGTGATCTGGTGGTGGTCGGTGGCGTCCCGGACGAGGTGGGCTTTCTGCGGGGTGTCACCGAGGTGGGCGAGCTGCGGGTGGTCGACCTCGACGGCGAGACCGTACGGCTGTCCCCGCCGACTGTGACGCTGCCGCACCCGGTACTGCTGCCGGACCTGGACGACCTGCGGGAGTTCGCGGCGGAGCTGGGGATCGTGCAGCGTGTCGAGCAGCTCCATCGGGCGACCTGGCGCAGGCCGGCCGATCCGGATGCCCGGGCGACGGAGGTCTCGGAGTTCGCCGGGGGCAGGTTCTGGCGCTCCGCGCTGGCCGCGCGTGCCACGTCCCTCGGCTACCGGGTCTCCGGCTCACGGGCCATCTGCCGGGTGCGGGACGGGGAGCGCACCGTCGAGGCGGCCGTGTGGATCGGGGAGCCGTGGGACTACGAGGTACGGACCGGCGGGCTGTCCTGGCTCGACCCGGAGGGCCGCAGGCTGCGACCGGTGGACATCGGCCCGGTGGCCTGGTCGGAGGGGATGCGGATGGCGGCGGCGCTCCATGCCGGGCGCCTGATCGAAGAGGAGACGGGCGCGTGAGCGGGGGAGCGCAGGTGTCGTACGAGGAACTGCTGGCGGCCGGAGCTGTGCTGCCGCTCGGCACGGAAGGCGCCGGCGAGCGGGCCGTGCCGCTGACGGCACGGTCGTACACGCACCCGGGGCTGGACGACCGCGTCGTCGTGCGGCTGGTCGCGGGAGAACTGGGCGCGGCGGAGGACCTGGCCGCCGGCTACCTCGGCCTCGCACCGGACACGGAACCCGTCGAGGTCGGGCTGGCGGCGCGCCAGGCGCTCGGCTTCCCGGAATGGGTATTGGTGCGCCACCCTGAGGTCGGGCAGCACGCGCTGGGCGTCGTGCCCGAGTTGGAGCGGATCGCGCGCCAGGCGAAGACCAGGCCGAAGGCCGCTCTGGACGCCTACCGGGAGACAGCCCGCCAACTGGCCGCCGCGGTACCGCACTTCCTGCCCACGTTCTACGAACAGGCCGGACGTGTCTTCCTGTCGGTGGAGAACCCCACCTACGCGGCGCAGATGTTCGGCCGGGCCCGCGAGGCCGAGGCCGAGCACGGGCTCATGGTGGACGAGGAGCGTCTGGACGCCGTCTTCCTTGAGTTCGCCCTGGCCGGGGCGCTGACGGCGACCGCGCTGTCGGGTTACGCGAAGGAACTGGCCGCCCGGGTGCCCGCGGCCGAGGCCCTGGAGCGGTTCACCCGGCTGTGCGTACGGCGCACCGCGGGCGGACTCGTGCCGTCCGCCCAGCTGGCGACCGACGTGCGCAGGCTGGCTCGCGCCGCGGGCCTGGGCGGCGGCGAGGTCGAGCAGGCCTACCTGGCCGACCTGCTCGCGCTGCCCGCCACGGCGAAGGCGGCGCCCGGCTGGTGGAAGAGCCACCGCACGGCCCTGGTCGCGCTGGCCCGGCGCGAGCCCGCGGTGCGCGGAGCCTTGCTGAACGTCATGCCCGACTCGAACGACCACGCCGTCCTGCTGCTGTGGTTGGACATCCTGGAGGAGTCCGGGGCCCTCGCGGGGCTGTGGGACGACACGCTGCCCGGCCAGGAGCGGCCCCAGGACGGCACCGCGGGCTGGTTCGCCCGTTTCCTGGAGTTCCAGGTGCGGGCGCAGAGCTGCCACGAGCCCTCGCAGCTGCCCGCCCTGTACCGGGTCGTGGAACGCGCCGCCGACCAGCTGCGCGCCGAACTCGCCGAACTGGGATGGCAGTTGCGGGCCGGACACGATCTAAACCTGCTGGACCTGCTGCTCGCCCTGGACATTCCCGTCGCCCCCTGCGACCGGATGGACCTGTCGCACTGGGCGAAGGGCGACGACCGGCGCGACCTGCTCGCCCTCGCCGCCGACGCCCGGTTCCGGGACCCCTTCCACCAGGGGGCCGACATCTTCAGCGGCGGCGAGGACGACCTGGACACGATCCGTGTGCTCGCCCAGTCGCCCGGCGGACGGCTGATGCTGGCCGACTGGGTGCGCGAGGTCGCGCGACGCCCGGTCGCCACCGGGCTGCCCGGTCTCCCCGAGGCGCTGAAGCGGCTGCGGTGGCTGCCCGCCGAGGCCGTCATGCTCGCCGAGGACGAGATCCGGGAGGTGGCCGCCACCGACCTCGCCCCGCTGCTCGCCCGCACACTCAGGGCCGGGCTCCTCGACGAACTCGGCTGGCCCGCCTGGGAGGAGGCGGCCCGCGACCTCGTAGGCGGGCAGAACGTCGAGGACCTGTATGTGGCCGACGCCTGGCCGTACCTCATCACCGCCGGCGCCGCGCAGGTCCGGGTGATCGGCACCGAGGGCACCGTGCTCACCCATGATCTGCGGCTGCCGGACCAGGGCACCTTCGGCGCGCCCGGTTTCCACTTCGTCGACGGTGAACTCCTCGTCCACTGGCGCACCCACGACCACGGGCTGCGCGGGTACTGGCATCACAACCCCGACCGGGTCCTGTCACTGGAGGGCGCCCGCGTCCTTCGGGGCACCCAGATGAACTGGTACCGGGAGGACGTCGGCGTCCCGACCCTGCCCCTGCCGGGCGGCGGACGGATCACCGGCGCCGGCGTCCTGCACCGCGGCGACACCACCGTGCCCCTCGAGGCGAGTCTGCTCGGGGACGGCACCTCGTACTGGGTCTGGGGCGGGGACGGCTGGTTGGAGTACGACCCGGCTACCGGGCGGCTCGGCCGCACGAGCGCGCCCGCCTTCCTCGCCGACGCCTACGGGGAGCGCACCTGGGCACCGGGCTCGCTGGCGCCCTACCCCTTCGACGAGGTCACACCCGCCGGTGTGCCGGTGCACGGGCTGCTCGGCTGGCGCGCGGTGTTCCAGCCCGACCGCTCCTGGCGCGGCGAGGACCTGGCCGGACGCCGGGTCACCGTGTCGGAGGAGCGGGGGATGCCGTACGCCGCGGTGCGGTTCCCCGGCGCCGACCGGCTCGTGGCCGTCGTCCGGGACGGCTGGCGCGTCGAACTCGTCGACCCGGACGGAGTCGTGAACGCCTCCGCGAGGGTGGACGGCGCTCCGGGCGACTTCGCGGCGGGCACCCCCATCCTTCCGCCGCTGCGGTACTGGCACTGCCTGCGGCCCCGGGACCCTCGGGGCTCGCAGGTGCTGCGCCGGATCTCCGACGAGACGGCCCGGGCACTGCTCCAGGCGTCCGAACCCAAGGCAGCCGTAAGGGAGTTGCTGCCCGAGGTCACCGACAGGGCACTCCGCGCGGGCATCACCGGTGTGCTGCGGTACACCGCCGAGCAGCAGAAGGTCCTCGACGCGGCGGCGACCCGGCTGACCGAGGAACTTTCCGGCACCCACGAGGACGAGGGCCCTGCCGGGCCGTCCGACCGGCTGCTGCGCGACGCCCTCAGTGGCCTCGACGGCTCCCGCGGCCACTGGTACCACTACACGGCCGACCGGGACAGCGTCTTCCGGCGACTGCGGGTCCTGCGCCGCGCGCTGCGCGCGGCCGACGCGCCCGTGGCGTCCGTACACGCTGTCGACGATCTCGCACCGGCCGTGCTCGCGGCCGGCGACACCGCTACGTGCGCGTCGGCGGCCGGTGCCCCCGCCGCACCGCCCGCGCGCGCGGCCCACGAACCCGCCCCAGCCGTACGCCTGCACATCGACGGCCGTGAACTGCCCGGCGGCTACCTGGACGCGGCCCCCCTGCCCGACCTCTTCACGGCGGCGGCATTCCGGGTCGCGTCGCCCACCACCCCACCGGAGCACCGGCAGGCCCTGGTGGCGCTGCTGCGCGAGTTCGACGAGCTCGGACTGAGCTCGGCCGCCGGGCCCGCACGCTGGCGCCGGGTCTCCCTCCACATCGACGCGCGCCATCTGCGCACCCCCGACGGCGAGTGGCACGAGGGAAGCTGGACGGGCGTGCTGCCGCTGGACGGCGGTGCCTTGCTCGTGGTCACCGGGTGCACCTCGCGCCACGAGAGGCACGGCTGCGATTTCACGGCGCTCTTCCACGACCCGTCCGGCCGCTTCGAGGCCCCCGACCCCTACACGGTCGAATCCTCCGCCCCGGTCGGCGAGGACCGCGAGGCCCGCTGGCTCACGGCGTTCCTAGCCGAGCTGGACGAGCGCGGACCGGCTCCGTGGATCCCGGCGGCGGCCGAGGAGTTCGCCCGGCTGACCGGCGTCACCCCGACCATGGCCCGGCTGATCGTGGCCGGACTGCCGCAGGTGGACAGCCACGACCGGTCGTTCCTCACCCCCGAGGCACGGGCCGTGCTCCGCGTGAAGGTGACGGACGCCGCCCTGGCCAAGGACGAACTGCGCAAGATCGACTCCTCGGTCCTCAGGGGCGTCGTCGCCGCACTGCTGCCCAGCGACCCGGCCCGGCTGTGGACGGACGGCCCCGACACCGCGGCCGCCGCGGAGGTCTGGAACAGCAAGGTCGACAAGCGCAGGATCCTGCCCGAGGCGCTGCTCGGTGAGGTGCAGCGCGTGCTGAAGGCCGAGCATTCGACGCTGGCCGCGCTGCTCGACCCCGCCTCCGAGCCCCTCCTGAGCCGGGACCTGCAGTGGACGGTCAGCGGGGACCGGGCCAGACCGGTCGACGAGGACGCCGTCGGGTTCACCGCGGCCACCCTGATCGACTCGGTCGTCCTGGCCGCCTGGCTGGCGCACCGGCTGCCCGCCGGCGACCTGATCCGCGCCGCGCTGCCCGCCGCCCTCGCCGCGATACGGGACCGGCTGGCCCACCCCGGGCTGCTGCTCGACCTCGTCCAGTACGTCCACCTGCCCGACTTCCGGGAGGCGGTCGGCCAACCCACGGAGATCGCCACGGGATACGAGCGGTACGGCGCGATCATCATGGCCACCCACGACGACCAGCCCGCCCCCGCCCTGAGTGTCGCCCTCCTCGACACGGACGGCCAGGACCCGTACCTGCCCGCGCTGCGCCTCGCACAGGACGGGGCTCCGTTCGCGGCGGAGGTGGCGCTGCGCCTCGCCCGCGCCCCGCACTTCGCGGCCCTGCTCGCCGACCCGGGCGACCCGGTCGCGGGGGAGCGCGGCAAGGACGGCACCTGGTATCCGCAGGACCCCGCCCGTTCCGTGCCGGAGCTGGTGACCGAGGCGGCCAAGGCGTACGGCATCGGCGAGGACGCCGCCGCCCTCTACCTGATGCTGCTCGCGATGCCCGACCCCACCGACCGCAACACGGCCCGCTGGACCGGCTGGAAGCCCGCCCGTATCAAGGCCGCCCGCGCCGAACTGGCCGCCACCGACCTGGTGGTGGAAGCGAGCCGCAGCCGCGCCGGACGCTCGCTGTTCCTCCCTGGCGGCTGGGAGGCCCTCCCGTCCCCGCGCCTGCCGCTGGAGCAGTGGAAGCTGCCGCTCTACGGCGAACTCGCCGAGGTCCGCGTGGGTCAGCTCGTACTGACCGAACCGGCCCCCGACCTGTACCGCAGGGCCTGGCAGCGGATCCGGGAGGGCGATGTACCGCGCTTCGAGCAGCTGAAGGTCAAGAGCGGCCGCCGCCGTTGAGACAGAGCTCGTTCCGAAAGCTCCGACAGCGAAGGATTTCCAGATGGTTGCGTCGCTTGTGCCCGGGCGGCCGCTGGACGGCGAACAGATCGACCGGCGGCTCGCCCGGATACGTGAACTGCTCGCGCGGCTGGACGCGTGGCGGCCGGGTGATGGTCAGGCGTGGCGCGGGGCGCGTCGCGGGCGATCCCGCCACGACTCCTCCTCCAGCACCGCGGGGTCCACGAAGGCCGGGTCCCGGGGTGTGTCCGTCTGGAAGTCGCGCCCCGACTCCCAGTCCCAGGATTCCTCCTCCTCACCCAGCCGCTCGATCATGTCGAAGAACCGGCTCTCGACCGGCCGCAGACCGGCCACTGTCTCCGTGAGATCCCGCTCGGAGACGAACCGAGCCTCGCTTTTGCCGACCGACAGCACCGCGAGCCACCCGGTGGCGTCGGGGGGCCAGAGGCTGCCGCCGGTCTCGGCCCAGAACAACACCGTGTCCTCGGCGGCCTCGGACTTGAATTCCCCGGCAGCGGCGAACATGAGCAAGGCGGTGTGGACGCTCCACTCCTTATAGCCGAAATGGAACAGATATGCCTCCAGTGCTCCGTCCCGATGCAACACTATGCAGCCGTCCTGGGATGCACCGGAACAGGTATCCTCGATCGCCTCGGAGAAGAACTCCCGGGGCGTGATCTCCCCGTCCGCCAAATCCCATTCCCGGTCCGCACGACTACCGTTCCAGAGCCAGCCGTCGAACATGTCGGCCCGGTTGACGGTCCTGCTCAAACCCCGTGCCGGTGTGCTCAGCCACCCCTCGAACCCCTCCCGTGACATCGGAATACGGGCAGCCACCAGAAAAGTGTCCGACACGTTTTCCCGCCTACTTTCTTCACTCGTTCGGAGATGCAGTGCACATTACATACTCGCCCGTCGAAGAACTCAACCTGCTGAAGGATTTCCAGGACCGAGTCGGCTACGAGAATTTCGCCCAGGGATTCGGTCTGACTGAATACGGGGACATCTCCGGCCTGCTGGCCTGGTCGGAGGACCCGGAATTCACCGGCCGTCTGATCCCCTTCGCGCAGGCCACCGCCGGCGGTTCCTTCTACGCGCTGTGGCGCCTCGACGACCGCGAGGACCTGGCCACTCTGCCCGTGGTCGTCTTCGGTGACGAGGGCGGGGAGCACGTCGTGGCCCGCCACGTGCGGGAGTTGTTCCAACTCCTCGGCTTCGACGAGGAGATCAGCGTCGAGCACGAGAAGGCCTACTTCTACCGCGACGAGGACGAGCCGCACACCGACTGCCACGACGAGTACGTGGCCTGGCTCGACCAGCACTTCGCGCTGCCGGTGGCGCAGGACCCCGACGCCGTCCTCGCGGCGGCGCAGGCGGAGTGGGGACAGCGGTTCGCGGACTGGATCCGCCCCTTCCTTCCCTGAAGTCCCCCTGAAGCCCCCTTTGGAACACACGCCATGACGAACGAACAGTAGGCGAGTCTCATGCACGGAGTGCCGTTGGCAGAGCGGGTCATCGAAGTGGTGCGGCGCGATCCGACGGCCAGCGCGCTGCCGTATCTGCTGCCGCACGTCAACGTGCCCTGGGTGGAAGACGGCGCCCCCAGACCGATGCCCGAGGATGTCCTGGCCCAGGTGGTGTTCCCGTCCGGCCGCCCGCTGTCGCCGAGCCTGCGCGCCTGGCTGGCGTACGACACGAGTCTGCTGGAGCGGCACCAGTGGTTCACCCCGGACGGCACCTTCGCGCCGCGACCGCTGGACCAACTCATCGGCGACGAGACGGGTGACTTCTGGGGCGCGGAGTTCGCGTGGCTGTCCGGGCGCCTGTCCGAGTGCTTCCTCCTTCCCGGCGGCTCGGACTCACGACGGATCCTGGCCGTCACCGAGCCGGACGAGGAGGGCGAGTACCCGGTGTTCGCCCTCGACCTGGACGACATGCCGTACCTGGGACTCATGTACCCGGGCTTCGACGCCTACCTGGCCGACACGGCGGACCTGCTGGGCCTGGGTGAGCGGGAGACCTACTCGGACCTGATCGACCACGAGACCTACGGGCCCCGGATGCGCCGGCACGCCGCCCAGTGCTTCGCGGGAGAGGCCTGCGTCGAGTACCCCTTCGAGTCCGCGCGGGTGTACGCGGAACTGCGCCCCGGGTCGGGGCGCGGATAACGCCGGAAGAAGGGCTTCGGTACGCGTCCCCAGGAGAAACCGCGCCGACCCGGCCATGTGAGAGGGGTACCCCCTGCCGAGGTACCCCTCTTCGGGACCCTCGCGTCAACGCACTTCGAGGGCGCCGATACAGCCGTAACGGCGCTGGAAGTATGCCGCCCCGCTGCGCGAGGTTGGCCCTGGTCATACCGGCACTCCAAGCGAGGCAGACAGCGATCCAAGTAGGACACCAAGATCTCCGCCTCAGCCTGGCTACCGAACCGGGCCGGCGCAAAGCAGTAACCCCGACCTGCATACGTCAGCTCGCTGGCCAGCAGCAGTTCGCCAATGCGCTCCCGCCACTCAAGTCGACGAGCCACCCCAACGAGCCGTGCGGCGGTCAGCCGGGAACGCCATTCGTATCCGAGCAGAGCACCGCGTACACCTCGTCGGCGGCCCGTCCGGCTGCCGCCGGCATCCGCTGGGGCGGACGCGCCCTCGCTGAGGCCGCGGCCTGAACCGCCCTACACGGCACACCGCACATGCTCCCCGCTATCGGCCGGGGCGGCCATCACCGTTGTGGGCTTCGGCAAGTTCAGCTCGGAGTCGGCTGCGGGTGCGCATCAGGATCTTTCCGAGCATGTTCTTGCCGGTCCCGGTCCTGCCGCGACCCCAGTAATGATCGGCAGTGGTGTCCTCGACGATCTCTTCGTCACCGGTGGACAGCAGAATCTCACAGATGTCGCCATGAGCACGGAACTTGGTCGCCACCGCACGGCGCATCACGTCGTCCTTGACCCGCTCCCAGTCCCTCCGCAGAGGTTTGGACGCATCACGACCCAGTTCGGCTGCCCGCAGTGGCGTGCGAGCACGCCGGACGAGATCGGCATGGCGGGTGCCTGCGAACTTCTGCGCCTGGAAGTAATGCTCTGAAGTGGGCCACCACAACCCGTCGAGGTCGAAGCCGTGATCGGAGAAGTTCGAGAAGCATCCGTACGGGACCTCGTCGGCACCGTAGAAGTAGATCGTCATGAGGACCTCGCGGGAGTCACTGAAACCCGCACAGTGTCAGACACACTCCCGCCGCCCGCAACCAGTTTCCTCGTCCGGCCCGGCCCCTCATCACACCTGTCGAACCGGTGAACCTTCCCGGTCACAGCCTAGCCCTGCACGGTGAGCCGAGCCTGGTCGAAGCGGTGGGCGGCGAGGTCCTCGGGGCGAATGAGCCAGTAGAGAGTGCCCTCTTCGCCCCACGCCATCCTCGCGTCGCTGTCACTGTCGAACTGGGCGAGCACCACCCAGCGCTCAGCTTCCTGGTCCAGGGGCTGGTCACCCCAGGAATGCGTGCCGCCGAGCGCAGCGTTCGCGATGTCGTACTCCACCGGACCCTGGACGGGCACGGCGTGGCCGCCGACCTGGTGACCGATCCGGGTGCGCAGGCGCCCGAAGGCACGGAGGAACGACTTGAGTTCAGCTGGGGTCTCGCGAGAGTGAGGCCAGTGCCGGGTATCGCCGAGCAGGGCTTGCCGGGCCTGGGGCAGCCACAGGTCGGGGGCGCTTTGCTCCGTGACCGCGGTCAGCTCCACCCGCGAGAACGCTTCCAACTCCGGGGGCACTTCTGTCGGGAAGACGGGGGTGTTCTCCGGGACGTACAACACCTGAGCGCCGGCCCAGGTTTCGGGGTCATCAGCCGAAACGAAGACGTCTTCGTCGACCTGGCCGTCGAAAAAGAAGAAGAGCAGGATCCCCTCCTGCGGGAACTGCTCGTCAAGCCCCTCGCGGGGTAGTGCGGCACACCGCACCGAAGCGACGAAGGACAGTGGCCCGTGTCCGGGCCACTCCGGCCAGCCGACGCCTGCCGGAAGTTCCGGTTTCCCGCCGAGGGCAGCCACGACCTGCTCGCCGTCCACCGCCCGACGAAGGCGTACGCACGGCCGCAGAAGCGCTGTCCAGCGCTGGGCAAGGTCGCCGGGAAGGTGCTCGGCAGCAAGCCGGGAGTATTGCTCATCAGTCATGCAGCGCATCATCTCTGCCCCCACTGACAGCGCGGGCGTCAACCTCACGCGGCGCGACATCCGAGAGTTGAGAAAGGCCGCCCACCTGAGGCGATGACTGGACGCGGCATCCGGCACCGCATCGCCCGCCGGGGCATCGAAACCTCACAACGACTCGGCCGCCACCGCTGGACCGTTGAACGCACCATGTCCTCGCTCGCCGGATGCCGCTGACTTCACCGCCGCTACGAACGCAGAGCTGACCACTTCCTCGCCTTCACCAGCATCGCCTGCACCTTCGTCTGCTACCGCAGACTCACTTGAGGGGCCTGGTACAGGAGGTCGTCCTGATGACTACTGGCTGCGGTAGCGGTCGGCAGAAGCCGGGCGGCCAGCGCGCGGCGACGTTGTATCCACCCGCTCCGCAGTGGCGGGGGTCAAGCCTTGCTCTGCTGCCCAGGTGCGCAGTGCGGCTTCGGCTTCTTCGCGGGACTGGGGGCCGCGGTCGATGTGGAGTTGCTGGAGGTGGCGGATGGCCGCCCCTGTCGTTCGACCTTGAGATAGGTCGAGCAGGGTGATGATGTCCTTGCCGTTGAGGGGCACCGGGATGCCGGGCAGCCGCTCATAGAGGGCTCGCTCGGCTGCGGCACGCTCCTCGGACTCGCGCTCGGCCTGCTCTCTCGCGTGCCACTCGTCGTAGTTGGCCGCGTCGTGGGCCTTCAGAGCCGCACGGCGCCAGTCCTCCTCGTCCCGTCCTTGGCCGAGGCCCACTTCCACGAACAGATCGCGGTAGTCCGGCGCGCCGGGGCCGGCCGACGCCACACCGAGCCGGGCGAGCACCGCGTTGATCGGCCAGTCCGCCCGCGGACCGCTGAATTCCGAGGTCTGCACCGGCCCCCATTCCTGCACACCAGCCCGCCACAACGCGGCGCGCTGATCCCCCTCGCCGCCCCAGAAGTCCGCTTGCACATGGGCCACCGGTCCACTCTGTGAGAGGTCACAAAGCATTCTCGGCAGATCACTGCGGAGCGCGGTGGAAAGCGGCAGCAGCCCGATGCGTTGCCTGAGCGGGGCGACCACCGCCCCCGGCACTCCTTCGGCCCAGCTTCGCAAGCGGTCGAAGTCACCTACGACGGCGTCGAGTCGGTACGACATCTGCGCACAGTAGCCGCGTTCCCGCGGCGTCGGCCAACCGCCTCCATCGCTGTCATGAGACCGAGCCCGACCAAATGAGATGACGTCTTAGTGAGCGTTTGGTTCGCTTGTCGGATAGTTCATGGCGAATTTCAGGGGCCAGGCCGAGCGCCCAACCAAGCGATCCGTCGGGAAAGTCGCTTCTGCGGCAATCAGCAAAGCCGCAATGCGCCGGTTTCCTTACGAGAGCTCCTGTCTGGTTTAGAAAGCTACCGGTTCACGCGGGATTGAAAACGCACGCCCCGATGCACCCGACACCCCCGCACACGCCCTGCTCAGACCAGCTGCCACCGCATACGCAAGCATCATGCAGCCCCCACGGCCCTACCCCAGCGACCTGTCCGACGCCCGGTGGGAACTCATCCGGCCCACCCTCGAAGCCTGGCGTCAGGCCCGCAACGGCATCCGCAAACCCACCCACGACCTGCGCGCCCTGATGAACGCCATCCTCTACGTCGACCGCACCGGCATCCCCTGGCGCTACCTGCCCCACGACTTCCCGCCCCACCAGACCGTCTACGGCTACTTCGCCCACTGGGAAGCCGACGGTATCTTCGACCAGCTCACCGGCCTCTTACGCGGCAAAGTCCGCCAGGCCGAAGGCCGCTCAAGCGAACCCAGCGCCTGCCTGATCGACAGCCAGAGCATCAAAACCTCCGCCACCGTCCACCTGACCAGCCAAGGCGTCGACCCGGCCAAGAAAATCATCGGACGCAAACGGCACATCGTCACCGACACACTCGGCCTCCTCCTGGCCGTCGCCGTCACCGCCGCCAGCGTCCACGACTCCGCCGCCGGCACCCAGCTCCTCACCGACATCGCCGCACGCCACCCCACCATCACCAAAGCCTGGGCCGACAACGGCTACAAGACGAAAGCCGTCGAACACGCAGCCCACCTCGGCATCGACCTCGAAATCGTCCAACGCGACCCCACCGCCCGCGGCTTCCACGTCCAGCCCCGCCGCTGGGTCATCGAACGCACCCTCGGCTGGCTCATGCACCACCGCCGCCTCGCCCGCGACTACGAAACCCACCCCCACCGATCAGCCGCCATGATCCAACTGGCCGCCATCAACCTCATGACCCGCCGCCTCACCCACGAAGCCACCCCCAACTGGCGCGACACCTAAGC
>NZ_JBNCAQ010000065.1:0-22928 GCF_049808595.1 Streptomyces aurantiaciflavus | reverse complement strand
ACTAGGGCCTGTGTGATGTCGTGATCAATCTTGGGATCCGGATCCGCCGGTCAGGCGGATCCGGTAGGAAGACGATCGTGACGCGTAGCCAACTCACCGACGACCAGTGGAAGTTGATCGAGCCGTTCCTGCCGATAGGCGAGTACGGCCCGTACCCCGGACGGCTGCGGGAGCAGTTCGAAGGGGTGATCTGGCGGTTCCGCACCAGCAGTCAGTGGCGGGAGATGCCCGGCGAGTTCGGCCCGTGGCCGACGGTCTACGGTCGCTTCCGGGTGTGGAGGGACGCCGGTGTCTTCACCGCGCTGCTGGAAGGTGTGATCGCTGAGGCCGCTCGCCAGGGGAAGACGGACTTGTCCCTGGTCAGCGTGGACTCCACCACCGCCCGCGCCCATCACGACGCCGCCGGGATGCGCATCGGCAAGGAGGTCATGGACGCCCTGGAGGAAGCCGCCGCCGAGCAGGAGCGGGCCCGGCAAAAGGGGGCGGCCCGCCGGAACAGAACGGGCAGGACGGCAGTGACGACCCCGAACGGGAAGAGCGGTGGCGCGTCAGACGACGGCGCAAGCTCCGCTTGAAGCAAGCCCTGCTGGGCAGATCCCGTGGTGGGCTGACGAGCAAGATTCATCTCGCCGCCGACCGCAAGTGCCGTCCGCTATGCCTCGTGCTGACCGCAGGACAGGCCGCCGACAGCCCGCAGTTCGTGCCCGTGCTGCACAAGGTGCGGGTTCGTCTGCCTGTCGGCCGTCCCCGAACCCGGCCTGACGCTGTCGCCGCGGACAAGGCCTACTCGTCCCGCGCCAACCGCTCTTACCTGCGCAAACGCAACATCAAGGCAGTCATCCCGGAGAAGAAGGACCAAGCCGCCAACCGGAAGAAGAAAGGCAGCCGGGGCGGCCGGCCCACACGCCATGACGTCGATCTCTACAAGGAACGGAACACCGTCGAGCGCCTGATCAACAAGCTGAAGGCCTGGCGGGGAATCGCGACTCGATACGACAAGACGCCCGAGAGCTACCTCGCCGGCCTCCATCTCCGCGCCTCGATGATCTGGATCAACGACCTCCTGAAGCCAACTGGTTGATCACAACATCACACAGGCCCTAGGGAGGCCCAAGAGACCGCCGAGGCCTCCTGACCGCATCCCCGACGAACGGAGAGAACGATCTCAGGCTCGACGCATCGCCGTACCCTCCTCACCGCCGGCACCGCCACCGCGGCCACCCTGCTGACGGGGCTCGCGAGTGGCTCCGCGCGTGCCGCCGAGGACGACGTCACCGCCCGCCTGCGCGCCCTGGAGAAGCAGCACGGCGCCCGTCTCGGCGTCTTCGCGCACAACGTCCGCACCAGGCACTCCGTGCGGTACCGGGCCGACGAACGCTTCCCGGTCTGCTCGCTGTTCAAGGTCCTCGCGGTCGCCGCCGTGCTGCGCGATCTGGACCGCGACGGCGAGGTGCTGGCCCGCCGCATCCACTACACGGCCGACGACGTGGTGGAGAACTCCCCGGTCACCCAGGATCACGTGGCGGACGGCATGACCGTCGCCGAACTGTCCGAGGCGGCCATCTGCCGCAGCGACAACACGGCCGCGAACCTGCTCCTGCGCGAGCTGGGCGGCCCGGCCGCGATCACCCGCTTCGCCCGCTCCGTCGGCGACCGGGTCACCCGCCTCGACCGCTGGGAGCCGGAGCTGAACTCGGCCGAGCCGTGGCGGGTGACCGACACCACGAGCCCGTACGCGATCGGCCGGTCCTACGCCCGGCTGGTGCTCGGCGGGGCGCTGGAGCCCGGCGACCGGCGGCGGCTGACGGACTGGATGCTCGCCAACGAGACGAGCGTCAACCGCTTCCGCAAGGGGCTGCCTTCGACGTGGACGCTCGCCGACAAGACCGGCGGCGGCTGGTACGGCGCGAACAACGACGCCGGGATCGCCTGGACGCCGGACGGCGCCCCGGTGGTACTGGTGGTTCAGCTCACCAAGCCGGACCGGGACGCGGCCTATGACCACGACCTGATCGTCGAGACGGCCGGGCTGCTGGCGGCGACGCTCGGCTGAGGCGTCCGGGCCGGGACCGGCCCGGGCGCCTCACGCGGCGTCCGGGTCGGTCCCGTTGGTGAGCACGGGGACGGTGTCGGGCACGCCGTTCAGCAGGCCGTTCAGCGTGGGCTCCTCGTCCGGGGCCTTGGCGGCCTGCCAGATCGTGGTGAACCGGTCGATGAGGGTCTGGACCTCCTCCGGGCGGGCGTTCACCGTGGTCGACGAGATCCCGCCCAGATGGTCCGCCTTGATCTCGTACGACATCGCCCGGTCGAAGACGATGAAGTCGATCATCGTGCCGCGGCCGAGCCGGCGCGCGATCTTCTCCTGGGACACCACCCGGACCTCGATGCCCTTCTCGGACTGCTCCTTGCAGATCGCGGCGAGGGCGGCCAGGGAGTCACTGTCCTGGCCCTCCTTGATGATGAACACGCGCTTGACCGCCACGCCCCGTGCGACCGCCTGTCCCTGGGCGATGAGATAGCGGCCCGCCGGCTCACTGGTCCAGAAGCCGTCGTCGACGACGGTGGTGCTGACGGCTTCCAGACTCGTTCTGGTGCCCTTGGTGAGGTTGATGAGCCAGTCGTGGTTCTCACCGGGGCACTCGGCGGCGAGGTTGGTCAGTTTCTCCATCTGTCCGGCCAGACGGTTGATCTCCTCGTGTGCGAACTCGTGCAGGATCTCGGGTCCCATGGAGACGACCTTGGTGGCGTGTTCGGCGAGCCGGGGCACCCCGTCCCCGCGCAGTTTCTCCACCTCGTTGAAGAGCTTGGTCGCCTCGCCGATGTCGGCGAACCGCTTCTCCACCACGTCCTTCAGTTCGCCCAGCTGGTTCACGAACGACGCCATGAACTGCACGATCAGCACCGTGCCGCCGCACAGCACCGACAGCACCAGCTGCCAGGGTCCCTCCTCCTTCGGCAGCAGGACGTTGGTGAGGATGTAGACCACACCACCCACCACCACGGTGACCAGCAGTTTCAGCGTCAGCTGCCGTGCGTTGTCACCGTCGGGCCGCCGCTGCGGGCCGCCCCCGAACGAGTTCGTCGGTGCACTCACTCTCTTTCTCCCCCCGTTGGGATCGTGCGCGAACAGAAGTCGTGCGGATGTCTTCTCGGGTCTCTTCTCGGAGCTCTTCTCAGATGTCTTCTCGGATGTCTTGCCGATGTCTTCAGGACGTCGTCAGGGAGGCGCCGAGGGCCTCCCGCTGGGTGAGGATGGCCTGCAGAAGCAGCTGGTCGCGGATGCGCCGCACCTGGGTCTCCCACTGGCGGCTGAACCCGGGCTCCTTCTCCAGCGCGTCCCACAGGGCCTCCAGGGGCCGCTCGACGCGGGCCTTGGGCAGCCAGAGGTGCAGCAGGTGGTCGACGAGCGGGCGCAGGACCTTCAGCGCGGCCCTGCCGTCGGAGGAGCCGAGCCGGAGGCCGTCGAGCTTGTCGACGACGGTGGTCAGCAGCCAGTCGTGCAGGGCGAGGTCCTCGCACAGCGCGGCCACCGCGGCCGGTGCGGTACCGGGCGGCAGCCGTAGGTCGAGGGTGCGCAGGCCGTCGTCGGCGACGGTGAAGCGCAGGGACGGCTCGTCGCCGTCGACGGCGGGTGACGCCGCCCAGCGGACCCGGGTGTCGGTGGTGGTGAGCGGCGGGTCGAAGGAGTCCAGCAGCAGACGGGAGATCCTCGACAGCTGGCCTTCGGCGATCGAGCCGACGTCCAGCTCCTCCGGGTGATTTCCCGTCAGGAAGCCCTCCGCCACGGCCCGTTGGGACACCTTGCCGATGGGGACCAGGACGCCGGGCCGGACCAGGTAGTACCCCCACGGCCGGCGCCGGTCGGGGCCGTCGGCCGGGGCGGAGAAGTAGGCGGTGGCCTGGAGGACCCGGCCCTCGACGATGGCCGCGCGGGAGGTCACCGTGCCGACCGCGCGGACCTTGGAGCCGCCCGCGGTGGGCAGCCGGCAGTCGACGCCGGTGAGGACCTCCGGGGAGACGGCGTACCGGTTGGGGCGCTTGGAGACCCGGACGGGTTCGTCGGCGCGCAGCCGCAGCAGCCGCTCGGCGACCTGCTGGTCCACCGCCTCCCGGGTGGGCAGCAGGCAGGTGCGCACCTCCCCGCAGGCGAGGACGGCGTCCGTGGTCTTCCCCGGGGCGCCCATGTCACAGCCCCGGCGGGAACACGTAGGAGGTGCGGTCCACGACGGCGGCGGGGACGGCTATCCCCTCCCCCTGGGAGCGCACGGTGACCTGCCGTAACGTCTCGGCCTCCACATGGACCTGGTCGAGGATGACGCGGACGGCGTGCTCGACCGGCAGGAACCGGGCCGGGAGGATGCTGCAGGTGGCGTACGCGGTGAAGGGCGCCGCCAGCGGGTTGAGGCGCACGACGGGCGGCAGGGCGTCCCACTCGGCGGGGAACTCCTTGGCGTCCCAGGCGGCGGGGGTCAGCACCGGTTCGCCGTTGTCCCGCAGCAGCCCGAGCCGGACGAGCTGCCAGACGGAGGCGAGGAAGGCGCAGGACCAGGTGCGCTCGTCCTCGGGTCCGCTCCACAGTTCGACGTCCATGAAGACGGAGTGGCCGCGGGCGCCGGTCTCGCTGGGCGGTTCCCAGGCGGCGCCGGTGCGGACCAGGGCGGGGGAGGTGCGCCGGGTCGGGGTGCGGCGGCCGTTGGTGAGCCAGCCGGTGCGGCTGACGGGCGGGCGGAAGCCGTTGCTGCCGGGCGGGGGCGACTCCACGAGCCGGTGCAGGACGGACTCGGCGAGTTCGGCCCGGTCGGGCCGGCCCGGCTGGGCGACGGCGCAGCCGGACTCGCGGGCCAGGTAGTCGATCGTGAGGCCCGCCTCGGCGGCCGCCGCCAGGAGGGGCGGTACGAGTTCGGCGGGGGTGGACAGCCGGCTGAAGTAGTCGTCGATCAGGAAGCAGGTGCTGATCCTGGGCCGCTTGCCCGTCGGCAGCGGGCCGACGCCGGCCCGGGCGGCGTCCACCCAGGGCCGTACGGCGGCGAAGTGAGCGCGCAGCCGGTCGGGGCCCTCGACGAAGTCCTCCATGTACAAGTGGCCCAATTCCAGGGAGAGATGGGAGAAGGGCACGGATTTGGTGGCCGGTTGGGCGCTGGTCTCGCGGAAGACGGTTCCCGGTCCGCTCACAGCTGCCCCCAGTACTTGTCGTCGGTCAGGCGCTGGGCGAGTTCGCCCATCTTCTGCCAGGTCTCCACATGGGCGATGCGGCTGTCGTGCACGTCCGCGTCGGTGATGAGGCGTTCCTGCCACTGCAGGACGGGTTCCAGTGGAATGGACGACAGCACACGGGTCCTGCCGATGCCGCGGCCCGCCGCGATTTCCTCGAGTTGTGTGTCGCACGTCCGCATCCACTCGTACTGCGCGGGCGATACCTGCGACCACAGCGGCGACTCGAGATTGGGTACGGCGGCCCGTACGAAGCGGATCGCGGCGGAAAGCGAGTCCACGTCGTGGTGCATGGCGACACCCGCCTGCACGATTCCCTGTTTGCCGTACACGAGTTCGGCGGCGGCCATCACATGCTGGCGGGTCCAGCGGTGATAGACGAGCCAACGGGTTTTCAGGCGGCCGAGTCCGCCGCGCGGTGAGGTGGCGGCGAGCGCGAGGTCCATCGCATAACTGCGTCCGGCGCTCAAGTCGACGATGATGACGTCGAATTCGCGTTTCAGACGCAGTACGAGGTCCACGCACCGGTGCAGATTCTCGTCGTCGGTGACGAATTCGCCGCCGGTTCGGTCTCCGGGCAGCAGGAACAGCCGCCCGGATCCGCCGGGCCGGCGGCGGCGCAGCTGGGGGTGTTCGGTGCGGGACCAGACGTCGACCCGCAGGGGCTCTCCGGTCTTGCCCTGGAGGTACGAGTGCAGGCCGCGGCCCTCGGCCTCGGAGAGGACGTCGGGCAGGTCGAACACGGCGGCCGCGGTGGGCGAGCCGAAGTCGAAGTCCAGGTAGCAGACGTCGTCCCCGTCCAGCGCGAGGTGGTAGGCGAGGTTGGCGCTGGTGACGGAGCGCCCGGTGCCCCCCTTGTCGGAGGCGGCGAAGACGAGCACGCCTCACACCCCCTGGGACCCGGCGTCACCGCGGGCGCGGGCGAGGGAGTCCAGCCGGGTCAGGACGCCGAGGGCCAACGCGTAGGCGGTGCCGGGCTGTTCGTCGACGAGACGGCGGGCTCGGCGCAGGTCCGCCTCGATGCCCTTGATCTGTTCTCCCTGGGGGCTCTTGAGGGCGGCGGAGGGCTGTTCCATCTGCTCCTTGCCGAAGAGGTGGGCCGCCTCACTGAGCAACGCCCTTGCCAGCAGGGAGAGTTCGGCGCTGCGGATCGGCGGCTGGTCGTAGAGGGCGTGCGCGGCGACCATGCACTCGGTGACGCGCTCGGTGATGCTCCAGGACAACGGGCCCTCGTGGCGGACCTCGGAGTCGGGGTAGACGGCGTGCACGTTGTCCCACAGGCCGACGCCCTCGCCGTCGGTGACGCGGCGCTGCCAGAGGTGGTCGAGGATGTCCTCGGCGAGCCGCAGCAGCCGGTCCTGGGAGGCGATGTTCCGCGACAGCGAGCACAGCTGGATGGTCCGCTTGAGCAGCTGCGCGGAGAAGTCCGTCATCGTCCACTTCATGGCGGGGCCCAGCGCGTCGCTGCCCAGCAGGGGCAGGGTGACACCCGGGTTGTGCAGGCCGATCGCGGGGTCGTCGCGGGTCATGCCGCTGGTGATCCGGCCGCGTTCGGCGAGGCGTTCCATGACCTTGACGGTGCGGGTGAGGTCGTCGTCGGTGGCACGGCGGCGCACCAGGTCGTGGACGAGGATGGAGGCGACGGAGAGGGAGAAGTACGGCGACTCCAGTTGCTGGAGGGTGGTGCGCCAGGGGATCTCCTCCAGCGGCCAGGTGCCGTCGCCGAAGCGGGCGATGGCCGACCAGTACTGCTGGGTGATCTCCCAGCGCAGCCGCAGCGCGTCGGCGAGCTTCTGCTGTTCGACGGTGAGCAGACCGAGGACGAGGGTGCGCTCGGAGAACAGGTCGGGGATGCCGTCGAGGGCCACGACGGTGAAGTACAGGTAGGGCGTGGGGTGGGCGACGCCCTCGGGCTGTTTGCCGATGCCCTCGGCGGTCTGTGGCTCCACCTCGACCTCGGGGGCGCCCTTCACCAGGCTCCAGGCCCAGCCGCACTCGAACAGCCGGTTCTCGTTGCGCAGTTCGTCCGTGACGTCGCTGTCGAGGCCGAGGATGAGGCTCTCGCTGATGACGGCGCGCAACTGCTTGAAGCGGTCCTGGAACCGCTGCATGACCTGCCGTTCGGAGAGCCGGCCCTGGCCGAGGAGGCGGGTGAGGGCCTGTCCCTGGTCGGAGGAGACGTCGACGACGTTGACGGTGAAGGAGCGCAGCAGGCTCACCATGGCCGCGGTCAGCCGGGCGCTGGTGGCCTCCCAGAGCCGGTCGATCTGGGCGAGGGTGCTGGCGCGCTGGGTCTTGCCCCGGTAGACCTTGAGGAAGCCGAGGGTGGCGAGGCACAGGGTGACGGACATGGAGTAGGAGTCGACCACCCCCACGCCCCGCTGTTCCTTGGTGAGTTCCTGCCGGGGGTCCTCGGGGGCGAAGTAGTAGCCGCCGGAGAAGGTGGGGCTCTCCTCGCCGCGGTGAATCTCCATGAACTCACTGAGGACCTTGACGAGGTTCCCGGGAATCCCGATGGAGTCGCCCGCGCTCCGCAGCGCCTTTTCCACGTCCCGCTGGGTGGTGTCGGGGTCGTCGAGACGGAACGCGGCGATCTCGGTGGCGGGGTACAGCAGGCACAGCAATCGCTCCGCGTCGGCGACGCTGCTGCGGCCGCCCCATTCGCCCCAGTCCCATTCACCGCCGTCGAAGGAATGGCGGGCGACGGCCTGCCACACTTCGAGCAGATTCTGTCTCGGCTTGATCTGCATGCCCATTCCCCTCGCACAGGCCCGTCAGCACGGAAAAAGAACGGATCGGGTCAGCTTTTCCGTCGCCCGCAGGCGAGGATCATTCCCGTGTAACCCGTGCGCACGAGTTGCTTCGGATTCGCCATGCGATGGATCTCCACACCCTCCGCGTAATCCGCGAGCGCTGATGTCACCTCGGTCCGGTCGATATCACGGGCGGGGAATTCCTGGGAGCCCACGCTGTAGCCCTCGGAATGCTCCATGAACGCGGCGGCGAAGGGCGCGCCGGGATTCAGGGCGCTCATGAAACAGCCCACGCCCCGGCGAAATTCGTCGAGCGAGGTGGTGATGGATTCCGCGACGAAGAACATCGTGCCGAGATCCCAGCGCTCCGTTCCGCCGCAGAGGTCGAAGAGACTGCCCGCGACGGGTTCCTGGACCGCTTCCTTGAAGCGCACTCTGGGGTCCGTGCCGAGCTCGGCGTATGCCTGGCCCGCGCCGTCGGCACCGCTCTTCAGGACCTCCCAGAACTGGTCCCAGTTGGCGTCGTAGCCGGAGAGCTGGCTCCTGAGGTAGCGCAGGTTGCTCTCGGACCGCTCCAGGAGCGTGATCCGGTCGCACCAGGGGAGCATGGCGAGGGCGGGATAGAGATTGGGCCCCGCGCCCACGTCGATACCGGAACCGACGCGACCGCCGTCCGCGCCGAAATGATCTCGGAAGTGATCGCGCACGCGGGTGAGGATCTCTCTGTCCACGGACTGGATCTCGAGGTAATTGCGCTTGATGTACTCATCGGGATCGAAGGTGTCCCAGAGCACTTCGTCATTCAGCTTTTGGTCGGCGGCGCGCGGTCCCGAGGTCATTGGTTCAGCCTAGCAGGACGCGGAGGTCTTGAAGGCCTGGATGCACCGGGCAATGATGGACGATCAGGTATGCATATCGCACAAGAGTCAGCACGAGAGCCACCGCACGTGCCATTCGCTTTGTCGATCCTTCACAAGGGGACGGTATGACTCCTCTTCCCGGAGATCGTTTTCCGTCGGTCGCCGGTTCGACAGTGAGCCAGGTGTCCGGAGTAAGGCGCTTACGGATCCGAGCAGCCACGGAGGAGGATCTCCCCCATATCGTCCGTCTGGACGCGGAGGCCTTCCCGGCCGACCCGTACCCCTACTTCGTGCTCCGTCAGCTGCTGGCCTCGTTCCCGGACTTCGTGTTCGTGCTGGACGACGGCGAGGGCCTGGTCGGCTATGTGCTGTCGACGCCGCCGAACGCCGCGCAGAGCTGGATCCTCAGCCTCGGCATCGTTCCCGGCCTGCGGGGGCAGGGCCTCGGAAAACAGCTGATGACACAGATCCTGGGTCATCTACGCGCGGAGGGCGTCCACTCCGTCACGCTCTCCGTGGAGCCGCGCAACCACGCGGCCATCGCCCTCTACCAGTCCCTGGGCTTCACCGCGGACCCCGGCGGCCCCCGCAAGGACTACTTCGGTCCGGGCGCCGACCGCCTCCTCATGACGCTCAGCCTGTGAGGTCCGCGGCGCCCTCGCGCGTGAACTTCCGTACGTAGCCCCGCTGCCAGGGCGTCTCCACGGCGTGCCGGTCGTAGTGCCGGCGCACGAAAGCGACCGCCTCCCCGGCCGGCACGCCGTCCAGCACCGCCAGACACGCCAGCGCCGTCCCCGTACGCCCGCGCCCGCCCCCGCAGGCGACCTCGACCCTCTCGTCGGCCGCCCGCCGCCACGCCTCCACGAGCGCCGCTCGGGCGTCCGCCCGGTCGGCGGGGAGCCGGAAGTCCGGCCAGCGGATCCAGCGCGCCTCCCAGGGGACCTGCGGGGGCCGGGAGCCGAGGAGGTAGAGGCCGTACGCGGGCGTGGGCGCCGTCGGGTCGAGGGGCCGGCGCAGGCCGCGTCCGCGTACCAGCCGCCCCGACGGCAACGCGAGGACACCGGGCCGCCCCGGCTGCCAGGCCCCCTCGTCCTTCTCCGTTTCCGTCCCCGTCTCCTTCTCCGTCTCCTTCTCCATGGCCCCCATTCGAACCCGGTGCCGGATCCCGGGCAACCGATTCGGCCCGACCGGTGGTCTGGAGGGCGAGGAGGGTGCTGGATGCAGGCCGAACTAGAGGCTCAGTTCCATGAGTTCGTCAGAGCGCGGTGGTCACGGCTCGTGCGGACCGCGTATCTGCTGACGGGCGATGTCCACCACGCGGAGGACCTGACGCAGACCGCGCTGGCGAAGGCGTACCGGTCGTGGCGGCGGATATCCCGCAGCGACAACCCGGAGGCCTACGTCCGGCGGATGCTGGTCAGCTGCAACAGCGACCGGTTCCGCAAGCGGCGGGTCACCGAGGCGCTGACCGCGGCGCCGCCCGAGCGGGCGCGGCACGACGAGGCGGCCGGACAGGTGGAGATGCGCGGGTCGCTGCTCGACGGGCTCGCCCGGCTGCCCGCCAAGCAGCGGGCCGTGGTGGTCCTGCGCTACTGGGAGGACCTGTCGGAGGCGGAGGTGGCCGATGTGCTCGGCTGCTCGCCCGGCACGGTCAAGAGCCAGGCCTCCAAGGGGCTGGCGAAACTGCGTACGTATCCGGGGCTGGCGCGCCAGGGGCGCACGATGTCCGGGCGGGGAGGCGGAAAGTGAACCACGAGGCAGCGGACGAGCGGGACGTCGAGCGGGACTTCGAGGAGCGGCTGCGGGAACTGCTCGCGGAGGACGCCGCCACGATCCACCCCGCGCCCGCGCCCTACCCGGCGATCCGACGGCGGGGCGTGGTGGAGCGGCGGCGGCGGATGGCGGCGGTGGGGGCGGCGTTGGTGACGCTGACCGCGGTGCCGGCGGGGGCGTACGCCGTGGCCGGGGGGAACGGGGGGAACGGGGGGCGGGGCGCTGACCCGGCGGCACCGATGACGTCGGTCAGCGCCCCGCACAGCAGCACGTCCGCGACCCCCACGCGGCCGCCCGCCGGACCCACCGGGCCGGCCACGGCGGGGCAGCTGCTGGACGGGGTGACGTTCGAGCAGGCCGCGGACGGCCTGGAGAAGTGCATCGCCTTCGACAAGGAGCACGACTCGGGCGGCATCGACAAGAGCTACCTGGGCAAGGCCGCGGACTACCGGATCATCCTGGCCATGAAGAGCACCGGGGACTCCAACTCCCCCGGCGACGGCATGTATGTCGTCGCGGTGAAGGAGCAGCCCGCGGGCTTCCGGGTGATCTGCAACGTCAAGGACGGGGAGGCGTCCGGCATCAGCACCGGCTCGGCCGATGCCGGCGGCCCCGAGGTGGGTCCGGTGTGGGCCGACATCAACAGCGGCACGCTCTACCAGCAGTCGTTCCTGGACAAGGGCAACTGGAAGCTGCCGTTCCGCTGGGGGCTGATCGGCACGGTCGAGCCCTCGGTGGCCAAGGTGACCGTCTCCTACGGCGACAGCAGCGCCACGGCCGCCCTGGACCACGGCTGGTTCGTCGCCGCCGGCGTCCTGAACCAGCAGGTCACCGTCGCCCCGCACATCAAGGGCTACGACGCCTCCGGCAAGCTGGTGTACGACTCCGACACCGACAAGTCGTACGAGAAGACCCTTCCCTAGGGGTCGGCGCGTGGCGGTCGCTCACGTCGTCCCCGGTGTCACCAGCCCCGACTCGTACGCCACGATGACGAGTTGGGCGCGGTCCCGTGCGCCCAGCTTGCCCATGATGCGGCTGACGTGGGTCTTCGCGGTGAGCGGGCTCAGGCCCAGGGTCTCCGCGATCTCGGTGTTGGTGAGGCCGCGCGCGACCAGGGCGAGCACCTCGCGCTCCCGTTCGGACAGGGACTCGGGTCCGCCGGTCGCGGGCGGTGCGGCGGCGGGGCTGCGCAGGAAGCGGGCGATCAGCCGGGCCGTCGGGCCGGGCGAGAGCAGCGCCTCTCCGGCGGCGACCGTGCGGATGGCGTCGAGCAGGTCGGCGGGGCGGGTGTCCTTCACCAGGAAGCCGGAGGCGCCCGCGCGCAGCGCCTCGACGATGTTCTCGTCGGTGTCGTAGGTGGTCAGCACCAGCACTTTCATCCCGGTGAGGTCCTCGTCGGCGGCGATCAGCCGGGTCGCCTCGATGCCGTCGAGGTCGGGCATGCGGATGTCCATGACGACGAGGTCGGGGCGGGCGCTGCGGGCGAGGGCCACCGCCTCGCGTCCGCTGCCCGCCTCCCCCACCACCGCCATGTCCGGCGCTGACTCGACCAGCATCGCGAAGGCGGCCCGCACCAGCGTCTGGTCGTCGGCGAGCAGTACCCGGATCGCACTCATCGTTTCCCCCCGGTCGGCAGTACGGCTCGCACCTCGAAGCCCTCCCCGTCACCGTCCCTCGGCCCCGCCTCCAGCGTGCCGCCGACACTGCGCGCCCGCTCCCGCATGCCGACCAGCCCGAACCCGGGCGTCCCGGCACCGGCCCCGGCCCCGTCGTCGCTGACGGTCACCCGCAGGGCGTCCCCGTCGTCGTCCACGCTCACCCGCACGCTCAGGTCGTCCCGCCCGCCGTGTCGTACGGCGTTGGTGAGGGCCTCCTGGACGATCCGGTAGGCGGCCGCGCCGACCGCCGGCGGCACGGTGTGCTCGCCTCCCCGCCGAACCGACAGCTCCACCTCGGCTCCGGCCGCCCGGGCCGTCTCGGCGAGGTCGGGCAGGCCGTGCAGTCCGGGCAGCGGCCCGCGCGTCTCCCCCACGTCGGCCTCCTGTTCCCGCAGCACCTCCAGCGTCGTACGGAGTTCACCGCGGGCGCTGCGGCAGGTCTCGGCGATGTCGTCGAGGGCCTGGGCGACGGCCGTGCGGTCGAGGCGGTCGGGGTCGGCGGCCAGGACGTGGGCGGCGACGGAGGTCTGCACGCCGATCAGGGTGATGCTGTGCGCGAGCAGGTCGTGCAGGTCACGGGCGATGCGCAGGCGTTCCTCGGCGACGCGGCGGCGGGCCTCCTCCTCGCGGGTGCGTTCGGCGCGTTCGGCGCGTTCGAGGGCGGCGGCGGCGTTCTCCCGGTGGACGCGGATGTAGCCGCCGAAGGCCAGGACGGCGACGACCCAGCCGAAGATCCGCAGGAACTCGACCGTCCCTTCGGGGTTGGTGATCCCGTTGATGACGAGCGTCACCCCGAGGACGACGGTGCCGACGACCAGGGTGCGGCGGGCCGTGCTGGTCACGGCGACCGTGTAGAGGGCCACCATGGTCGGCAGGAGGGGCGCGGTGTGGTTGTAGTCGAGGCTGTGGTACGTCGCGATCAGCGGCAGCATCAGGCAGAGCACGAGCAGCGGGCGGCGCCTGCGCCACACGAGGGGCAGATGCGCCGCGAGCAGCAGGGTCCAGCCCAGTTCGTCCGGCCGGCGCCCGTCGCCGGCGAGCAGAGCGAGCACGGAGTCCACGACGGTCATCCCCGCGGCCGACCAGACGTCGGCACGGGGGTGCCCCACCCAGCGCTCCACCGCTCCCCCTCTCCCCCGCCACCATCCTGCCCGAGCGGGCGCCCCTCCGGCAGGGAGGGGCGCCCTCGGATCAGCCGGCGACCGGTTCACGCGCATGTGTCCGTTCCGGCTCCGGCGCCCGCGACAGCCGTCCCGGCCACCACACCCTCCGGCCCAGCGCCACGCTCGCACTGGTCACCAGGTAGGTGCGGACCAGGAAGGTGTCCAGCAGCACCCCGACGGCGATGACGAAGCCCAGCTCGACGAGCTGCACGAGCCCCATGTTCGTCAGCACGGCGAAGGTCGCGGCGAGGACCAGCCCGGCGGAGGCGATGACCCCGCCGGTGGTGCGCAGCGCGGTGAGCGCGGCGGCGGCCGGTTCGGCGCCCCGCAGCGACTCCTCCCGCATGCGGTGCATGAGGAAGATGCCGTAGTCCACGCCGAGGGCGACCAGGAACACGAAGGACAGCAGCCCCAGCCCCGGATCCGTGCCCGCGAAGCCGAACACCGGCCCGAACACCAGCCCGCCGAGACCGAGCGCGGCACCCCACACCGCGACCACGGCGAAGGTCAGCAGCAGCGGGGCGACGAGGGAGCGCAGCAGCACGACCAGGATGAGCAGCACCGACAGCAGCACGAGCGGTACGACGACGAGCCGGTCCCGTGCGTTGGTGTCCTTCAGGTCGATCTGCTGGGCGCTGTCGCCGCCGACGTAGGAGCCGTCGAGGCGCTCCCGCAGCCGTTCGATGGTGGCGGTCTCGGCAGCCGACTGGGGTGGGGCGGACGCGGTCACGGAGATCTCGGTCCAGCCTCCCCCGGTACGGCCCTTGCGGGCGCTGTCGACGCCGTCGACGCCCTGGATCACGGCGAGCGCGGCGTCGGCGCGGGCGGCCGGGGTGAGCACGTCGATGGGCTGCGCGGAGCCCTGCGGGTAGGCCCGGACCAGGGTCTCCATGGCGGTGACCGACTCGGGCGGGTCCACGAAGGAGTCCTGTTGCCTGACCGTGCCGGGCAGGTTCAGCGCGCCGAGGGCGAGCGCGCCGAGCAGCACCGCTCCCCCGGCCAGCACGGTCAGCGGGCGCCGGCCTGCGGAGGTGCCCATCGCGGCGAACAGCGACCGGCGGGTCTTGGGCGCGCTGCCGTAGGCGGGCACCAGCGGCCAGAACACCCGGCGGCCGAGCAGGACGAGGACGGCGGGCAGCAGGGTCAGCATGGCGACGAGCGCGCACAGCACGCCGACGGTGCCGAGCGGGCCCATGCCCCGGTTGGAGTTGAGGTCGGCGGCGAGCAGGCACAGCAGTCCGGCGGCGACGGTCCCGGAGGAGGCGAGCACGGCGGGTCCGCAGCCGCGCAGGGCGGCCCGCATGGCGTCGTACGGCCGCTCGATCCGGCGCAGTTCCTCGCGGTAGCGGGAGACGAGCAGCAGGGCGTAGTCGGTGCCGGCGCCGAAGACGAGGATGGTCATGATGCCGGAGCTCTGGCCGGACACCGAGGTCCCGAAGGCCTGGTTCAGGCCGTAGGCCACGCCCATGGACAGGTAGTCGGCGATCCCGGCGACGACGAGCGGCACCAGCCACAGCACCGGGCTGCGGTAGATGATGATCAGCAGGACGGCGACGACGGCGACGGTGGTGTAGAGCAGCGGCCCGCCGAGCGAGTCGTAGACCTCGCTCGCGTCGGTGGCGAGCGCGCCCGTCCCGCCCACCTCGACCGTCAAGGCGCCCTCGCCGTGCGCGACTTCACGGACCGCGTCGACGAAGGCGTCGCGCTTCTTCTCGTCCGTGCCGGGCTCGTTGCTGGCGACGGGGTACATGAGGGTGGTGCCGTCCTCGGACGGGATCCCCTGCGGTGTACCGGTCAGCGCGTGCTCCCCCGCGACCCGCGTGACCTGTTCCCGCGCCGTGGCCCGGTCGGCGGCGGTCAGCCCGCCGTCGCGGTGGTAGACCAGCACCAGCTCGGTGGTCTCGCCGCCCGGCAGCTTCTCCTGGAGCTCGGCGGCCTTCGTGGAGTCGGCGCTCGCGGGCAGATAGTCGGTGACTCGGTCGTGCTGGACGTCGGCGAGCTTCGCGGCGAACGGTGAGGCGATCGCCAGCACGCCCACCCACAGCGCGAGCACCACCCACGGGACGGCGCGCCCGCCCTTCGTTTTCCCGGCCCTCATGAGTCGGGCCCTCCCTTCGGCACGGATGTCCGGTTGCGGCTTCCAGACTTCCGGCGTGGAAGGGTGAAATCGTCGGGCGCGAGGGCGAGTCGAGCAGTACTGCCGGGGGTGGCCGGGCGGCGGGACTACTCCCCGGGGAGTAACGGGACCGCGGTCAGGACGGCGTCCGTGCCGCCGCCAGCAGTCGGGTCACGTCGTCCGCGCGGATCGTCAACGCGGCGCCCACCGTGGCCAGCACCTCCCGCTCGGCGGGTGTGTACGGGCCGTCGGCCAGGGCGATGCGGGCACCCTGCAGCAGGATCGATTCGCGGCCGACGGGCGCGAGGTGCGGGGCGAGCGGGTCGAGGGCCTCGTGGAGCTCTATGGCCAGCCCGGGGGCGCACGGTTCGCCGTAGGCGCGGCCGGTGTCGGCGGCCAGGGCGTCGACGAGGGCGGCGAGCTGCTCCTGTGTGCAGTCCGGGAAGCCGGCCGCGCGCACCGCCACGGCCGCCGTCTCCAGGGACGTACGGGCACAGGTGCCGTCGGCGGACAGCACCGCGAGGGCGACGGTGTGGACGGCGTCGCGGAGCATCGCGGAGAAGCGGGTGGTGGTGGGGTGGTCGAGCGCGTCGGTGCCGAAGTGGCGCCGGCAGGCGGCGCACTCGACGACCGGCCCGCTCGCGCCGCGCGGCAGCACGGGCACCCCCAGCAGGGTGAAGCGCCGCTGGCCGGTCAGTCGCTGGTAGTTGCGGTCGCCGCCGCAGCCGGGGCAGAAGAACTCGCCGTCCCCGACGGGCGTCCATGCGGTGCGGGTGCCCAGCATGCGGGCAAGCCCGGTGGCACGGCCGTCTCGTCCCCGTCCTGGCAGCACGTCGCACCTCCGTAACCGCGCGGCCACATCGCCGCACGTCTGCGTGATGTTAGCAACATCCGGCTGCCTGAGTCAGCCCCCAGCACGATACCTTTCCGTGACCTCCACGCCCGGATGGCCGAGATACGACGGGCCCCGGCCGCCGTTTCCGGCGGCCGGGGCCCAGAACTCCCGGTCAGAGTGGTCAGCGCGCCGCGCGGTTGACGGCCGAGACGACCGCCTTCAGTGAGGCACGCGTCGTGTTCGCGTCGATGCCGATGCCCCACAGGACCTTGTCGTCGATCGCGACCTCGATGTACGAGGCGGCCTGCGCGGAGGCGCCCTCGCTCATCGTGTGCTCGGTGTAGTCCAGCAGGCGGGCGTCGATGCCGATGCCCTGCAGCGCGTGGAAGAACGCGGAGATCGGGCCGTTGCCGGTGCCGACCAGGGTGGTCTCCACGCCGTCGACCTCGGCCTCGACGGTGAGGGTGTCCACGCCGTCGGTGTCGGTGGTCGACTGGTTGTTGCGTACCTGGATCCGGCCCCACGGGTTGCCCGGGTTCGGCAGGTACTCGTCCTGGAAGACCGCCCAGATGTCCTTCGGGGTGACCTCGCCGCCCTCGGCGTCCGTCTTCGCCTGGATGAGCTTCGAGAACTCGATCTGCATCCGGCGCGGCAGGTCCAGCTTGTGGTCGTTCTTCAGGACGTACGCGATTCCGCCCTTGCCGGACTGCGAGTTGACGCGGATGACCGCCTCGTAGGAGCGGCCGACGTCCTTCGGGTCGATCGGCAGGTACGGCACCGCCCACTCGATGTCGTCGACGGTGACGCCCTTGGCGGCCGCGTCGGCCTCCATCGCGTCGAAGCCCTTCTTGATGGCGTCCTGGTGGGAGCCGGAGAAGGACGTGTAGACCAGGTCGCCCACGTACGGGTGGCGCGGGTGGACCTCCATCTGGTTGCAGTACTCCCACGTACGACGGATCTCGTCGATGTCGGAGAAGTCGATCTGCGGGTCGACGCCCTGGGAGAACAGGTTCATGCCCAGGGTGACCAGGTCGACGTTGCCGGTGCGCTCGCCCTGCCCGAACAGGCAGCCCTCGACGCGGTCGGCGCCGGCCATCAGCGCCAGTTCGGCGGCGGCGACGGCCGTACCGCGGTCGTTGTGGGGGTGGACGGACAGGCAGACGTACTCGCGGCGGGAGAGGTTGCGGCCCATCCACTCGAAGCGGTCGGCGTGGGTGGAGGGGGTGGAGCGCTCGACGGTCGCCGGCAGGTTCAGGATGATCTCGCGGCCCGGGCCGGGCTGCCAGACGTCCATGACCGCCTCGCAGACCTCCAGCGCGAAGTCCAGCTCGGTGTCGGTGAAGATCTCGGGCGAGTACTGGTAGCCGAACTCGGTCTCGGGGCCCAGCAGCTTCTCCGCGTACTCCATCACCAGACGCGTGCCGTCGACGGCGATCTGCTTGATCTCGTCCTTGGAGCCGCGGAAGACGACCCGGCGGAAGACGGGCGCGGTGGCGTTGTACAGGTGGACGGTCGCCCGCTTGGCGCCCTTCAGGGACTCGACGGTCCGCTCGATCAGGTCCTCGCGGGCCTGGGTCAGCACGGAGATGGTGACATCGTCCGGGATCGCGCCCTCTTCCTCGATGATCGAGCGCACGAAGTCGAAGTCGGTCTGGCCCGAGGCGGGGAAGCCGACCTCGATCTCCTTGTAGCCCATCTTGACCAGCTGGTCGAACATCCGGCGCTTGCGCTCGGGCGACATCGGGTCGATCAGGGCCTGGTTGCCGTCGCGCAGGTCGGTGGAGAGCCAGCGGGGAGCGGCGGTGATCCGGTTGCCGGGCCAGGTCCGGTCGGGGATGTCGACCTGCTCGTACTGCCCGTACTTGTGGATCGGCATGTGGCTGGGCTGCTGGCGGTTCGCCATGGTGCGGTTGCTCCTCAGGGTGTCCGGAAGGACGGCCGACGACGCAACACCAAGCTCCGCGGGGAGGGGGTCGGCCTCGACTACAGGCCCTCGCCGCGGCAGCTAAGGAGAAGCAGCCCGAAACGCATAGTGCTCCGCACTCTAGCCGAGCCGCATCGGGCACGCGGGCCTGTTCCAGTATGCGGGACCGGGTGGATGAACAGGACAAAACGTGCGCTACACCACTTCCGGCACGCCTCGATACCACTCAAGGACACCGATGGGGGCCCTTTGTCACTGTTTTCCACCAATCATGGTTGCAGGTGGTGACAGCGGTATGACGCAGTGCAAGGGTGCCGAGCATGACGACTCACGGGGGCTTCGAGCCCGTCTTCTGCACCGTCGTACCGCCCCACGTCCTCGACCGGCTGGCGCGCCACGACAACCCCGCACTCTCCGGACCCGCGCAGCGCACCCTGGTGCGCGACAGCGAGCTGCGCTCCCGGCGCCGCGTGACCACCGAGTTCCGCCTGTGGGCCGGTCCGACGGCGAAGGCTCCGTCGGACCAGCCGCTGCGCACCGTCTACGACGCGGAGCACAGGACCGACCTGCCCGGCACCAAGGTCCGCGGCGAGGGCGAGGAGCCCGGCCGGGACGCCACGGTCAATCGCGCCTACTCCGGCCTCGGCGCCACCTTCGACCTCTTCCTCAAGGCCTACGGCCGCCACTCCATCGACGGCGACGGCCTGCCGCTGGACGCCACGGTCCACTTCGACGAGGACTACAACAACGCCTTCTGGAACGGCGAGCAGATGGTGTTCGGCGACGGCGACGGCGAGATCTTCGTCGACTTCACCAACTCCATCGACGTGATCGGCCACGAGCTGACCCACGGCGTCACCCAGTACACGGCGAACCTCACCTACTACGGCCAGCCGGGCGCCCTCAACGAGTCGATGTCCGACGTGTTCGGCTCCCTCATCAAGCAGTACTCGCTCGGCCAGACCGCCGCCGAGGCCGACTGGCTCATCGGCGCGGGCCTCCTCGCCCCGAGCGTGACCGGCCAGGCACTGCGCTCCATGAAGGCCCCGGGCACCGCGTACGACGACGACGTCCTCGGCAAGGACCCGCAGCCCGCGACCATGGACGACTACGTCCGCACCGGCCGCGACAACGGCGGCGTCCACATCAACTCCGGCATCCCCAACCACGCGTTCTACCTGACCGCCACCGCCATCGGCGGCTTCGCCTGGGAGAAGGCGGGCCAGATCTGGTACGACGTCCTGACCGGCGGCGAGCTCTCGGAGAAGGCCCTCTTCACCGACTTCGCCGGACTGACCGTCAAGGCCGCGCGGGAGCGCTTCGGCGACGGCGGGGACGAGTTCCAGGCCGTGGAGAAGGCGTGGGAGCAGGTCGGGGTGCGGATCCTGTGACCGCGTACTAGACAGGAACCCATGCGGATTCAGGTGCGGCGCACGGGCGGCTTCGCGGGCATCGAGCGGCACGCTGAGGTGGACACCTCGGGGCGGCCCGATGCCCAGGAGTGGCACGCCCTGGCCGAGAAGGCGGTCGCCGCCGGCGGGGGCGTGCCCCCGATCGGGGTTCCGGACGGTTTCAGCTACCAGATCACCGTGGACGGCACGACGGTATACGCGGCCGATCCCCGGCTCACGGAGGAGCAGCGCAAGCTGATCTCGCGGGTGCTGAAGGAAGGGGCCTAGAAGGGGGCGTAGAAAGGGCGTAACTGACAGTTCCCGCCAGGGCGTTGACTTCCTTACCCGGCGGTAAGGATGATCCCGCCCATGGCGAACGATCCGCGCGACGCGGCGCACCCGATCCCCCAGTTCCCGGCCGGCTTCCTGTGGGGTGTCTCGACCTCCGCCCACCAGATCGAGGGGGCGGTGGACGCACGCGAGCCCTCCGTGTGGGACACCTTCACGGCCGAGCCGGGCCGGGTGAAGGACGGCTCGACGGCGGCGGTGGCCTGCGACCACTACCACCGCCACCCCGAGGACGTGGCGCTGCTGTCGGGCCTCGGCGTGGACGCGTACCGCTTCTCGATCTCCTGGCCGCGGGCCCTGTTCGACAAGGGGCGGGGCCTCGACTTCTACGACCGTCTGGTGGACGAGCTGCTGACGGCCGGCGTACGCCCCGTCCCGACCCTCTTCCACTGGGACCTGCCGGCCCGGCTGGACTGGCTGGAACGGGACACGGCGTACCGCTTCGCCGAGTACGTCTCGGTGGTGGTGGACCGGCTCGGCGACCGCGTCAAGAAGTGGATCACCCTCAACGAGCCCGCCGAACACACCCTGTTGGGCCACGCGCTGGGCACCCACGCCCCCGGCAAGCAGCTGCTCTTCGACGCGCTCCCGGTGGCCCACCACCAGCTCCTGGCCCACGGCCTGGGCGTACAGGCCCTGCGGGCGGGCGGCGCGAGCGACATCGGTATCGCCAACTCCCACGGCCCGACCTGGCCGGCCTCCCAGGAGCAGGCCGACCTGGACGCGGCGGCCTTCTACGACGTCCTGCTGAACAGGCTGTTCGCGGAGCCGGTCCTGCTGGGCGAATACCCGGAAGGACTGGGCGAGTTGATGCCCGGGGACGTGCGGTCCGACTTGAAGGTGATCGCGGAACCGGTCGACTGGTACGGCATCAACTACTACGCCCCGACGCGGGTGGGCGCCCCGCAGGGCACGGAGATCGAGTTCGGCGGGATCCGCATGCCGGCCGAACTGCCCTTCTCCGTCCGGGAGATCGAGGACGTCCCGGTGACGGACTTCGGCTGGCCGGTGGTCCCGGAGGGCCTCACGGAACTCCTGACCACCTTCCGCGACCGCTACGGCGACCGCCTCCCCCCGGTCGTCATCACCGAGAACGGCTGCAGCTACGAGGGCGTCGACGACCAGGCTCGCATCGCCTACCTCGACGGTCACATCCGCGCCCTGCACGACGCGGTGACCGCCGGGGTGGACGTACGCGGCTACTTCGTCTGGTCCCTGCTGGACAACTTCGAGTGGGCGGAGGGCTACGCGCGCCGTTTCGGCCTGGTCCACGTCGACTTCGACACCCTGACCCGCACCCCCAAGGCGTCGTACACCTGGCTGCGGGACGTGCTGCGGGCGCAGAGATGACGACCACGCGCCCCGCTCCCGGCGCCCTGGCCGAGCCGGTCGACCGGATGGGCCGGGGCTGGACGGCGGCCCTGGCCCTGGCCAACGGGGCGATCTGGGTGGGCTGGTACGGCCCGTTGCAGATCCTGCTGGCCTCCCAGGCCGAGGACTTCGCGCCCGGCTCCGGCATGTCGAAGGAGACGATGCTGGCCTGGGTGACGGGTGTGGGCGCGGTGGTGTCCCTGGCCGCCAACCCCCTCTTCGGCGCCCTCTCGGACCGCACGACCTCCCGCCACGGCCGCCGGACGCCGTGGATCGTGGCCGGCGCGGCGGGCGGCGCCCTGTCGTTGCTGCTGCTGGGAGCGGCGGACGGCGTGTGGTGGATGGTCCTGGGCTGGTGCCTGGTCCAACTGACCCTGAACGCGGCCTTCGCCGCGGTGACGGCGGCCGTCCCCGACCGGGTCCCACGCCTCCAACGGGGCTCGGTGGGCGGCTGGCTGGGCGCGGCCCAGATCCTGGGTGTGGTCGGCGGTACGGCCCTGGCGACGGTCGCCGGAGGCGTAGGAGCGGGCTATGTGGCCTGCGCGGTGTTCACGGCGCTGGGCGTGCTGCCGTACGTGGGCCGGTACGAGGATCTCCGCCTGGCACCGCAGGATCGCCCCGCGTGGTCCTGGCGCGGCTTCCTCTCCGGCTTCTGGCTGAGCCCGCGCCGCTACCCCGACCTGGGCTGGGCCTGGCTGACCCGCTTCCTGATGAACCTCAGCAACGCGCTGGTCCTGCTGTACCTCCTGTACTACCTCCGCGACCGCCTGCACCACGCCGACCCCGACGAGGGCGTCCTGATCCTGACCGCCGTGAACGGCGTGACGCTGCTCGCCACGGTGGTCGTCGGCGGCGTCTGGTCCGACCGGCTGGGCCGGCGCAAGCCGTTCGTGATCTGGTCGGGGGTCCTCATGGCGGTGGCGACGGCGGGCCTGGCCGTCTGGCAGACCTGGCCGGGGGCGATCGTCGCGGCGGCGGTACTGGGCGTGGGCTTCGGCGTCTTCACCTCGGTCGACTTCGCCCTCATGACGGACGTCCTGCCGAAGGCGCTGGACCACGGCAAGGACCTCGGCGTCATCAACGTGGCCAACGCACTGCCCCAGGTCGCCGCCCCCGCCCTGGCCGCACCGATCGGGACGTACCTGGGCGGCTACCGGGTGCTGTACCTGGTGGCGGCGGTGATCGGCCTGGCGGGGGCGGTGCTGGTGAGGCGGATCAGAGGGGTGGACTGAGCGCTTGCAGTGCTCGGCGCTCCGGGCGGCCCGGACGCTGGGACGTCAACGGCGTCGAACTGGGGAAAGGACGCTGGAAAGGCCGCCGGGGCGGTCGCCCCCGGCGAACCACGGCCCGACCTACTTGGCCCACTCGGGCGCAGCCCCCGGGCAGGAGCGCGGACTGGGCAAGGGCGCAGCCCCCGGCAGGGGTGCAGGGACGCAGTCCCCGCCCGGGGTCCGGGGCGAAGCCCCGAGGCGAGGGCCACCTCTCAACCCACCGAGTCGGGCGGGCGGGTGGGCAAGGCGCCGGG
>NZ_JBNCAQ010000064.1:0-23848 GCF_049808595.1 Streptomyces aurantiaciflavus | reverse complement strand
CCGCGGCGCTGGGGGGCGGCTGGCAGTCCGGGCTCGTGGTCTGGGCGGGCCTGGCGGCAGCGGCCGTACTGCCGTGGCTGCCGCTGGTACGGGAGCGGGCGACGGCGCCCGCGCCGCAGGACACCGCGCGCGTGGGGACACCGGCCGGGATGCGGATGACCCGGAGCCGTACCGCCTGGGCGCTCGCCGTCTTCTTCGGGCTCCAGGCCACCGCCGCCTACATCACGATGGGCTGGATGCCGCAGATCTTCCGGGACGCGGGCGTGCCCGCGAGCACCGCGGGCCTGCTCCTCGCCGTGACGATGGTGATGGGCGTGCCCCTGGCCTTCGTCATCCCGCGCGTGGCGACCCGGCTGCCGCACCAGGGCCCGATCGTGCTCGCTCTCGGCGTCTGCGGCCTCGCCGGATACGCCGGCCTCTACGTCGCGCCCGCCGGCGGAGCCTGGGCCTGGGCACTGCTGATCGGCATCGCCAACTGCGCCTTCCCGCTCGCCCTCACGATGGTCGGGATGCGGGCCAGGACCGGCGCGGGTGTGGCGCAGCTGTCGGCCTTCGCGCAGAGCACCGGCTACCTCATCTCGATCCCGGGCCCGCTCCTGGTCGGCGTGCTCTACCAGCACAGCGGCGGCTGGGGACTGCCCCTCGCGCTGATGGCGGCCCTGATGGTCCCGCAGATGGCCGTGGGCGTCCTGGCCGGCCGCGACCGCACGGTGGAGGACGAGGCGACCCGCTGACCCCGCGCGCCGGCTGACCCCGCGCGCCCGCTGGCTCGAAGCGCCCGCTCGTCGGTGCGAGCTGCTGGCGCGGGTGGTCGCTCACCCGGGTTCGGCCCGCTGACTCCCGGGTGGCCCGCTGGCCCGAGGCGTCCGCTCGCCGGTGCGGGCTGCTGGCTCGGGGTGGTCGCTCACCGGGGCGGCCCGCCGACCCCGCGCGCCCGCTGGCTCCCGAGTGGCCGGCCGGCCCGAAGCGCCCGCTCGCCGGGGCGGCCCGCTCACCGGGGCGGCCCGCTGGCTCGGGGTGGTCGCTCACCCGGGTTCGGCCCGCCGACTCCCGGCGGCCCGCTGGCCCGAAGCGCCCCGCTGGCCCGAGGCGACCCTCACCCCGGTCCGCCCGCTGACCCCGGGGGGACCGCCCCGCGCCCCGGGTGCGAGACTGGGCGCATGCCCGTGCTCGACCCGAACCCCCAGAACGGCCAGAAGAAGATGCTGCTCGTCTTCGGCTCGTTCCTCCTCATCTTCGTGATCATCGCCGTCATCGCGACGATCGCCTCGCCCTGACGGCCCCGTCACGTCCCGTAACGTCCCGTCACGTTCCGTTCGGCCCGCCTCCCGCCGGGCCCGGCCAGTGCCTCGCCGTCGGCGATGGTGGGGTTAACCCCCCTGTCCCCTAGGGGGTGAGGGTCAGGGTCAAGTGGGTGGATCACCGGATGGGGCGAGGGCCGCCGGATCCGTACCTTCGAGTTGTGGCCGCGCGACGCGGACCACGGACGACTCGAAGAGCAGCGGAGGCACCCATGTCGGCCCCTACGCACACCCGGCTCCACCCGGTCGCCCCGGGCCGCGTCGGCACCCGGTTGCCCTGGTGGGCCCTCGCCCTTCCCACCCTCGCCTTCGTCGCCCTGCTCACGCTGATACTGAACCCGGCCGACGCCCACGCGGCCGGCGGCGACCCCGCGATCACACACCTCGTCGAGCGCGTGCGGGACCTCCTGGCGCGCTAGGTGTGTTGATCACGCCCCGGGCACACCCTTCACACCCCGGTGGGCCGGTGAAGGCGCATGTCAACTCCCTGCGCCCCATGGCCTGTTTCATGCGAAGCTGGGAGCCATGAGCGTCGCAGAACCCCGCAGGATCGTCCTCTTCCGGCATGCGAAAGCCGACTGGCCCCAGGTGACCGACCACGAGCGACCACTCGCTGAGCGGGGCCGCCAGGACGCCGCCGTCGCCGGACGCAAGCTGACCGACACCGGCATCCCCATCGATCTGGCCCTGTGCTCCACGGCCACCCGCACCCGGGAGACGTGGAAGCTCGCGGTCCAGGAGTTCCCGCAGCGGCCGAAAACCGTCTACGAGGAGCGGATCTACGAGGCCTCCCCGGGCGAGCTGATCGCCCTGCTCAACGAAACCTCCGACGACGTGCGCAACCTTCTCCTCGTCGGCCACAACCCGGGCATCCAGGGCCTCGCCGACATCCTCTCCGGCGCGGCCGAGGGCGACGCCCGCGAGCGGATGAACCGCCGCGGTTTCCCGGCCGCCGCCTTCGCCGTCGTCTCCTTCGAAGGCTCCTGGAAGTCCCTGGAGCCGGGCGTGGCCACGCTGCTCGACTACTGGACACCGTCCGAGTAACCCTCCGGCAGGCGTACGGCTCCCGAGCGCACAAGGGCCCGGCACCCTCATGGTGCCGGGCCCTGCCGTCGACGTCGGGCGGCTCCCACCGGGACGCCGGGCGGCTCCTACTCGTCGTGCGTGTCCGCCGCCTCGACCTCTTCGCGGGTGACGCCCAGCAGATACAGGACCGTGTCCAGGAACGGCACGTTCACCGCGGTGTGCGCCGCCTCGCGCACGACCGGTTTGGCGTTGAAGGCGACCCCGAGACCCGCCGCGTTGAGCATGTCCAGGTCGTTGGCGCCATCACCGATCGCCACCGTCTGCGACAGCGGCACGCCCGCCTCCGCGGCGAACCGGCGCAGCAGCCGCGCCTTGCCCGCGCGGTCCACGATCTCCCCGGTGACCCGGCCCGTCAGCTTCCCGTCGACGATCTCCAGCGTGTTGGCCTGGGCGAAGTCCAGCCCGAGCCGCTCCTTCAGATCGTCGGTGACCTGGGTGAAGCCGCCGGAGACGACCCCCACCTGGTAGCCGAGGCGCTTCAGGGTCCGGATGAGGGTGCGCGCACCCGGCGTCAGCCGCACCTCCGTGCGCACCTTGTCCACGACCGAGGCGTCCAGCCCCTCCAGCAACGCCACGCGCGCGTGCAGCGACTGCTCGAAGTCCAGCTCACCCCGCATCGCCGCAGCCGTCACCTCGGCGACCTCGTCCTCACAGCCGGCGTGCGCGGCGAAGAGCTCGATCACCTCGTCCTGGATGAGCGTGGAGTCGACGTCCATGACGACGAGCCGCTGGGCCCGCCGGTGCAGACCCGCCGCCACGACCGCCACGTCCACCCCCAGCGCGGCCGCGTCCGTGACCAGGGCGGTGCGCAGCGGCTCCGTCTCCACGCCGGAGACCGCGAACTCCACGGCGGTGACGGGGTACTTGGCCAGCCGGAAGATACGGTCGATGTTGCCGCCCACCTTGGTGATCTTGGCGGCGACGGCGGCCGTGGCCTCCGCGGTCAGCGGGTGCCCGAGCACGGTGACCAGAGAGCGGCCGAGGCCACGCGGACGGTTGTCACCGATGCCGGAGATGATCTCCGCCTGCATCTTCATCGACTCCGCCCAACTGTGCACGGTCGACCGCAGGTCCCCCTCCGTCCCACGCGGCGGCTCGGTCACGAGGGCGCACAGCACCATGCGGCCACGGGTGACGACCTGCTCGATGTCGACCACGTCGACGGAGTAGGCGGCGAGGGTGTCGAAGAGGCCGGCCGTGATGCCGGGCCTGTCCTTGCCGAAGATCTTGACAAGGAGAGTGGGGACATCGGTCGGCGAGGTCTGCTCAGCGCTCATGGTGTGTCCACCGTATCCGGCACCCCGTGCCGCCCGCCGCCGAGGTCCGCCTAGCGGACACGGAACAGTGGATGTCGTACGAGTGGCGAGCACCTGAACGGAGCGCCACGGCGGCCCGGAGGGCGCGTCCGGCGGGAGCCTCGGGTACGGCCTCGGCGGCCGGGGGCGCGCCGGGGGCGTGCGGGGTATGGCCTCGGGCGGCCGCGGGCGTGTCTTGCCGTGGGCACGGCCTTGGCGGCGGGACGCGCCGTGCAGCACGGACCACGCGCGGGACCTGCGCCTCGGGCCACGACCACGGCGGCCGGGGTGCGTCTTCGGGGGGTATGGCATCGGCGGCGGGGCAAGCCATGCGGCACAGGCCACGGTGGGGGTGGCGCTTTGCCTTGGGTGCGGCCTCGGAGGTGGGGCGTCCGTGCAGGGGCCACGGCGCGGGCGTGGCCTCGAAGCGCGGCCTCGGCGGCTGCGGCACCTCGGGATGGGCGACGGCGGTCGACGCACGCGTCGGGGCCCGGCACCAGGGGCCGACGCGCGCTGGAGCGCGGCCGCAGTGGTTGCCGCGCCCGCGTACCTCCAAAGGAATGGCCGGCGCCTCAGCGTGGCCCCTTCGGCTTCTTCGGCGGACGTGCGGCCGGAGGTGGGGGAGGGGGTGGCGGTGGCCCGTCGTCCGCGGGCTGCGCCGGCCGCTCCCCGGAACGCGGGGGCTCGGACGGACGCCTCGGCGACCGGGGAGGCGGCCCCATGGGGCTGACCATGGTGGGGGCGTCGTACAGGCCGTCCCGCGACGGCGGCACGTCCGGGGGCTGCCCGGCACCGGGGGGCCAGGGCTCGGGTGGTCGAGGGCCGGCCGGGGGCGTGGTGGCTCGCCCCGTGCCGGACGGTGAGCCGGCCGGGGGCGGCGCAGGTTGGCCTCCGCCGGATCGGGCGTCGGCCCCGGGCGCGACGGGTCCGCTTCCGCCCGGCCGGGAGCCGGCCCGCGGCCCGGCCCGTCCGGCGCTCGCACCGCCGGTCGCCGCCTCCCCCCGTCCGCCGGCCGGAGGCCAGGCCTCGCGCCCCCGGCCCGCGTCCTGCGGCCGCGCGTCCTCCGGTTCCCTCAGTTCCTCCGGCACCCGCAGATACGGATTGGTCGCCGGGTCGGGCGGCCGGTACGGGGTGCGCGGGGCATACGGCCCGGCCGGGTCGCCCCCGTGCGACGAACGCTCGGGCGCCTCGACGGAAGGCCGCTCCTCCGTACGCCCGTCACCTCCGTACGGAGGATGCGGGGCGTCCGCACCCGACGACCCCGCCGTCGTGCGCCCGTCGTCCCTGTACGGCGAGTACGCAGCACCACCGCCTGCTGCCCCCTCCCTGCCGTGCCCTTCACCCCCGTACGGCGGATGTCCGACCCCGGCACCCGCACCCCGCTCCACTCCACGCCGATCGCCCCCGGACCGCCCACCACCGGCGGCCCCACCACCCGACGCCGGCCCGCTCTCACCCCGTGCCAACGGCGCCGCCCGTCCGCCCGCCGTTCCGGTCGCGCACGCGAGCAGCGCGCCCGCGGCGCCCGCGCCCGCGCCCCACAGGGCGCCCAGGAGCAGTGCCATGCCGAGGCGACCGTGCAGTGCGACGCCGGCACCGAAGGCGTCGAAGCCGAGCACGGACAGGGAGGCGTCCACGGAGACGTCCGTCAGCCAGGCGAGCAGCGGCAGCGTCAGCGCGGTCACGATCCCCAGCCGCAGCGCACACCGCCCGACGAAACCGGGGACGCCTGCACCTCGTACACCCCCGGGATCCGCGCCGCTTCCGACGCCCGTACCGTCGGCAGGCGTCCGTACGCCCGCCAACACTCCCGCGAGCAGCATCATCACGGCCGTCGCGACCCCCAACAGCCATACCCGGTCGTCGAGTTCGGCCAGGCGTCCCAGCGTCACCGACTGCTCGCTCCCGACGCCCAGCAAGTCGTCCAGCGGATCGGGCAGCAGACTCGTCAGCGCGCCGGTCGCCCTGCCGTCCCACGGCACGAACAGGCCCAGGTCCACGCCGAGCCAGACCCCGTTCGGCGCGCCGAGCAGCGCGGCGCCCGCGATCCGCCGGGGGTGCTCGTCGCCGACCGCCGCGTACGCCGCCGCCGCGAACCCGGCCGCGACGGCCACCAGCAGCACGGTGACGACGGCGGACACGGCGGGCCGTACCACCCGGTGCACGGCCTCCCACCCGCGCGGAAGCGGCGTACGGCGAGAGGCCAGCAGGGCGATCAACAGCACCCCCGCCGACCACCCCAGCCCACCGAGCAGCGTCGGGGCCGTGTCCACGGTGAAGCCCACCGCCGCCCGCGCGTCCACCAGGTCCCCGATCCGGTCCGGCAGCAGCCCGCCGACGTCCCCGAGGTCACCCAGCCCGGGAATCTCGACACCGCCCCCGCCGCCCCCACCGCCGCCGGTCAGATCGCCCAGCCCCAGTGACCCTCCGTCGATCGTGATGACGTCGTGCCCCGCCCAGGCCAGCCCGCCCAGCGTCGCCACGAACAGCACGACCACCGCGCCCGCGCGCGCGAGGAGTTCGGCGGGCGCGATGACAACTCCCGCCGTCCGCAAGGACCGCAGGAAGAACCACGACAGCAGCAGCGCCCCGACGAGCCCCACACCCAGTGGCGTGATCTCGATGGCCGTGTCCGCCTGCGCGCCCGTGAGACCGAAGGCGGACACGTCGCCCGACGGCGTCACCGAACCACCCGCCCCGAGCGCCACGACGGCCGCCGTCATCGGCCCCAACGAGCCCGCCGCGTCGGCTTCCAGCAGATGCAGACCCAGCGCCGCGGTCGCCGCCATCCCGATCAACGCCCAGCTCACCGCGGCGATCGCGGACAACAGCACGTCCACCCACGGGACACCCCCGCCGCGCTCTGCGCTTCCGACGCCCTCGACACCCGTGCCGGCACTCATGCAGACCCCCCGATCCGCGGCGCGGAGCGACGAAGATCGCCGCTTCCGTCCCCCTCGCGTGCGTTTACCACTCTCCGGCCCGGTTTCAACCCCGTCAACGGAAACGGCCGATGAGCCGGTACCCGGTCTTCACAAGGCCCGACTTTCGGTCAGAGGGCCGCGCCTGAAATAGTTCCCGACGATGTTCGACATCCCTAGACTCCCTGTGATGGGGGTAACTCGGGGGACTACTCAGTGGGGCATGGAGTGCCGGAACTCGTACTGGAATTGAACGGACGCACCTGGACTCTCGATCCGTCCAGGACCTACACCTTGGGACGCGATCCGCAGGGGGACATCGTCCTCGACGACGCCAGGGTCTCCTGGCGTCACGCCACGGTCAGTTTCAACGGCCGCGGTTGGGTCCTGGAGGACCATGGCAGCACCAACGGCACGTTCGCGCAGGGCCGGCGGATCAACCACGTGGAGATCGGCCCCGGTTCGGCGGTGCACCTCGGCAACGCGACCGACGGACCGCGCCTGAACCTCTCCTCGGCCGTGGCCGGGGCCGCAGCGGCGGCCGGAGCCGCCGTCGCCCAGCCGCAACAGCAGCCGTACGCCGCGCAGGCCGCGAACCCGGGCTGGGCCCAGCAGGCGCCGCAGCCGCAGGCAGCGGCGACCCCGCAGGCCGACTGGCAGCAGCCGCAGCAGCCGCCCGTGGCGAAGGTCCCGCACCAGCAGGGCCCCGGCGTCGGCGCGGGGGCGCCGCCGGTCTACGGCGACCGCAGCCCGACCACGTTCCACCAGTTCACCATCGGCCGCATCATGCGCATCGGCCGTGCCCTGGAGAACGACCTGGTCGTCTCCGACCTGCAGGTCTCGCGCCATCACGCCGAGTTCCACTCGACGCCCGACGGCCGCATGGAGATCCGCGACCTCGGCTCGCACAACGGCACGTACGTCAACGGCCAGCCGATCGCCAAGGGCGGCTCGCAACTGCTAGGCCCGGCCGACATCGTCGGCGTCGGTCACTCGACGTTCCGCATCGTCGGCGACCGCCTCGAGGAGTTCGTCGACACCGGTGAGGTCTCCTTCTCCGCCCGCCACCTGACCGTCACCGTCGACGGCGGCAAGCAGATCCTCAAGGACGTCTCCTTCGGCGTCCCGGAGAAGTCGCTGATCGCGGTCATCGGACCGTCCGGCTCCGGCAAGTCGACGCTGCTCAAGGCGCTGACGGGCTACCGTCCCGCCAACCAGGGCGACGTCCTCTACGACAACCGGAACCTGTACAAGCAGTTCGCCGAGCTGCGCCAGCGCATCGGTCTGGTCCCGCAGGACGACATCCTGCACAAGGAGCTGACCGTCAAGAAGGCTCTGAAGTACGCGGCCAAGCTCCGCTTCCCGGCCGACACGACGGCGCAGGAGCGCGAGGCCCGCATCGACGAGGTGCTGCGCGAACTGAAGCTGGACATCCACAAGGAGAAGAAGGTCACCTCCCTCTCCGGCGGCCAGCGCAAGCGGGTCTCCGTGGCCCTGGAGCTGCTCACCAAGCCGTCCCTGATCTTCCTGGACGAGCCGACCTCCGGCCTCGACCCGGGCATGGACCGCGACGTGATGCAGCTGCTGCGCGGCCTCGCCGACGACGGCCGTACCGTCCTCGTCGTCACCCACTCCGTCGCCGAACTCGCCCTGTGCGACAAGCTGCTGGTGATGGCGCCGGGCGGCGCCGTGGCGTACTTCGGCCCGCCTGAGGAGGCACTGAACTTCTTCGGCTACGACAGTTGGGCTGACGTCTTCTCCGCCTTCGAGAACTACCGCGACTACGACTGGGCGGGCCGCTGGAAGGGCTCGCAGCACTACCAGATGTACGCCGCGGACATCGACGCCATCGCTCCGCAGTCCGTACAGATGCCGCCGATGCAGGCGATGAAGCCGCCGAAGCCACAGGGCTGGATGTCGCAGTTCGTCACGCTGGTGCGCCGCTATGTGTCGGTGATCGCCTCGGACAAGGGCTTCCTCGCCCTGTCGCTGATCCTGCCGGTCGTCCTCGGCTCGGTGAGCCTGCTCATCGACTCCGGCAACAGCCTGCTGCCCAACCCGGTCAACCCGAAGAGCGGCCGGATCATCCCCAACGGCACGGCCACCACCGTCCTGCTGATCCTCGCGGTCGGCGCCTGCTTCGCGGGCGCGGCGAACTCCGTCCGTGAGTTGATCAAGGAACGGGTCATCTACGAGCGTGAGCGCGCCACCGGCCTGTCGCGCTCGGCGTACCTGATGTCCAAGGTGTTCGTGCTCGGTCTCGTCACCGCGCTGCAGGGCCTGCTGGTCGGCGTCATCGGCTTCTCCAGCCGGGAGATCCCGGAGGAGGGCGTGGTCATCGGCAACACGCTGGTGGAACTGTGCCTGCCGATCATGGCGCTCGGCTTCACCTCGATGATGTTCGGCCTGATCATCTCCTCGTTGGTGAAGACGGCCGAGAAGACCATGCCGCTGCTGGTCATGTTCGCGATCATCCAGGTGGTCTTCACCGGCTGCCTGTTCGCCCTGAACGGCTCGATCGGCGTCAACGAGTTCTCGTACCTGATGCCCTCGCGCTGGGCCGTCGGCGCGGCCGGCGCCACGCTGGACTTCAACAAGATCAGCCCGCCCAAGGACGGCGGCGACAACGACCCGCTGTGGGAGCACACCGTCGGTGCCTGGGGCATGGACATGGCCGCTCTGATCGTCCTCGGCGTGATCTGCGGCTTCTTCGTGGCCCGCTTCCTGCGCCGCCACGAACCCGAGGTCATGCGGAAGTAGGTCCGCAGTCCCCACGCACACGGGTGGAGAGACCGAACGAAGGGCGGCACCCCGCGCAGGGGTGCCGCCCTTCGGCGTGCGCGGACTCGTCAGGTCGCTCAGTACGCGCTGTTGACGTTGTCCATAGAGCCGTACCGGTCGGCCGCGTAGTTGCAGGCTGCGGTGATGTTGGCGACCGGGTCGTAGATGTTCCAGGACGTGCCGGGGACGTGGTAGGCCTTGAAGGTCGGCGGGATGACCTGCAGCAGGCCCTTCGACGGGATGCCGTTGATGGCGTTGATGTCCCAGTCGTTGATGGCTTGCGGGTTGCCCGAGGACTCCCGCATGACGTTGCGGTGGATGCCGTCGTAGGTGCCCGGGATGCCGTGCTTCTTCATGATGTCCAGCGACTCACGGATCCAGCCGTCGAGGTTGTCGGGGTAGCTCTTGGCGGCGGCCGTCTTGATCGCGGCGCGCTGCACGGCCCGGCTCACGGCCTCCTGGGCCTTGTGCTCGGCGGCGGCCTTGCGGGCGGCGGCCTGCTTGGCCGCGACAGCGGCGGCGGCCTTCTGCTTCGCGGCGGCGGCGACAGCGGCGGCGGCTGCCTTCTGCTTGGCCGCGGCGGCGGCGGTGGCGGCCTGCTTCTTCGCCTGGATGGCCTCGATCTTCACGCTGGCGCCGGCCAGCTGGTCGGTCACGCTGGCCTTGACGTCCTTCACCGGCTCGGAGCGGAAGGCCACCGGAGACGAGACGACGGCTTCCGTCGTGGTCGTCTGCGCGTTGGCCGGCACCACGGAGAAGGCGAGGGCGGCAGCGCCGAAGGTGGCGACACCGGCGATCGCGATCTTGTGAGTGTTCTTGGGCATGGTGAAGGACCTCTTCGTGTAGCGCGGAGGTCGCTCTGTTTGTCCGGCGGACACGGGTGCTTTCGGCACGAACGCCGCGGAAGGAATCCACGGCGCTGAGCGACGGCAGCAATTCTTAGCGGCCGCAAAAACGCCAGGCAAAGGTGTGACGTACGACCCTGGGTAGTGGATCAGGGAAGGGCAAAACGGGACAGACCACAACGTCTGCCCCGTTCGCGACGGAACCTTTTGTCTCCTATTGGCCTTCGTACGTGATGTGCGCCCTATGTGCGGGCTCACATGGGCCTCCGGCGATTCTCACCAGGAGTTGCTTGAGCAATGCTCTGTGTGAGGGCTCTCCTCCGGGAGGAGGAGGTGCACGTCCCCGAACTCGTGCCACAGGTGGCGCCCGCGCAGCGCCTCGTCGTAACCCCGGTCGATCGCCGCCCGCCCCGCCACGGCCTCCAGCATCAGCAGATGCGAGGCCTCCGGCTCGTGCAGCCCGGTCAGCAGCCCGTCCACCACCCGCACCCCGCGCGCGGGCGTCACGACGAGATCGGCCCACCCCTCACGCGCGCGGACGACCCCGTCCGCCCCGGCCGCCGACTCCACCGCCCGCACAGCCGTCGTCCCCACCGCGATCACCCGGCTGCCCTCCTCCCTGACGGCATTGATCAGCCGGGCCGAAGCCTCCGGCACCGCGAACCGTTCCGGATACGGCGGCTCGTGCGCCTCCGCCGAGGCCACCCCGGCGTGCAGCGTGACCGGCGCGAACCGCACCCCCCGGCTCACCAGCTCCGCCACCAGCCGCGCCGTGAAGGGCCGCGCCGCACTCGGCATCTCCGCGCTGCCCGCCCCGTCCGCCGAAGGCAGCGCGAACACCGTCTGGTACACGGACAAGGGCTGGTCCCGCTCCGTGTAGGAGTAACGAATGGGCCGACCGTGCTCCCGCAGCAGCGCCGGCACCGTCCCACCGGACACCCGCGCCCACCACAGCCGCCCACTGCCCCCGTGCAGCGCCTCCTCCAGGACCAGCCGCACACCCCCGGCCGACCGCACCTCCGTACCCGCCGGCCCTCCCGCACGCGCGCGCGTGGTGCCCCGCCCGTCCGGATCCCGCAGCTCGACCGCCCACCGCCCGTCGTCCCCGCGCGTGGAGAAGTGCACCACCACACGCGTGTGCCCGATCCGCCCGTCCACGGCGGCCGCCAGCGTGGGGGAGGTGTTCACCACCAGCAGGTCCCCCGCCCGCAGCAGCTCCGGCAACTCCCGGAACACGTGATGCGTCACCGCGGTCCCACGCGACACCAGCAGCCGCACGTCGTCCCGGTCGCGCCCGGGACCGCGCTGCTCGGCCGGCACCCGAGCCGACAGCTCCTCCGGCACCTTCCACCGCTCCCGACCGCGCTCGAGCCGGGGAAGCCCTGTCGCCGGCGTCATCGCGCTCCCTCCAGCAGAGCCGGCGCCGCGTACCGGCCACTCGCCGGCCGCTCGTCCAGCAACCGCAGAAAGGCCGGTACGACACTGCCCGGCTCCGGCCGCGGACCGTCATCGTCCGGTACGGCCGCCGCGTACAGGTCCGTCGCCATGTCCCCGGGGTCCACCGCCCACACCCGCAGCCCCGGCTCCTCCGCGCCGAGCACCGCCGCGAGCTGGTCGAGGGCCGCCTTCGAGGCGCCGTAGCCGCCCCACGTCTCGTACGCCTCGGCCGCCGCGTCCGAGCTGACCATGATGACCGTGCCCGCCCGCGCCCCCCGCAACAGCGGCAGCGCCCCCTGGACCAGGCCCAGGGCGGCCACGACGTTCACCTCCAGCGCCCGCCGCAGTCCGTCCAGCTCCAGTTCCTCCAGCCGGACCAGTGGCTCGGCGCCCAGCGCGCTCGCGTTGTTCACCAGCAGCTCGCAGCCGCCGAGCTGCCAGGCGGCCGCCAGCAGGGCGGACCGGTGCCCGGGATCCGTGACGTCCCCCACGACCGCCTCGACCCGGGTCCCGTGCGCCGCGACCGCGGCCGCCGTCTCCTTCAGCACCTCCGCCGACCTGGCGTCGAGCACCAGATCCCAACCCCGCGCGGCCAGCGCCTCGGCCAGCGCCCGCCCCAGCCCCTTCGAAGCCCCCGTGATGATCGCTACCGGCATGACAACCCGTCCCCTCGTCCGACCCGCCTCCACTCGGCGGTGACCTCAACCTAGGAACGCGCTCCTCCCCACCGCCTCGGACGCGGGGCGGGCCTCACCGGGGCCCTTCGCCCTACGCCCCAGCTCCGGGGACCTGCGCCCTAGGTCTCCCGCCCCACCCCGCGGCCGCCACCGGTCCGATCCCCGCTGTCACACCCCGCCGGTACCGTGAGGGCATGAGTCAAGGCCCCCGGTCCGGCCTCGCCGCGGTGAGTTCCGCGTTGCTGGCCATGAGCAGGCACCTCGAGGTGCGCGACGTCCTGAAGACGATCGTCGCCTCGGCCCGCGAGCTGCTCGACGCGCAGTACGCCGCGCTCGGCGTCCCGGACGACCACGGAGGCTTCGCCCAGTTCGTCGTCGACGGCGTCAGCGAGGAGCAGTGGAAGGCCATCGGCCCCCTGCCCCGCCAGCACGGCATCCTGGCCGCGATGCTCCACGAGGCCACGCCAGAGCGCCTCGCCGACGTGCGCAAGGACCCGCGCTTCGAGGGCTGGCCGTCCGCCCACCCGGAGATGTCCGACTTCCTGGGCCTGCCCATCCGCGACGGCGACGAGGTGATCGGCGCGCTCTTCCTCGCCAACAAGGTGCGTTCTCCGGAAGGACACGCCCCCCACTGCCCGAGCCCCGAGCCGGAAGGAAGCTGCGGCTTCACACAGGAGGACGAGGAGCTCCTCTCCATCCTCGCCCAGCACGCCGCGATCGCCCTCACCAACGCCCGCCTGTACGAGCGCAGTCGCGAACTGACCATCGCCGAGGAACGCTCCCGCCTGGCCCACGAACTGCACGACGCGGTCAGCCAGAAGCTGTTCTCCCTGCGCCTGACCGCCCAGGCCGCCGCCGCCCTCGTCGACCGCGACCCCTCCCGCGCCAAGGGCGAACTGCATCAGGTCGCCGCGCTCGCCGCGGAGGCCGTCGACGAACTGCGCGCCGCCGTCGTGGAGCTGCGCCCCGCCGCCCTCGACGAGGACGGCCTCGTCGCCACGCTGCGCACCCAGATACAGGTCCTCGACCGTGCCCACACCGCGCGCGTGACCTTCACCAGCCACGGGGTGCGCGCCCTGCCCGCGGCCCAGGAGGAGGCCCTGCTGCGCGTCGCCCAGGAGGCCCTGCACAACGCCCTGCGCCACTCCGGCGCGGAACACGTCGACGTCACCCTCCACAAGCGCGGCCCCGGCACGGTCCTGCGGGTCACGGACGACGGCAGCGGCTTCGACCCCAAGACGGTCCGCAGGGCCGGCCGCCACCTGGGTCTCGTCTCCATGCGGGACCGGGCGAGCGGCGTCGGCGGCAGCCTGACGGTGGAATCGGCGCCCGGCAAGGGCACCACGATCGAGATGGAGGCCCCCGGTGGCTGACGCAATCAAGGTGCTGCTCGTCGACGACCACCAGGTCGTCCGCCGGGGACTGCGCACCTTCCTGGAGGTGCAGGACGACATCGAGGTCGTCGGCGAGGCCTCCGACGGCGCCGAAGGGGTCGCCCGCGCCGAGGAGTTGAAGCCCGACGTCGTCCTGATGGACGTCAAGATGCCCGGCATGGACGGCGTCGAGGCGCTCCGCAGACTCCGCGAACTCGACAACCCCGCACGCGTGCTGATCGTCACCAGCTTCACCGAACAGCGCACGGTCGTCCCGGCCCTGCGCGCGGGCGCCGCCGGGTACGTCTACAAGGACGTCGACCCCGACGCCCTGGCCGGCGCCATCCGCTCGGTCCACGCCGGTCACATCCTGCTCCAGCAGGAGGTCGCGGGCGCCCTCCTCTCCCAGGAGGAGGCCAACTCCGGTCAGGGCAGAGGAAGTTCGCTGACGGAACGCGAGCGGGAGGTCCTCGGCCTGATAGCGGACGGCCGCTCCAACCGGGAGATCGCCCGAGCCCTGGTCCTGTCCGAGAAGACCGTCAAGACCCACGTCTCGAACATCCTGATGAAGCTCGACCTCGCCGACCGCACCCAGGCCGCCCTGTGGGCCGTACGCCACGGGGTGACCGGCTGACACGCGCTCCCGCGCACAACCGAGGGCATCCCGAGCGCTCATGCGGAGGAGTCCCTTCCAGTCCGAGATTCATACCGTCGTGGGAATGTCCCCCGGATGGCGCATCCTCCGCCGACCGCCCGCGTTCTTCAGTGCGTGCTGCGGCGACTGCCGCAGCGATCGCTAGGAGGGCTCAGAAAGTGAAGAACCTGAAGAAGGCAGTGGCCGTGACCATGGTGGCCGGCGGTCTGGTGGCCGCGGGCGCCGGCATGGCCTCCGCCACCTGCGGCGCGTCGGCCGACGGCGTGGCCAAGGGCTCGCCGGGCGTCGGCTCGGGCAACCTCGTCCAGGCCCCGGTGCACATCCCGGTCAACGCCGTCGGCAACAGCGTGAACGTCATCGGCGCGCTGAACCCGGCCTTCGGCAACCAGGGCCTCAACCACTGAGGCCCCTCCTGGCCCCACCCTGCCTCCCGGCCTCCCCCGGCCTTACCCCGGGGGAGGCCGGTCCCCTTTCACCGGGCAGCACACTCGCCCCCGATCGCGCGGGCGTGCGGTCAGGCTGCGGGTGTGTGCGCCGCGCAGCGCTGGTCGTCCCCCCCGGCCAAGCAGCAGCCACGGGCGCGCCCCGCCAAGCCCACGCGGCAGCGCGGGCAACCTGTGGCGGACCGCCTTCGGCCGCTGACGGCTCTTGCGCCACCGCCGGGTGCGTGCCACCGAACGCCCGACAACCCCGAGCCGCGAGCACGCGACGCCGCCAAGTTCCGGGCATCCCCCGCCAAGCAGCGGCCACGCGTGCGGTCGAGCCGTGGGCCTGCGTACACCCCACCCTCACCTCGCCCCCCGCTCCAGCTCCTCCACATACGCGTTGTACGCCGCGACCTGCGCCCGCCGAGCCGTCCGCTCCACCGGCCGCAACGCCTCCCCGCGAGCCCCCATCTCCGCCGCGCTCACCGCACCCCCATGCCCGTTCTCGTAGGCGAGAGAGATCAGCAACCCCACGCGCTGAGCCAACTCCAGCACCCGCACCGCCCGCGGCGGATACCCCGGCGCCAACACCTCCCGCTCCCGTTCGGCCCGAGCCCGGTACGCGTCGATCGCCGCCTCGGCCACCGGCCCGGACGCCGCCACGTCCAACCGCGACAACACCGCCGTGGCCTCCCGCAGAGCCTCCGCCAACTCCCGCTCCGCCTCGCCCAGCGAGGGCACGTCGGCGGGCGGCGCCTCCCGCACAGGGAGGCAGTGCCACACCACCTCGACGTGCACATCACCGGAGGGCCCGGCCTCGTACACCTCCGGCACCAGCCCGAACGCCGCACCGTGACAGACCACGGCCTCCTCGGCCTCCAACGCCCGCGCGTTGAACTCCGGCGGCCCGCTCAACCCCAGCGGATGCCCGGGCGCGGGCAGCGCCACCCGCAGCCCCTTCACCCCCAACGCCCGCAGCCGCCCCAGCGCGAGCGTGAGCCCGACGGGCGCCACCTCCCCGGGCAGCCCCTCCACCCGGTGCACGGCGTCCTCGCCGACGATGGCGAGCACGGCGTCGTCCGGAGAGACAAATCCGGCCAACAGGGCATTTCCCCAAGCGGCAAGGCGACCAGAGCGCGGTTCCGAGAGCATGCCCCCACCCTAAGGACCGGACCGATGGAACTGCCCACCCGACCGGTGGCGTAGATTTTCCTGGAGGGCCGCGCCCACCCACGCGCGGCGGTCCGAGCCACAGGCGTACGCGACGACCGAGTCCGGCCACACTGCAAGGGGAGACAACGCGCTCATGAGCGATGTTCTGGAGCTTCAGGACGTATCCGTGGTCCGCGAGGGCCGGGCTCTGGTGGACCAGGTCTCCTGGTCGGTCAAGGAGGGCGAGCGCTGGGTCATCCTCGGCCCCAACGGAGCCGGCAAGACGACCCTGCTGAACGTCGCGTCCAGCTATCTCTTCCCCAGCAAGGGCACCGCCACCATCCTCGGCGACACCCTCGGCAAGGTCGACGTCTTCGACCTGCGCCCCCGCATCGGCATGGCCGGCATCGCCATGGCCGACAAGCTCCCCAAGCGCCAGACCGTCCTGCAGACCGTCCTGACCGCCGCGTACGGCATGACGGCCGGCTGGCAGGAGGAGTACGAGGACGTCGACGAGCAGCGCGCCCGCGCCTTCCTCGACCGCCTCGGCATGAGCGAGTACGTGGACCGGAAGTTCGGCACCCTCTCCGAGGGCGAACGCAAGCGCACCCTCATCGCCCGCGCCCTGATGACCGACCCCGAGCTCCTCCTCCTCGACGAGCCCGCCGCCGGCCTCGACCTCGGCGGCCGCGAGGACCTCGTACGCCGACTCGGCCGCCTCGCCCGCGACCCCATCGCCCCCTCGATGATCATGGTCACGCACCACGTCGAGGAGATCGCCCCCGGCTTCACCCACGTCCTCATGATCCGTCAGGGCAAGGTCCTCGCCGCGGGCCCGGTCGAGCTCGAACTCACCTCCCGCAACCTCTCCCGCTGCTTCGGCCTCCCCCTCGTCGTGGAGCAGGTCGGCGACCGCTGGACCGCCCAGGGCCTGCCGATGTCCTGACCGCTGTTCCCGACCGCCCCCTTTCGCGCCCTGTCGGCGGCATGACCCGCGGTCCTACCATGAACGCGTGAACGACATCGACGCGTGGGTGTGGTGGCTCGTCGGCGCGGCAGCGCTCGGAATCCCGCTCGTGGTGACCGCGATGCCCGAGTTCGGCATGCTCGCGGTCGGCGCCGTCGCGGCCGCGGTCGCCGCGGGCCTCGGCCTCGGCACCGTCGCTCAAGTGCTCATCTTCGTCGCCGTCTCGGTCGCCCTCATCGCCGTCGTGCGGCCCATCGCGGCCCGGCACAGCGCGCAGCGACCCCAACTCGTCACCGGCGTCGACGCGTTGAAGGGCAAACAGGCCGTCGTACTGGAGCGCGTCGACGGCACCGGCGGGCGCATCAAGCTCGCCGGCGAGGTCTGGTCGGCCCGCGCCCTCGACACCGACCGGACCTACGACGTCGGCCAGGAAGTCGACGTCGTGGAGATCGAGGGAGCCACAGCGATCGTCATCTGACCTTGCACAACTCCCGCACGACGTAAGTGAACCGAACGCACCACGAGCCACACGACGGTCTGTCAGACTCGACCAGCCAAGATCTTCAGCAGCCCATAAGATCTTCCGAAAGCGCCGAGGCGGAGAAGGGTACGGGGAGCGCGATGGAACCGGTCATCATCGTCTTGATCATTCTGGTGGTGTTGGTTTTCATCGCCCTGATCAAGACGATCCAGGTCATCCCACAGGCGAGCGCCGCCATCGTCGAGCGCTTCGGCCGCTACACGCGGACGCTCAACGCGGGCCTCAACATCGTCGTCCCCTTCATCGACACCATCCGCAACCGCATCGACCTGCGTGAACAGGTCGTGCCGTTCCCGCCCCAGCCGGTGATCACCCAGGACAACCTGGTGGTCAACATCGACACGGTCATCTACTACCAGGTGACCGACGCGAGGGCGGCCACGTACGAAGTCGCCAGCTACATCCAGGCGATCGAGCAGCTCACCGTCACCACGCTCCGCAACATCATCGGTGGCATGGACCTGGAGCGGACCCTGACCTCCCGCGAGGAGATCAACGCGGCGCTGCGCGGCGTCCTCGACGAGGCCACCGGCAAGTGGGGCATCCGCGTCAACCGCGTGGAGCTCAAGGCCATCGAACCGCCCACCTCCATCCAGGACTCGATGGAGAAGCAGATGCGCGCCGACCGTGACAAGCGCGCCGCGATCCTCACCGCCGAAGGTACGCGCCAAGCCGCCATCCTCACCGCCGAGGGCGAGAAGCAGTCCGCCATCCTCAAGGCCGAGGGTGAGGCCAAGGCCGCCGCCCTGCGCGCCGAGGGCGAGGCCCAGGCCGTCCGCACGGTCTTCGAGGCCATCCACGCCGGCGACCCGGACCAGAAGCTCCTCTCCTACCAGTACCTCCAGATGCTCCCGAAGATCGCCGAGGGCGACGCCAACAAGCTCTGGATCGTCCCCAGCGAAATCGGCGACGCCCTCAAGGGTCTCTCCGGCGCCATGGGCAACTTCGGCCCCCTGGGCGGCGGTTCGAACGGCGGAGGCAACGGCAACACCAACGGTACGGAACGCCGAGAGAAGCCCCAGATCGACTGAGGGCACTTGAGAACGCGGTACAGCCCCGCGCCCCTTTCGGGGCGCGGGGCTGTACCGATATGCGGCTCCGCCGCGTGGGCGCGACCAGCCACGAACAACCCGCGGACGACGACCGGCCCGCTCGCGCAGTGCTATGCCGCGTCCACAGCCAACCACTCCGGCAGCGCGGCCAGGTCCTCCTGCCCCAACGCCAGCAGCATCGCGTCCTGCGGAGTCGGCTCGAACGGCTGCCGCAGCAACGGCATCCCGGCCTGCTCCGGAGTCCGGTCCGCCTTACGGTGGTTGTCCTCCGCGCACGAGGCGACCGTGTTGAGCCAGGAGTCCTGACCACCCTGAGCCCGTGGCACCACGTGGTCCACCGTGGTCGCCCGGCGCCCGCAGTAAGCGCACCGGTGCCGGTCCCTGACCAGCACACCCCGCCTCGACCACGGAGCTTGTCTTCGGAAGGGCACCCGTACGTACCTGCACAGCCTGATCACCCGGGGCGCCGGTATGTCGACCGCGGATCCACGCATCCGCAGTTCGGGGTGGGCCTGCTCGACGACAGCCTTGTCCTGAAGCACCAGAACGACGGCTCGGTTCAACGTCACCGTCGACAGCGGCTCGAAGCTCGCGTTCAGCACCAGCGTGTCCCGCATACCAGCCCACCTCCCGTGTGCACCGGCCCACCCCCTGGCGGGCTGGGATCAACTCTGGCCGGGCACGCCGAGATGGACAACGCAATATCTGCTGCTCCCACGGGGGGTGACCCCCGCGACCCCCGGCAACAAAAATGCCCGCCCCTGATCACTTCCAAGACCAGGGACGGGCAAACGTTGTATGAACGATGAGCTTACTCAGCCCGCCGCCTCAACTCTGCGCGGGGTTCTCGTACTCACCGATCAGCTGCGCCCGCGCGATCGCGTGGAACCGCAGGTTGAACCCGACGACGGCAGGCGAGGCGTCCGCATCCGGACCGAGCTTCTCCTGGTCCACCGCGTACACCGTGAAGACGTACCGGTGCGGCCCGTCCCCCGGCGGCGGCGCCGCCCCGCCGAAGTCCCTCGTCCCGTAGTCGTTGCGGGCGTGAACGGCACCCTCCGGAAGCCCTTCGAACTTGCCGCCGCCCGCACCCGCCGGCAGCTCGGTCACCGAGGCCGGAATGTCGAACAGCACCCAGTGCCAGAACCCGCTGCCCGTCGGCGCGTCCGGGTCGTAGCAGGTCACGGCGAAGCTCTTGGTCTCCGGCGGAAACCCCTCCCACCGCAGGTGCGGCGAGGTGTTTCCCGCCGCCTGCACCTGCGCGTCCTTGAGCGTCGCACCCTCCTGCACGTCCTCACTCGTGACCGTGAACGACGGCACCGGCGGATGGAAGTCGTGGGGGAGTGGCCGCCTCTTCAGCTCGGTCACCTCGATACCTCCTGAACAGTCGGAAAACGATCCACCCGCGAGCCTACGACCAACACGGCGTCACTCACGGTTGCGCGCGTACCCACTCAGAGATCCTTCACGACCGGCAGGCTCCTTCACCTACGGGCGACAAGCGAAGGTCACCACACAGGGCCACGCCCGTACGTAGCCTCCAGACACACAGGGACCCGGAACACCCCACGGCGTTCCGGGCCCTGCCGGCACACGTCTCAGAACCAGTTGCGCTTGCTGCCGACCTCGGACAGCCACTGGTTGAGGTACGCCGCCCAGTCGGTCCCCTGGTAGTCGTTCAGCCCCACCTGGAACGACCGGAAGGTGTCACTGCCCTCGCTGAACAGCCCCGGCTTCTTGTCCATCTCCAGTACGACATCCATGGCCTGCGCGTCGGCCACGAAGCTCAGCTCCACCTGGTTCAGCCCCCGGTACTGCGCCGGCGGGAAGAACTCGATCTCCTGGTAGAAGGGCAGCTTCTGCCGCGTACCGCGGATGTGACCCCGCTCCAGGTCCGCGTTCTTGAACCGGAAGCCCAGTTGGATGAAGGCGTCCAGGATCGCCTTCTGCGCCGGCAGCGGGTGCACGTTGACCGGGTCCAGGTCGCCGGAGTCCACGGCGCGCGCGATCTCCAGCTCGGTGGTCACACCGATGTGCATCCCGCGCAGCGCCTGACCGTCGATCATCGTGACCGGCGTCTCCCACGGGATCTCAAGACCGAACGGCACCGCGTGCACCGCGTTCGCCTGCAGCTCGAAGGCCCCGCCGAGACGCTGCTTGATGAACTCGATGTCCTGCTTGTACTCCTGGTCGCCGCTCTCGACCTCGACCTTGGCCTGCAGCCCGACCGACAGCCCCTCGATCTGCTGGTTGACGGTCCCGCCCTGGATCCGGACCTCACCCTGGACGACGCCGCCCGGGACGACGTTGACCTCCGTCAGCACCGTCTCGACCGAAGCCCCACCGGCCCCGAGACTCGCGAGCAGCTTCTTGAACGCCATGACTCTCCCTCTACGACCTGTACGACGGGATCCTTGATCCCTACAAACGCGATCCGACCGTGGCCGGTTCCGCCCTCACACCCTGGCAAGCCGAGCGCCCGCCGACCACCCCGACGCACCCACTCGTCTCCACTACGCTCGGAGGGCATGATCGCGACCCCCGACCGTACGCCCCTTCCCCGGTCCTTCTTCGACCGCCCTGTCCTGGAAGTGGCCCCCGACCTCCTCGGCCGCCTCCTCGTCCGCACCACCCCGGACGGTCCGATCACCCTCCGCCTCACAGAGGTCGAGGCCTACGACGGCCCGAACGATCCCGGCTCCCACGCCTATCGCGGCCGCACGGCCCGCAACGCCGTGATGTTCGGCTCGCCCGGCCACGTCTACGTCTACTTCACCTATGGCATGTGGCACTGCATGAACCTCGTCTGCGGCCCCGACGGCCGCGCGAGCGCGGTCCTGCTGCGTGCCGGCGAGGTGGTCGAGGGCGCCGAGCTGGCCCGCCAACGTCGACTCTCGGCCCGCCACGACAACGAACTGGCCAAAGGCCCCGCCCGCCTGGCGACAGCCCTGGACGTGGACCGGGCCCTCGACGGCACCGACGCCTGCGCCTCCGGCGAGACCCCCCTGAGGATGCTGACCGGCACCCCCGTGCCCTCCGACCAGGTACGCAACGGTCCACGCACCGGCGTCGCCGGCGAGGGTGGGAACGGCGACGTCCACCCCTGGCGCTACTGGGTGGCCGACGACCCTACGGTGAGCCCTTATCGGGCCCATGTCCCCAGGCGCCGCCGAAGTTGACTCACCCTTGACGGAGGCGTAACGTAGCCCGAGCCGCTTGAACCGGGTACGGCATTCGCCAGCAGCCGGAAGCGGCCAACCCACTACCTACAACATCCCTCAGCGGGACTGAATTCGGCGTGTCCGCATGCCCGAATTCGACTCGCAGGAACTCGATTATGAGTTGCCGAGGGAATCGGCTAACGTAGTGAATGTCGAAAGGCCGACAGGCGAAAGCCGGAAGCCAGCAGACAAACCCGCCGACAGGGAATCGGACACCGAAAAGGTCTGATAGAGTCGGAAACGCAAGACCGAAGGGAAGCGCCCGGAGGAAAGCCTGAGAGAGTCTCTCGGGTGAGTACAAAGGAAGCGTCCGTTCCTTGAGAACTCAACAGCGTGCCAAAAATCAACGCCAGATATGTTGATACCCCGTCCCCGGCAGTGATAGCCGAGGATGAGGTTCCTTTGAAAAAACACAGCGAGGACGCTGTGAGCGAGAGGATTATTCCTCCTCTCGTTCCGCTCTCGTGTGTGTGCACCGGATTACCGGTAAACATTCACGGAGAGTTTGATCCTGGCTCAGGACGAACGCTGGCGGCGTGCTTAACACATGCAAGTCGAACGATGAAGCCCTTCGGGGTGGATTAGTGGCGAACGGGTGAGTAACACGTGGGCAATCTGCCCTTCACTCTGGGACAAGCCCTGGAAACGGGGTCTAATACCGGATACCACTCTCGCGGGCATCTGTGAGGGTTGAAAGCTCCGGCGGTGAAGGATGAGCCCGCGGCCTATCAGCTTGTTGGTGAGGTAACGGCTCACCAAGGCGACGACGGGTAGCCGGCCTGAGAGGGCGACCGGCCACACTGGGACTGAGACACGGCCCAGACTCCTACGGGAGGCAGCAGTGGGGAATATTGCACAATGGGCGAAAGCCTGATGCAGCGACGCCGCGTGAGGGATGACGGCCTTCGGGTTGTAAACCTCTTTCAGCAGGGAAGAAGCGAAAGTGACGGTACCTGCAGAAGAAGCGCCGGCTAACTACGTGCCAGCAGCCGCGGTAATACGTAGGGCGCAAGCGTTGTCCGGAATTATTGGGCGTAAAGAGCTCGTAGGCGGCTTGTCACGTCGGGTGTGAAAGCCCGGGGCTTAACCCCGGGTCTGCATTCGATACGGGCTAGCTAGAGTGTGGTAGGGGAGATCGGAATTCCTGGTGTAGCGGTGAAATGCGCAGATATCAGGAGGAACACCGGTGGCGAAGGCGGATCTCTGGGCCATTACTGACGCTGAGGAGCGAAAGCGTGGGGAGCGAACAGGATTAGATACCCTGGTAGTCCACGCCGTAAACGGTGGGAACTAGGTGTTGGCGACATTCCACGTCGTCGGTGCCGCAGCTAACGCATTAAGTTCCCCGCCTGGGGAGTACGGCCGCAAGGCTAAAACTCAAAGGAATTGACGGGGGCCCGCACAAGCAGCGGAGCATGTGGCTTAATTCGACGCAACGCGAAGAACCTTACCAAGGCTTGACATACACCGGAAAACCCTGGAGACAGGGTCCCCCTTGTGGTCGGTGTACAGGTGGTGCATGGCTGTCGTCAGCTCGTGTCGTGAGATGTTGGGTTAAGTCCCGCAACGAGCGCAACCCTTGTTCTGTGTTGCCAGCATGCCCTTCGGGGTGATGGGGACTCACAGGAGACCGCCGGGGTCAACTCGGAGGAAGGTGGGGACGACGTCAAGTCATCATGCCCCTTATGTCTTGGGCTGCACACGTGCTACAATGGCCGGTACAAAGAGCTGCGATACCGTGAGGTGGAGCGAATCTCAAAAAGCCGGTCTCAGTTCGGATTGGGGTCTGCAACTCGACCCCATGAAGTCGGAGTTGCTAGTAATCGCAGATCAGCATTGCTGCGGTGAATACGTTCCCGGGCCTTGTACACACCGCCCGTCACGTCACGAAAGTCGGTAACACCCGAAGCCGGTGGCCCAACCCCTTGTGGGAGGGAGCTGTCGAAGGTGGGACTGGCGATTGGGACGAAGTCGTAACAAGGTAGCCGTACCGGAAGGTGCGGCTGGATCACCTCCTTTCTAAGGAGCACTTCTAGGCAGCCGCAAGGCTGTCCAGAGGCCAGTACATCGGCGAACGTCCGGTGCTGGTTGCTCATGGGTGGAACGTTGATTATTCGGC
>NZ_JBNCAQ010000063.1:0-22500 GCF_049808595.1 Streptomyces aurantiaciflavus | reverse complement strand
TTGCATGTGTTAAGCACGCCGCCAGCGTTCGTCCTGAGCCAGGATCAAACTCTCCGTGAATGTTTACCGGTAATCCGGTGCACACACACGAGAGCGGAACGAGAGGAGGAATAATCCTCTCGCTCACAGCGTCCTCGCTGTGTTTTTTCAAAGGAACCTCATCCTCGGCTATCACTGCCGGGGACGGGGTATCAACATATCTGGCGTTGATTTTTGGCACGCTGTTGAGTTCTCAAGGAACGGACGCTTCCTTTGTACTCACCCGAGAGACTCTCTCAGGCTTTCCTCCGGGCGCTTCCCTTCGGTCTTGCGTTCCCGACTCTATCAGATCTTTTCTCGATCCGATTTCCTCGGCGCTTTCCAGGTTCCCGCTTTCGCGGTTTCCTTTCCGGCGTTTCTGACTCTATCAGACCCTTTCGGCGCTGATTCCCCGTCAGAGGGGGGCTGTCCTCCCGGCCGTTGGGCCGTTCCGACGAGTGAGACTTTAGCGGATTCCCGGCTCCCGAAGCCAATCGGGGCCTGCGTCCTTTCGAACGAGGATTCCTCATTTCGCGAATACGCATGCCAATGACACGACGGCCGCCGGATCGACTGTTCGTCGAGGAGTGGTTGGTACTTGCGGAATGGCTGTCCGGGGACCGACCGTGGTCGGCGCTCACGTCGGACAACTCGGAGAACACTACGTATCCGTCCTGGGCGTGTCAACTCACGTCCCAGGGGCACCCCTGAGGCGTACTCTGGGGGACATGACTACGCGTACGTGCACCCAGCAGTGGTGGGCCGCCTGACGGCGGCCGGACTCACGTATGCACTCAACGGCCGCCGCCTCGGCGGCCGTTCTCGTTTCTCCCTCCTGAGGGTCGGCCGGCCGGTGCGGCGGGCTCGACCAGGAGGTGGAGAGATGAAACGGGTCTTCAGCGGGGTCAAGCCGACCGGGCACCTGACGCTGGGGAACTACCTGGGGGCCATGCGGCAGTGGGCCGCGGTCGATCAGCACCGGGCGGACGCGCTGTTCTGTGTCGTCGATCTGCACGCGCTGACCGTCCATCACGATCCCGCGCGGGTGCGTCGGCTCAGTCGGCAGACGGCCACCTTGCTGCTGGCGGCAGGGCTGGATCCGCAACTGTGCACGCTGTTCGTGCAGAGTCATGTGGACGAGCACGCGCGGCTGTCGTACCTGCTGGAGTGTGTGGCCACCGACGGCGAGATGCGGCGGATGATCCAGTACAGGGAGAAGGCCGCGCGGGAGCGCGAGCGGGGTGGGAGTGTGCGGCTGTCGCTGCTGACCTATCCGGTGCTGATGGCGGCGGACATCCTCGCGTACGGGACGGACGAGGTGCCTGTGGGGCACGACCAGACGCAGCACGTGGAGCTGACCCGGGATCTGGCGCTGCGGTTCAACCAGCGGTACGGGCAGGCGTTCGTGGTGCCCAGGGCCACTCATCCGCCGGTGGCGGCGCGGGTGATGAACCTGCAGGAACCGACGTCGAAGATGGGGAAGAGCGACGACGCCGGGCCGGGGATCGTCTATCTGCTGGACGAGCCGGACGTCGTGCGGAAGAAGGTCATGCGGGCCGTGACCGACAGCGGGCGTGAGGTCGTGTACGACCGGGAGGGGCGGCCCGGGGTCACGAATCTGCTCGAGATCCTCGCGGCTTGTACGGGTGGGAACCCGGAGGCCTTGGGCGGTGTATATGAGTCGTACGGATCGTTGAAGAGGGACACCGCCGAGGCTGTGGTGGAGGTTCTTCGTCCGGTGCAGGCGAGGCACAAGGAGTTGTGCGCTGATCCCGTCTATGTGGAGGGGGTGTTGCGGGAAGGTGCGGAGAAGGCGCGGGCGATGGCCCGGCCGGTCGTGGATGCCGCTTATCGCGCGATCGGGCTGCTGCCGCCGGTGGCGGAGCCGGTGCTGAACGCGGTTCGGTAGGCGCGGGGGCTGGTGGCGAGGCGCGATGCGAAGTGCTGGCGCATCGTGACCTCGCTGCCGAAGCCGGCGCGGCGGGCGACCTCGGGGATGGGGAGGTCGGTGCGTTCGAGGAGTTTCTGGGCTGCGGCGAGGCGCTGGTCGAGGAGCCAGCGGAGGGGGGTGGTGCCGGTGGCTGCCGTGAAGTGGCGGGCGAAGCTGCGGGAGGACATACCGGCGTGTGCTGCCAGGTCGGCGACGGTGAGTGGTTCGTGGAGGTGGCGCAGAGCGTGTTCGCGTACGGCGGCGAGGGTGTCGGCGTCGCGGTCCGTGTGAGGGGTGGGGTGCTCGATGAACTGGGCCTGGGTGCCCGTGCGGAAGGGGGCGGTGACCATGGAGCGGGCGATGGTGGCGGCTGCCTCGGCTCCGTGTGCGGTGCGGACGAGGTGGAGGCAGAGGTCGATGCCGGCCGCGGTGCCGGCGGCGGTCCAGATGTTGTCGTCCTCGATGAAGAGGGCGTCGGGGACGACGGTGATGTGGGGGTGGTGGGTGCGGAGGAGGTCGACGAGGTTCCAGTGGGTGATCGCTCGGCGGCCGTCGAGGAGGCCGGCCTGGGCGAGGGTGAAGGCGCCGCCGCAGAGGGCGGCGATGGTGGTACCGCGGGCGTGGGCGCGGCGGAGGGCTTCGAGGACGGGGCCGGGTGCGGGGGTGAGGTGGTCGTCGAGGCCGGGGATCAGGATCAGATCGGCTCTGGGTAGCCAGGAGAGGGTGCGGTCGGGGTGGAGTGCCAGGCCGCCGCGCATGGGGATGGGTGTGGTGGTGTCGGTGGCGACGCGGCGCAGGTCGAAGGCGGGGGCGCCGCGGTCGGTGCGGTCGGCGCCCCAGACCTCGGTGATGACGGAGACGTCGAAGGCGCGGATGCCGGGGAAGGAGACGAGGGCGACGCGGTACGGGGTTTTCCGGGCTTCCTCCGTGAGTGGCATGGGTGGCAGTAAACCATCGATCGCTGTCTTCCTGCCCTCTGGGGAGGGCGCCCGTGCGGCGGCAGGATCGTGGGCATGGAGATTTCGCAGAACGCGGCACTGCTGGTCGTGGATGTGCAGAAGGGCTTCGACGAGGCCGACTTCTGGGGGCCTCGGAACAATCCCGGGGCCGATGACAACATCGCTTCGCTCATCGATGTGTGGCAGGCGTCGGGGCGGCCGGTCGTCTTCGTACGGCATGACTCGTCGAAGCCGGAGTCGCCGCTGCGGGCGGGTTACGAGGGGAACGGCTTCAAGGAGTACGTGGAGGAGCGGCGTGGGAAGGGGACCGGGCCGGAGCTGTTCGTCACGAAGACCGTGAACTCGGCCTTCTACGGGACGCCGGATCTGGACGCCTGGTTGAGGGCGGAGGGGATCTCGCAGGTCGTGGTGGCCGGGGTCCAGACCAACATGTGCGTGGAGACGACCGCGCGGATGGGCGGGAACCTGGGGTACGAGGTCGTGGTCGCGTACGACGCCACGTACACCTTCGACCTGGAGGGACCGTTCGGCTGGCGGCGGAGTGCGGAGGAGGTGGCGCAGGCGTCGGCGGTGTCGCTGCACGGGGGCGGGTTCGCGCGGGTGGTGACCACGCGGGACGTGGTGAGCGCGGCGAAGTGACCGCCCCCGGCGGGCGCGTCAGTCCTTGGTGCCGGAGGCCAGTTCGCGGCTGCGGTCGCGGGCGGCTTCGAGGGCGGCGATGAGGGCGGCTCGTACGCCGTGGTTCTCGAGTTCGCGGATGGCGTTGATGGTGGTGCCGGCCGGCGAGGTGACGTTCTCGCGGAGCTTGACCGGGTGTTCGCCGCTGTCGCGGAGCATCGTGGCGGCGCCGATCGCGGACTGGACGATGAGGTCGTGGGCCTTGTCGCGGGGCAGACCGAGCAGGATGCCGGCGTCCGTCATGGCTTCGACCAGGTAGAAGAAGTACGCCGGGCCGGAGCCGGAGAGGGCGGTGCAGGCGTCCTGCTGGGACTCGGGGACGCGGAGGGTCTTGCCCACGGCGCCGAAGATCTCCTCGGTGTGGGCGAGGTCGGCCTCGCTGGCGTGGCTTCCGGGGGAGATGACGGACATGGCCTCGTCGACGAGGGCGGGGGTGTTCGTCATGACGCGGACGACGGGGACGCCGGTGGTGAGGCGGTCCTCGATGAAGGAGGTGGTGATGCCGGCGGCGCCGCTGATGACCAGGCGGCCGGCGGGGACGTGGGGGGCGAGCTCGTCGAGGAGGGTGCCCATGTCCTGCGGTTTGACCGTGAGGATGAGGGTGTCCGCGGTCTTGGCGGCTTCGGCGTTGGTGACGGGGATGACGCCGTAGCGGGTGCGGAGCTCTTCGGCGCGTTCGGCGCGGCGGGCGGTGACGAGGAGGTCAGCGGGGGGCCAGCCGCCTCGGAGCATTCCGCTGAGCAGGGCTTCGCCGATCTTGCCGGTGCCGAGGACTGCGACTTTCTGAGTCATGGCTGAGGTGCCCTCCGGGGGTTTGCGTCGTCCTCCGTCATCCTCGCATCGGGGAGTGGGGGCGTGGGTGCGTGTCCGGTGGGCGGACGTGGGGTCGGGGTGCGGTTGGATGCGGTTGGGGGTTCTTCGCCCCCGCCGCCCCTGCCCTTCCTGTCCCTGGGGGCCGGCGCCCCCAGACCCCCGTTTCGGTCCCGAACGGACCTCGTCCTCCAGCCCCCCAGAGGGGGCAGCCCCGGACGGACCTCGTCCTCCGGCCCCCCAGAGGGGGCAGCCCCGGACGGGGGTTGGTTCACGCGGTCCGGCGTCGCAGGGTGGCTGCTCCCAGGCCCAGCACCAGCAGTGCGCAGCCGGCCACGATCAGGACGTCGCGGAGGAAGGTGGCGGTCATGTCCGTGTGGTTGAGGACCTCGTTCATGCCGTCGACGGCGTAGGACATGGGGAGGACGTCGGAGAGGGCTTCCAGGACGGGGTGCATGGTGTCTCGTGGGGTGAAGAGGCCGCAGAGGAGGAGTTGGGGGAAGATCACCGCCGGCATGAACTGGACGGCCTGGAATTCGGAGGCTGCGAAGGCCGAGACGAAGAGGCCGAGGGCGGTGCCCAGGAGGGCGTCGAGGAGGGCGACCAGGAGGAGGAGCCAGGGGCTGCCTGTCACGTCCAGGTCGAGGAACCAGAGTGCGAGGCCGGTGGCGAGGGCGGACTGGATGATCGCGAGGGTGCCGAAGGCGAGGGCGTAGCCGACGATCAGGTCGGCCTTGCCGAGGGGAAGGGCGAGGAGGCGTTCGAGGGTGCCCGAGGTGCGTTCGCGCAGGGTGGCGATGGAGGTGACCAGGAACATCGTGATCAGCGGGAAGATGCCCAGGAGGGACGCGCCGATGCTGTCGAAGGTGCGCGGGTTGCCGTCGAAGACGTAGCGGAGCAGGAACAGCATCACGCACGGGACGAGGATCATCAGGGCGATCGTGCGGGGGTCGTGGCGGAGTTGGCGCAGGACCCGGGCGGCGGTGGCGGTGGTGCGGGAGAGGTTGAGGGGGGTGGTGGGCGCGGGGTGTGTGGGCGTGGTCATCGGGTGTTCTCCCTTTCACGGGCGGCCTCGGCCGCCTCGTCGACCAGGTGGAGGAAGGCCGCCTCGACGGTGTCGGAGCCGGTGCGGGCGCGCAGTGCGTCGGGGGTGTCGTCGGCGAGGATCTCGCCCTGGCGCATCAGCAGGAGGCGGTGGCAGCGCTCGGCCTCGTCCATGACGTGGGAGGAGACGAGGAGGGTCGCGCCGCGGGAGGCGGCGATGGTGTGGAAGAGGTGCCACAGGTCGCGGCGGAGGACCGGGTCCAGGCCGACGGTGGGTTCGTCGAGGACGAGGAGGTCGGGGGTGCCGAGGAGGGCGACCGCCAGGGAGACGCGGCTGCGCTGGCCGCCGGAGAGGTTGCCGGCCAGGGCGTCGGCGTGGCCGGTCAGGTCGACGTCGGCGATGGCTCGGGTGACGTTCTCGTGGCGGCGTTCGGCGGCTGCGCGGCCCGGGTCGAGGATCGCGGCGAAGTAGTCGAGGTTCTGGCGCACGGTCAGGTCGTCGTAGACGGAGGGGGCCTGGGTGACGTAGCCGACGCGGGTGCGGAGGGTGGGGTGGCCGGCGGGGTGGCCGAGGACGTCGAGGGTGCCGGTGACCTTGGCCTGGGTGCCGACGATCGCGCGCATCAGCGTCGTCTTGCCGCAACCCGAAGGGCCGAGGAGACCGGTGATCTGGCCGCGCGGGACGGTGAAGTCGAGGGCGTGGAGGACGGTGCGTGAGCCTCGGACGACGGTGAGGGCGCGGGCGTGTACGGCGGGGGTTTCGCCGGTGCGGGCGTCCGTGTCGGGTGGCCGGGGATGGTAATTCATCATGTGATGAATAATCTCGCCGGGGCGGGGCGTCGTCAAGGGGGGGAGCGCGTCATCGTGCGCGGCGCGGCGAACGTGCGGGCCGGGGCTCGGACCACGGCCTCGAAGGGGCCGCACGGGGTGTGGCTGCGGTTGTTCACGGCCGTCACGCCCGGAGGCTCGGGGTGATCCCGGTCGCGGTACCGGCCACGCTGCTGGTGCACGCCGGCCGCAGAGCTCGGGCGAGTGCGGGAGGTGCGGCAGCTGTGGCGGGGCACCGGGGTGAGGTGGTCGTGCTGGGGGTGACGGCGGGCGGCGACCGTCGTGGGGAGTCTGTCCGCTGGAGTGCTGATCGGGCTGGCGCCGGCCGTGGCCAGGACGGCCTGGGAGATCAGCCATGTGCGGTGGAGACCGAGGACCGCGGGGATGCCGGGATCGTCGTCGGGGTGGTGGGGCACGCGATGTTTCTGCGGCTGTCGAAGTTGACGGACGCGCGGACGCGCTGGATGTGTCGGCGCGGGATCGAAAAGTGCGGCGGGACCTGGGCGGGATGCGGCATGTGGACCACGCGTGCGCGGCGGCCCGGGCGGGGGGGGGCGCCCGTGGGGGGGGGGGCCGCCGCGCGGGGGGGGCGCGGTCCGCGCCGTCGGGGGGAGGATCAGGGGCGGGTGGCGAGCAGCAGCTCGACGTCGTAGGTCTCCTCCACCGTGCCGTCGGGAAAGGCGGCGAGGAGGTGGCGGCGTTCCTCGGCGAGGAAGGCGGCGGTGCTCTCGTCTCCGTGGACCAGGAAGAGCGAGCGGCTGGTGATGTTGGCCAGGTGCGTGTCGAGGGGGACGCGGCGGCTCCAGCGGACCCGGTGGCGGGCGAAGTCGAGGCGGCCGGCTGCGGAGGCGAGGGCGGCGTGGGTGCCGTCGCCGTTCCTCCAGACGTCCCGGTCGAGGCCGAAGTGACGTTGGACGCGGTCCGTCTGCGCGTCGATCCACGGCACGTCGAGGGCGCCGGCGTTCCACCACAGCGCCAGGGCGCCGCCCGGACGCAGGACGCGCACGGCCTCCGGGATGGCGCGGTCCGGGTCGGTCCAGTGCCAGGACTGGGCGTAGGTGAGGAAGTCCAGGGAGGCGGTGGCGAGGGGGAGGTGGTTGCCGTCGCCGCGGAGGATCGGCACGTCGGGGAGGGCACGGCGGAACTGGGCCGCCATGCCGTCGCCGGGTTCGACAGCGAGGACGTCGGCGCCGCGGGCTCGCAGCAGGGCGGTCGCGATGCCCGTCCCCGCGCCGATGTCGGCGACGCGGGCGCCCGCGAGTGAGCGGCCGGCCATCTCCTCGACCGCGTCGAAGAGCGCGGCCGGGTAGGAGGGGCGGTTGGCGGCGTACTGCGCCGCGGCGGAGTTGAAGGAGTGGGCTCGGGTGGTGTGGGAGGGAGCCGTCATGAGGTCATGGTGGCGGGGGACGGGTGGGGAGGGAACCGGATGTGGGGGGAGGTTGGCTGGGAGAGGCGGGAGAGAGGCGGCAGAGAGGCAGGATGCGGAGAGCTGGTATTCGGAGAGCCGGTATTCGGAGAGCCGGGGCTCGGAGTCGCGGTGCCGGCCTGGAGTTGGGGACGGAGGGGGCCGGTCGAGCGTTCGGGGCGTGGGCTCCGCGGTCGGGGTGGCTCGCTCGTGCCGTCGTTCAGGAGCGGCGGGGCTTCTTCGAGGGGTTGCGAGTGCGGCGGGCGGTGCGGCGCTCGTACTGTTCGCGGGCCGCCTCGTACTCCTCGCGGTGGAGTTTCTCGCCGGGAGCCTCGGTGAGGGAGCGGAAGAAGTAGGCGAGGAGGGAGCCGACGAAGCCGATGGCCAGAAGGCCGCGCAGGGAGGCCTGGCGGTCGGGGTCGGGGCGTTTGGCGAAGCTGTCCCAGGTGTGCCGGAAGGCCAGGGCGCTGCAGATCGCGAACATCACCACGACCAGCAGGGTCACGAAGCTGCCGATGTCGGCGATCGCGAGGCCCTCGTAGGCGAAGCGGAGGACGAGGCAGGAGACGGCCGCGGCGGCGAGCGAGCCGACGGCGACGGCGATGCGGCGGGCGATGTAGCCGTGGTCGTGGTGCACCCAGGCGGTGCCGAAGAAGCGGAGGGGCTCGGGGCGCGGGCCGGTGGGGCCGCTGCCCTGCCCCGGGGAGCCGGCCGAGGTGTCCGGGGTGCCGTTTTCGTCGCTCACGGGACGATTATGGCTCCGGGTCGTGGCGGGCTCCCCGAGGGGTGCGTCAGGCGCAGCGCGGTGCGATGTAGCCGTCGCTGCCCGTCTTGACGTACGCGTCCGAGACGAACTGGCTGTCGGCGATGTTGTCCCAGATGTTCGTCGTGCCGTACGGGCCGGTCACCGTGGTGCCCGCCTTCTGGCAGAAGATCGGCACCCTCGTGCCCTCGGGCAGGACCTTGACGACCGGGTAGCTGGTGCCGGGGCCGCTGCGGACGTTCAGGCGGACGCCGGGCGCGATCGGGTAGTACGTCAGGGACGCCGCCGCGACGGCCTGCGCCTCGTCGCTGCTCTCGGCCTCTTCGACGTGCTCGACAGACATGAAAAACCTCCCCCGTTGAACCCCATGACTGCCATGGGGACACGTTGATTCCCCCGAATCACGACATGAAACACATGTGCGCAACTCGCACGTGGAGGCTAGCAAGCCGCCTCGGTCCCGTTCGAGTCATCGACTAGGCTCCGTGCGTCGCGCGCGCGGCCGAACAGCACGGGGGTGGTCCATGACGCCACAGCGCAACACCGGGTCGGGCGCGGAAGCGGAACTTCCGGAATACGCCGGTCACTACCGGCTGGAGTCCTGCCTGGGCTCCGGCGGCATGGGCGTGGTCCATCTGGCCCGCAGCACCTCCGGGATGAAGCTCGCGGTGAAGGTCGTCCACGCCGAGTTCGCCAGGGATCCCGAGTTCAGGGGGAGATTCCGGCAGGAGATCGCGGCCGCGCGAAGAGTCAGCGGCGCCTTCACCGCACCCGTAGTCGACGCCGACCCGGAGGCCGAACGGCCCTGGATGGCCACCTTGTTCATTCCGGGCCCGACCTTGTCGGATCACGTGAAGCGGAACGGGCCCATGGGGGCGGGCGAGTTGCGGCGGCTGGTGGCCGGGCTCGCGGAGGCGCTGCGCGACATCCACCGGGTGGGGGTCGTGCACCGGGACCTGAAGCCCAGCAACGTGTTGCTCGCCGAGGACGGTCCGAAGGTCATCGACTTCGGCATCTCCCGGCCGAAGGACAGCGAACTGCGCACCGAGACGGGGAAGTTGATAGGCACCCCGCCGTTCATGGCGCCGGAGCAGTTCCGCCGTCCGCGGGAGGTCGGGCCCGCCGCCGACATCTTCGCGCTGGGATCCGTGCTGGTGCACGCGGCGACCGGGCGGGGGCCGTTCGACTCCGACAGCCCGTACGTCGTCGCCTACCAGGTCGTCCACGACGAGCCCGATTTGACGGGCGTACCGGAGAGCCTCGCGCCGCTGGTGCTGCGCTGCCTCGCCAAGGAGCCCGAGGAACGGCCCACGCCGGACGAGCTGATGCGGGAACTGCGGTCGGTCGCGGCCTCGTACGACACGCAGGCGTTCATACCGACGCAGCGATCGCTGGATGCCCCCCAACCCGACGCCCCCAGGTCCGACGCACCGCAGCCGGACGCGTCGCAGCCGGACGCGCCGAAGCCGCCGCAGGAGCAGGGCGCGGGGGCGGCGCGCGCGGGCGGGCCACGGTGGAGTCGGCGCGGGCGTGTCGCCCTCGCCGTCGGGGCCCTGGTCCTCGCCGTGGGGGCAGGACTCGTCTCCGTGCGGTGGCTCGGCGGAGACGAGGCGGGCGGCTCCGGGCGGAACACGGGCGACTCCGGGACGGCGGCGGAGGCCTTCACTCCCTGGGCGACACGACCGGCCATGGGCAAAGCCGGCGGCATGCCGCAGTGCGCGTACGACGCGAAGCGGCTGCTCTGCGCCCAGTCGGGGCTGGTGTCGGCGCTCGACGCGACCGACGGGCGCGTGCTGTGGCGGCACGCGCTGTCCGCCGGCGACAGGCCCGGCGAGGCACCGGTCCTCGCGGGCGGGCTGGCGCATGTGCTGACGCACTCGGGCAAGCGGGTCGAGGCCCTCGATCCGGCGTCCGGCAGGACGCGCTGGCAGCGGGACGTGTCGGCTTACCCGGGGATCCGGTACGCCGGTGGCACGCTCCTGCTCACCGCGGCCGACGGCACGGTGACCGGCGTGGACGCCGCCTCGGGACGGACCAGGTGGAGCCATCGCGTTCCCGGGGCCGGCGAGGCGTACTTCGTGTCGTTCCCGGGCGACCCGCTGGCGTATACGACGACCACGTCCGGCGACGGGCGTACGCGGGTCACGGCGGTGGACCCCGCAACCGGTGACGTGCGCTGGGACGAGCGGTTCAGCGGCGAGCTGACGGTGGTGGGCGCCGCCCGCGACAGCCTCGTCCTGCTGTCCGGCGGCGGCGAGTACGGCAGGGCCGACGCCGTGGTCCGCTTCTATCCCGAGACCAAGGTGTCACGGCGGGTGGCGCTGAGCGTCGCCCTGCAGCAGGCGAGCGCGGCCGTGCACGGGGACCGCGTCTACCTGCTGACCTTCGACGGCTCGCTCGTCGCCGTGGACACGCTCGCGGGGAAGCGGCTGTGGTCCCTGCAGACGGCCGTGAGCCGGGGGTCGGTGCCGACGGCGGACGGCGAGCACGTGTACTTCAGCGCCCCCGACGGCCGTCTCCTCGCCGTCGACGCCGCCGCGGGCAAGCTCATCGGGCAGACGCCGCTGCGGCTCGGAGCCAACTCGGACGAGGTGGTGACCACTCTGCCCGCGCCGGGGGCGGTCGGCGGCCGCGTCTACGCCGGCGCTCCGGACGGCACCGTCTTCGCGGTGGACGGAGCCGACCCCTCGGCCTGGTGACGCCAGGAGCCCCTGCCACGCCGTGCCACGCCGAGGGGCCGCCCCCCAGGAGCGGCCCCAGTGGCGGAACGTGGGCGTCAGCCCAGCTTCGACACGTCCCGCACCGCGCCCTTGTCGGCGCTCGTGGCCATCGCGGCGTAGGCGCGCAGGGCGGCGGAGACCTTGCGGTCGCGGTTCTTCGGGGCGTACGCCCCGTTCAACGACTGCTCGCGACGCGAGAGTTCCGCCTCGTCGACGAGCAACTCGATCGTGCGGTGGGGGATGTCGATCCGGATGCGGTCGCCGTCCTCGACGAGCGCGATCGTGCCGCCGGCGGCCGCCTCGGGGGAGGCGTGGCCGATGGACAGACCCGAGGTGCCACCGGAGAAACGGCCGTCCGTGACCAGCGCGCAGGCCTTGCCCAGGCCGCGGCCCTTCAGGTACGAGGTCGGGTAGAGCATCTCCTGCATGCCGGGACCGCCCTTGGGGCCCTCGTAGCGGATGACGACCACGTCGCCCTCCTTGACCTGCTGGGTGAGGATCTTCTGGACGGCCTCCTCCTGCGACTCGCAGACGACCGCCGGGCCCTCGAAGGTCCAGATGGACTCGTCGACGCCGGCCGTCTTCACCACGCAGCCGTCGACGGCGAGGTTGCCCTTGAGGACCGCCAGGCCGCCGTCCTTGGAGTACGCGTGCTCGGCGCTGCGGATGCAGCCGCCCTCGGCGTCCTCGTCGAGGGCCTCCCAGCGCTCCGACTGGGAGAAGGCCTCGGCGGAGCGGACGCAGCCGGGGGCCGCGTGCCACAGCTCGACCGCCTCGGGGGACGGGGAGCCGCCGCGGACGTCCCACGTCTTCAGCCAGTCCGCCAGGGACGGGCTGTGGACCGCGTGCACGTCCTCGTTCAGCAGGCCGGCGCGGTGCAGCTCGCCGAGGAGGGCCGGGATACCGCCGGCGCGGTGCACGTCCTCCATGTAGTACGTGCGGTCCTTGGCGACGTTCGGGGCCACCTTGGCCAGGCACGGGACCCGGCGTGAGACCGCGTCGATCTCGTTCAGGCCGAAGGGGACGCCCGCCTCCTGGGCCGCCGCCAGCAGGTGCAGGATCGTGTTGGTGGAGCCGCCCATGGCGATGTCCAGGGCCATCGCGTTCTCGAACGCCGCGAAGGTGGCGACGTTGCGCGGCAGCACCGTCTCGTCGTCCTGCTCGTAGTAGCGGCGGGTGATGTCCATGACCGTGCGCGCGGCGTCGACGTACAGCTGCTTGCGCGCGGTGTGGGTGGCCAGGACCGAGCCGTTGCCCGGGAGGGAGAGCCCGATGGCCTCGGTCAGGCAGTTCATCGAGTTGGCCGTGAACATGCCGGAGCAGCTGCCGCAGGTCGGACAGGCGTTCTCCTCGATCCGGAGGATGTCCTCGTCCGAGATCTTGTCGTTCACGGCGTCGGAGATCGCGTCGACCAGGTCGAGCGTGCGGACCGTGCCGTCGACGAGGGTGGCGCGGCCGGACTCCATCGGGCCGCCGGAGACGAAGACCGTGGGGATGTTCAGCCGCAGGGCGGCGTTCAGCATGCCCGGGGTGATCTTGTCGCAGTTGGAGATGCAGACCAGGGCGTCGGCGCAGTGCGCCTCGACCATGTACTCCACGCTGTCCGCGATCAGGTCGCGGGAGGGCAGGCTGTAGAGCATGCCGCCGTGGCCCATCGCGATGCCGTCGTCGACGGCGATCGTGTTGAACTCGCGCGGGATGCCGCCGGCCTCGACGATCGCCTCGCTGACGATACGGCCGACGGGCTGGAGGTGGGTGTGGCCCGGCACGAACTCCGTGAAGCTGTTGGCGACCGCGATGATCGGCTTCCGGCCGATGTCCGCACCGGGTACACCGGAGGCGCGCATAAGGGCGCGGGCGCCCGCCATGTTGCGGCCGTGGGTGACTGTGCGGGACCTCAGCTCGGGCATCGTCGCTCGCTCCTTCGGAGAGTTCTGCCAGAGGGCGCTGACAGAGTTCTGACTCTCATCGAGCCTACGCCGGTCATCCAGGGGCCGGACACGTTGTCCGGAATGCGGGATGTCCGTCTCAGTGCGTCACGGGTTGGTCAGATGGCCCTGCACCACGGGCGCCAGGCGCGCGATGATCTGCTCCGGGTCCGCCGACGCGAGCGGCTCGGCCTTGATGACGTACCTCAGCATGGCGGTGCCCACCAGCTGCGCGGCCGCGAGCTCGGCGCGCAGTTCGGCGTCCGGCAGGTCCAGTCGTACGGCGATGCGGCCCAGCACCTGCGTGGCGATGATGCGGCGGAAGACGGCTGCCGCGGTGTCGTTGTTCACCGCGGACCGGACGATCGCGAGCAGGGGCACACGGGTCGCCGGGTTCTCCCAGACGCCGAAGACGAAGCGGGTCAGGCGCTCCCCCACGCCGTCGAGCGGGCCCTCCTCGAGGGCCCGCGGCGCCTCCAGCGCGGGTGCGAGGGCCAGGGAGACGGCCGCCTCGAAGACCTGCTCCTTGGTGCCGAAGTAGTGGTGCACGAGCGCCGGGTCCACGCCGGCGGCCTTCGCGATGCCCCGCACGGACGTCTTCTCGTAGCCCCGCTCGGAGAACTCCTCGCGGGCCGCGGTGAGGATGCGGTCGCGGGTGCCGGCGGACTCGGCGCGCGGGGGTCGGCCGCGGCGGCGCGCGCCGGTGTCGGTCACCGGCGGGGCACCTTCAGCGCGGAGGCCAGGTGCAGACGCGTGAAGGCCAGGGCCTCGGCGAGATCGGCCTCACGTTCGGCGCCGGACATCGCGCGCCGTGTGTTGACCTCGATGACGACGTGCCCGTCGAAGCCGCTCAGCGCGAGCCGCTCCAGCAGTTCGGCGCAGGGCTGGGAACCGCGGCCGGGGACGAGGTGCTCGTCCTTGGCGGAGCCGTTGCCGTCGGCGAGGTGGACGTGCCCGAGGCGGTCGCCCATGCGGTCGAGCATGTGCATCGCGTCCGTGCGGGCCGTGGCGGCATGGCTGAGATCGATCGTGAAGTGCCGGTAGTCGTCCTTCGTCACGTCCCACTCGGGCGCGTACGCGAGCATCTCGCGGTCCCGGTAGCGCCAGGGGTACATGTTCTCGACGGCGAACCGTACGTCCGTCTCGTCCGCCATCCGCCAGATCCCCTGGACGAAGTCGCGCGCGTACTGGCGCTGCCAGCGGAAGGGCGGGTGGACGACGACGGTGGTCGCGCCGAGCTGCTCGGCCGCCGCGCGCGCCCGCTGGAGCTTCACCCACGGGTCGGTCGACCACACCCGCTGGGTGATGAGCAGGCAGGGGGCGTGCACGGCCAGGATCGGGACCTGGTGGTAGTCGCTGAGCCTGCGCAGCGCGTCGATGTCCTGGCTGACCGGGTCGTTCCACACCATGACCTCGACCCCGTCGTACCCGAGGCGCGCGGCGATCTCGAAGGCCGTCGCCGTCGACTCCGGATAGACCGAGGCCGTCGACAGGGCGACCTTCGCATCCGGGATGCGCACGACGGGCTCTGCCATGGGGGACAGATTACGGGGTGCGGTGGGTGAGCCGCGGGGCACCCGATCGCCGTTGTGGTGTTCGCCACGGGCGGGGGCGGGTGTGTGGCTGCTCGCGCCACACGGCGGGGGCCGGTGTGCGGTTGCTCGCGCCCACACGGCGAAGGCGGGTGTGCGGTTGCTCGCGCCCACACGGCGAAGGCGGGTGTGCGGTTGCTCGCGCCCGCGCGGCGGGGCCGCGCATCGATCAGCCCCGCGCCTCTCCGGGGGCGCTAGAGGGAACTCATGTGGTTGAGCGAACCCATGTGGTCGAGCCGGCGCAGGATCACGCCCTCCCGCAGCGCCCAGGGGCAGATCTCCAGGGTGTCCACCTCGAACAGGTCCATCGCGCCCTCGGCGACCAGCGCGCCCGCCAGGAGCTGGCCCGCGCGGCCCTCGGAGACCCCCGGGAGCTCCGCGCGCTGGGCGATGGTCATGCCGGCCAGCCGCGGCACCCAGGCCTCCAGGGACTCCCGCTTGAGGTCGCGCTGGACGTAGGGGCCGTCGGCGGAGCGGGCGGCGCCGGCGAGGCGGGCGAGCTGCTTGAAGGTCTTCGACGTGGCGACGACGTGGTCGGGGGTGCCGAAGCGGCTGAACTCCCCGACCGTGCGGGCGATCTCCGCGCGCGCGTGCCGGCGCAGCGCCCGTATGTTCTCGGGGTCGGGCGGGTCCCCGGGCAGCCAGCCGGCCGTGAGGCGGCCCGCGCCGAGCGGGAGGGAGACGGCCGCGTCGGGCTCCTCGTCGATGCCGTACGCGATCTCCAGGGAGCCGCCGCCGATGTCCAGGACCAGCAGCTTGCCGGCCGACCAGCCGAACCAGCGGCGGGCGGCGAGGAACGTGAGCCGGGCCTCCTCCGCGCCGGTGAGGACCTGGAGCTCGACGCCGGTCTCGGCCTGCACGCGCGCGAGGACGTCGTCGGCGTTGCTGGCCTCGCGCACCGCGGAGGTGGCGAACGGCAGCACGTCCTCGACGCCCTTGTCCTCGGCGGCCTGGAGGGCGTCCTGGATGACGGTGATCAGTTTGTCGACGCCCTCGGGGCCGATCGCCCCGCTCGGGTCGAGGAGCTGGGCGAGGCGCAACTCCGCCTTGTGCGAGTGCGCGGGCAGCGGACACGCGCCGGGGTGTGCATCCACCACCAGCAGATGCACCGTGTTCGATCCCACGTCGAGGACACCGAGTCTCATGTAGGGAACGCTACTGCCCGTCACGCTGTCCTCCGTCTCCGGTGCGCAAGCTGAGACGGTGCTGTAAGCAGACGTGGGCGGCATACCCTGGACGCGTGCCAAAGACGAAAAACGCGAAGGACGAAAAGGCCGACAAGGCTGCCAAGACGGCCAAATCCACCAAGGGTCCTTCGCCGGTGAAGTCATCGAAGGTGTCGCGGAAGGCCCTGGTCGCGGACGAGAAGGGCCTCGACTTCGCGCGCGCGTGGGTGGAGTTTCCTGATCCGGCGGACGACGAGCAGGTGTTCCGCTGCGATCTGACATGGCTGACCTCTCGCTGGAACTGCATCTTCGGCAGCGGCTGCCAGGGCATCCAGGCGGGCCGCGCGGAGGACGGCTGCTGCACGCTGGGTGCCCACTTCTCCGACGAGGACGACGAGAAGCGCGTGGCCGAGCATGTGGCGCGGCTCACACCCGACCTCTGGCAGCACCACGACGAGGGCACACGGCACGGCTGGGTCTCGCAGGACGAGGAGGGCTCCCGCCAGACCCGCCCGTTCAACGGCTCGTGCATCTTCCAGAACCGCCCCGGCTTCGCGGGCGGCGCCGGCTGCGCGCTGCACATCCTGGCTCTCAGGGAGGGCCGCGAGCCGCTGGAGACCAAGCCGGACGTCTGCTGGCAGCTTCCGATCCGGCGCACGTACGACTGGATCGACCGGCCCGACGACACACGCGTGCTGCAGGTGTCGATCGGCGAGTACGACCGGCGCGGCTGGGGGCCGGGCGGCCACGACCTGCACTGGTGGTGCACGTCGGCCACCTCGGCGCACGGCGCGGGTGAGCCGGTGTACGTCTCCTACCGGGCGGAGCTGACCGAGCTGATGGGCAAGGCCGGCTACGACCGTCTGGTCGAGCTGTGCGAGGAGCGGCTGGCCTCGCAGCTCCCGCTGCTGGCACCGCACCCGGCGGATCCGGATCCGGCCGTCTGAGCGGATCACGCCGCGGACGGGCTCGGGTCACCACCCCCGGACGGCGGTTCCGAGCCCCCCGGGGCGGGCGGCGACGAGCCGCTGGGCGTGGGCTCCGGGTCCGGCGAGGACGGCGGATCGGTCGGCGTGGGGTCGGCGGAGGCGGAGTCCGTGGGGGTCGGGTCCGGGTCCGGCGGCACGGGCGGGTCGGTGGGCGTGCCGGGGCCGGGAGCCGAGGGGGCGGGCGCGGTGCCGTAGCCCTCGATGGAGACGACGGCGCCCGCCGGGGAGATCGCCACGCGCGCGTGCCAGTGACCGGAGGGCTCGCGCAGGTGGTCGACGTACACCTTGATCGTCGTCGACTCCCCCGGGGCGAGCGTGCCCGTGGCGCGGCTCGGGTAGAGCCAGGCGGCTCCGGTGGACGCGGCCCAGCGGACCGGCTCGGGTGCGTCCGTGGCCGCGGTGAGGGTGATCAGGGTGGTGTCGCCGCTGCTGCGGGCGGTCACGGTGAGGCGGTCCGCGCCGTTCCCGCCGAGCCCCGTGACGCTGATGACCGCCACGGAGACGTCCGTCCCGTTGCCCTTGGTGAAGCCGGAGCCGGGGCGGGTGCCGGCGTTCCCGGCGTTCTGGTAGCCGCCCGGCGCCTCGGCGTCGAAGCTGTCGCGGTCCTGCGCCTCGCTGGCCGTGACCGAGCGGCCCTCGGCGCCCTCGGCGGTCGGCGTACCCCGGTAGGCGGCCCACAGGGCGAGCACGGGCGCGGCGACGACAGTGGCGACGACGGTCGTCGTGACGGCACGCGCGCGCAGGCGGTCCCGGCGGGCGGCGCGGTCCTTGGGGTCCATCGGGAAGCCCCGCCGGTCGAAGCGGGGCGCGGCGGCGCCCCGCGCGCGCGGGAGGTGCGCCATGACGACGCGCAGCTCCGCGCGGGGCGCTTCCAGGACGGGCAGCTCGGCGGGCGTGACGCCGGCGCCGGGCCAGCGGCCGGGGGCCGCGCGCTCGGCGGCCCGGCGGCAGCGTGGACAGTCGTCGACATGCCGGACGAGCTCGCGGCGCAGGACGGCGCTGAGCACGAGCTGGTGGTCGCCGGTGAGACGCGCCACACCGGGGCAGCCGCCGGTCTCGACGACGGCGAGGGCCGCGCGCGTGCGCTCGACCTCGCAGGCGGCGGAGGCGAGCAGCTCACGGGCCGCGGCGAGGCCCAGCCCGAGGACGGCGGCGACCTCGTGGGCGGCGAGGTGGTGGCGTACGGCGAGTTCGAGCGCCTCGCGCTGCTCCGGGGTGGTGCCGGCGGCCTCCGGCCAGGCCAGCAGGGCGAGTTCGCGCCGCCGCTGCTCCTGGACCTCCTCGGACACGGGCGCGCCGACGGGTTGCGCACCGGTCGCCCGGTGCGCACCGGAGCGTCCGGCCGCGTGGGTGGCCTGACGTTTCTGCTTGGCCTCGGCCAGCTTGCGCAGGCACGCCCAGCGGGCCAGCGCGTACAGCCAGGCCCGGCGCTCGCCCGCGACGTCGGGGACACGCTGCCCGCGCCGCTCGGCGAGCGCGAGGGCGTCCCCGAGCGCCGCCGTGGCCGCGTCGTGGTCGCACAGGACGGACAGACAGTAGGTGAACAAGCCGTCCATGTACGGCTCGTAGTGCGCGGGCAGCCGCTGCGCCGGCGTGCGCGCCGCAGCGCGGTCGCGCGCCTCCCTGTGCGCCCGGTGTGCGCCGGTCGTGCGGGTCGAGATTTCCGGACTGCTGCTCATCACCCGTGCGACCGTAGGCGGAGCGGAACGACCTCTTCTGCCCGCTTGAGTCCATTTAATCCGTACGGGTGAAACGATCCCTCATAAGGGGACAGGAACGGATGATTCCGTGGCGCGTTCACGCTGGGGGGTGGCTGGTTCACAGGGGGTGCGTGGGCCCGGGCGTCCATCCCGCGGAGCGCGCGCCCGGCCGCGGCCGGGTCCCCGTCGTCCACAGGCCCAGCCCGTTGTCAGTCCCGGCGGTTACGGTTTCCCCATGGCTGCCCGTACGAAGACCACCAAGGACCGCCCGTCCTACCGCTGCACGGAATGCGGCTGGCAGACGGCCAAGTGGCTCGGCCGCTGCCCCGAGTGCCAGGCCTGGGGCACGATCGAGGAGTACGGCGCGCCCGCTGTCCGTACGACGACGCCGGGGCGCGTCACCACCTCCGCCCTGCCCATCGGCGAGGTCGACGGCCGTCAGGCCACCGCCCGCCCCACCGGTGTGCCCGAGTTGGACCGCGTCCTCGGCGGCGGGCTGGTCCCCGGCGCGGTCGTCCTCCTCGCCGGCGAGCCGGGCGTCGGCAAGTCCACGCTGCTGCTCGACGTGGCCGCCAAGTCGGCGAGCGACGACCACCGCACGCTCTACGTCACGGGTGAGGAGTCCGCGAGCCAGGTCCGGCTGCGCGCGGACCGCATCGGCGCCATCGACGACCACCTGTATCTCGCCGCCGAGACCGATCTGGCCGCCGTCCTGGGCCACTTGGACGCGGTCAAGCCCTCGCTGCTGATTCTCGACTCGGTGCAGACGGTGGCCTCCCCGGAGATCGACGGGGCGCCCGGCGGCATGGCCCAGGTCCGCGAGGTCGCCGGCGCCCTCATCCGCGCCTCCAAGGAGCGCGGCATGTCCACCCTGCTTGTGGGCCATGTCACCAAGGACGGCGCGATCGCCGGCCCGCGCCTGCTCGAGCACCTCGTGGACGTCGTCCTGCACTTCGAGGGCGACCGGCACGCGCGTCTGCGCCTCGTACGGGGCGTCAAGAACCGCTACGGCGCCACCGACGAGGTCGGCTGCTTCGAACTGCACGACGAGGGCATCACGGGCCTCGCCGACCCAAGCGGACTTTTCCTGACGCGCCGTGACGAACCGGTCCCCGGTACCTGTCTGACGGTCACCCTGGAGGGCCGCCGCCCGCTGGTCGCCGAGGTCCAGGCGCTCACCGTCGACTCGCAGATCCCGTCCCCCCGCCGGACGACCTCCGGCCTGGAGACGTCCCGCGTGTCGATGATGCTCGCGGTCCTGGAGCAGCGGGGCAGGATCAGTGCCCTCGGCAAGCGGGACATCTACTCGGCGACGGTGGGCGGAGTGAAGCTCTCCGAGCCGGCGGCGGACCTGGCGATCGCCCTCGCCCTGGCCTCCGCGGCGAGCGACACCCCGCTGCCCAAGAACCTCGTCGCGATCGGCGAAGTCGGCCTTGCGGGCGAGGTCAGACGGGTCACGGGCGTCCAGCGCAGGCTCGCCGAGGCCCACCGCCTGGGCTTCACGCACGCGCTCGTCCCGGGCGACCCGGGCAAGATCCCTTCCGGGATGAAGGTCCTGGAAGTCGCGGACATAGGGGACGCCCTGCGGGTCCTGCCGCGCTCCCGTCGCCGAGACGCCCCGCGGGACGAGGAGGAGCGCCGGTAGACTTTGCCCAGGTCTCGCCCGTCCGTACGAACCGAGTGCGCGAAACGGGAACGCCCCAGAACCTGCGACCGGAGGAGTGCAGTGGCAGCCAACGACCGGGCGGCAGCTCCCGGAAAGTCCGGTGGGAGTTCCGGTGCCGACGGCCTGATGCGCGCCTCGCTGAGCGCGGTGGCTCCCGGCACGGCCCTGCGCGACGGCCTCGAGCGGGTTCTCCGCGGCAACACCGGCGGACTCATCGTGCTGGGCTCCGACAAGACGGTCGAGGCGATGTGCACGGGCGGTTTCGTCCTGGATGTCGAGTTCACGGCCACGCGTCTGCGCGAGTTGTGCAAGCTCGACGGCGGCATCGTGCTCTCCTCCGACCTGTCGAAGATCCTGCGCGCGGGCGTGCAGTTCGTGCCCGACGCGACGATCCCCACCGAGGAGACGGGCACCCGGCACCGTACGGCGGACCGCGTCTCCAAGCAGGTCGGCTTCCCGGTGGTCTCGGTCTCGCAGTCCATGCGGCTCATCGCCCTGTACGTCGACGGCCAGCGCCGCGTCCTGGAGGACTCGGCGGCGATCCTGTCCCGCGCGAACCAGGCATTGGCGACCCTGGAGCGCTACAAGCTCCGCCTGGACGAGGTCGCGGGAACGTTGTCAGCGCTGGAGATCGAGGACCTGGTGACGGTCCGGGACGTCTCCGCGGTGGCCCAGCGCCTGGAGATGGTGCGCCGCATCGCCACCGAAATCGCTGAATACGTGGTCGAACTGGGCACCGACGGGCGCCTTCTCGCCCTCCAGCTCGACGAGTTGATCGCCGGCGTGGAGCCGGAGCGCGAACTGGTCGTCCGGGACTACGTCCCCGAGCCCACGGCCAAGCGCTCCCGCACGGTCGACGAGGCCCTCTACGAGCTGGACGCCCTCACCCACGCCGAGCTTCTCGAACTGTCCACGGTGGCCCGCGCGTTGGGCTACACCGGCTCGCCCGAGTCCCTCGACTCGGCGGTGTCCCCCCGCGGCTTCCGCCTCCTGGCCAAGGTGCCCCGCCTCCCCGGCGCGATCATCGACCGCCTGGTGGAGTACTTCGGCGGCCTCCAGAAGCTCCTCGCCGCCAGCGTCGACGACCTCCAGACGGTGGACGGCGTGGGCGAGGCCAGGGCGCGCAGCGTCCGCGAGGGTCTGTCGCGACTGGCGGAGTCGTCGATCCTGGAGCGGTACGTCTAGTCTCCTGAGTCAGGAATTCTGTTCAGATGTGTAGGGTTGTGGGGTGGCGCGTACTGGGCGGCCGAAGGCCGAGTTGATCCTGTCGGATGAGGAACGGGCTGCGCTGGAGGGATGGGTGCGGCGCCGTTCCACGCCGCAGGCGTGGGCTCTGCGCTGCCGGATCATCCTGGCCTGCTCTACCGGCGCGTCCAACAAGGACGTGGCAGCGCAACTCGGCTCGACACCGCATGCGGTGGGCAGGTGGCGGGCGCGGTTCGTCGAGCACCGGATCGCGGGCCTGGGCGACATGCCGCGCTCGGGCGGGCCCAGGACGGTGACCGACGAACAGGTCGCCGCGGTGGTCACCAAAACGCTGGAGAGCACGCCGAAGAACGCCACGCACTGGTCGACGAGGGCGATGGCCAAGGAGTTGGGCATGTCGCAGTCGACCGTCTCGCGGATCTGGCGAGCCTTCGGCCTGCAGCCACACCGCTCGGAGACGTTCAAGCTGTCGACCGACCCGTACTTCGTCGACAAGGTCCACGACGTCGTCGGCCTGTATCTGGACCCGCCCGAGCGGGCCCTGGTGTTCTGCGTGGACGAGAAGTCGCAGATCCAGGCACTGGACCGCTCCCAGCCGGTGCTGCCGATGATGCCGGGTGTTCCCCAACGGGTCACTCACGACTACGTGCGGGCGGGAACCACGACGCTGTTCGCGGCCCTGGAGGTGGCCACGGGGAAAGTCATCGGCTCCCTCCACCGCCGGCACCGGGCCGAGGAGTTCAAGAAGTTCCTCATCAAGCTGGACCGAGAGATACCGCAGGGCCTGGACGTGCACCTCGTGCTGGACAACTACGCCACCCACAAGACCCCGGCCATCAAGACCTGGCTCCTGGCCCACCCCCGCTTCCACCTGCACTTCACACCCACCGGCTCGTCATGGCTGAACCTGGTCGAGCGGTGGTTCGCGGAGCTGACCAACAAGCAGATACGACGAGGCGTCCACAAGACCGTCCACGCGCTGGAGAAGGACATCCGCAGCTGGATCGCCATGTGGAACACCGATCCCAAGCCCTACGTCTGGACGAAGACCGCGGACGAAATCCTCGAACGCCTCGCCAGTTATCTGAACAGAATTCC
>NZ_JBNCAQ010000062.1:0-24201 GCF_049808595.1 Streptomyces aurantiaciflavus | reverse complement strand
GGGCGGGCCCCCTGGCGTGTGCGTCGAGTGTCCGAGGCCTAGCGGTCCGCGTTGTTGAACAGCGAGGGGCGGACGAAGAGGAGGGCGACGACGCCCACCAGCGGCAGGAAGGTGACCTGCAGGAGCCCGGCCCGGCTCCAGCCGAAGGAGTCCACGAGGGCGGCGAAGAGCAGGCCCGAGAACGCCGCCGTTCCGTAGTAGCTGGTGACGAAGAGTCCGGAGACGCGTCCGATCTGTTCGGGTCGGACGGCCCGCTGCATCGCGCTGTTGCTGTTGGGGTAGATGAAGCCCAGCCCGAAAGCGCCCATGAGGAAGGCGAACCCGCACTGCGCGCCGACGCCGGCATGGGTCTCGTAGATGCACACGGCGATGGCCGAGACGGCCAGCAGGCTCCCGATCAGCAGGTTGCGCTGGTTCACGCGGTCGCCGAGCCAGCCACCGAGGACGGCCGTCATGCCGCCGAAGCCGAGAAGGCTCATGGCGAGGGCTGCCTGCTCGGCGGTGTAGTGCAGCGAGGTGATGAGGTACGTCGGGTAGAGGCCGAGGAACCCGTAGATGGCCACACCGCTGACGACCGAGTGGACGGCCAGCGCGATGGTGTTGCGGTTGTAGGCGGAGGCCGGCATGTACTCGTAGGTCCTGGTCGAGACGGCCTTCTCGACGGAGTGCTCGGTCAGGCCGGCTTTCACGAGGAAGAGGGAGGCGGCGGCGATCAGCAGGCCGGCCGTACCGAACAGGTAGAAGGGCGCGTGCCAGGTGCCGTGCAGGCTCATGAGCCGGACGCCGATCAGCGGGGCGATGAACACGCCGACGGAGTAGCCCACGCCGATGATGCCGAAGGCCAGGCCCCGCCGGTGAGTGAAGAAGGCGCCGAGCGCGGCGAAGATGGCGGCGGACTGCATGCCCTCGCCGAAGCCGGAGACGACGCGGTACACCGTCATGTCGACGAAACCGACGGCCAGCGGCGTGGCCATCGTGCCCAGTGAGTAGATCACGATGCTGACCAGCAGCACGGTCTTGCGCCGGAAGCGGTCCAGGAGGTAGCCGGCGGGCAGGCCGGCGAGGGCCATGCCGAGGGTGAAGTTCGTCGCCAGCAGCCCGCCCTGCTCCAGGGAGAAGCCGTAGTCCTGACGGATGTCGGGCAGCAGCGGGGGGAAGACCTGGCGGTCCATCGCGTTGACCATGTAGGAGAGGACCACCAGCAGGAATCCCACCCCGATCATGCCCTTGGAGAGGGTGGTGCGGTTGCTTTCCTCTATGTCGTCGGCGGGCACTGCGTGGGCGTCGACTTGCGCTGCGTGAGTCATAGCGGCTCCTGAGGAGGAATGGGCCACGGCGAACCGCCGCGGATGTCTCGCCGGTACGGGGCCGTACGGCGATGACGAGAAGCGGTGAGCTGAACACGGACTCGCGTCGGCGACCGTGATGTGGTCGCCGATCGGTGGGAAAGGGGGCGATGGGCCGCAGCGCGGTCGGACGCCGCATGCGGAATTCAGTCGTGCATCGCCCGTCGGGGACGTCCGTGGCTATGACGTCGTCGACAGCCGAACCTTGTGCGGACACATATCGGTCACGCGGTCGGCGTTGGCAGAAACCATGAAGGGAAGTCCCCGGCGCGTCAAGACGCGGGCAGGGGATTTCTCCGGCAGTGCGTATTTTCCCTGCGGTGGCCGGGTTCCGGGCTTGTCGGTGAGCGCTGCCGCAGGGTCGGTGAGCGAGTCTGCGCCCGGGCTCTTGACGTGGTGAAGAAAGCCGGTGCTATCGTTAGCATCACGTGGCTGTGACAGAGTGATGCGACGTGCCCCGGCATCTCGTGACCCGTTCCAGGGACGTACCGCTGCGCCCGAACCGACCACAAGTCGGCGAGCGCCGGCACCCCGACCTGAGCCCAGCGACCCTCTCAGCCCCGCCCACGGGCGGCCGACGACCTCATCGGACATGCCGTCGGCCGCCCTTCCGGATGACGACCGAACCTGCCGACCGGACGCCAAGGACGGGACACCGGCCGCCGGTCGCACGATTCTGCGAGGAAGACCTGCCATGAAACCACCGAGCCGCCCAGGCACCGTGCTGCTCACCGACTACGCCTGGCCCGAGGACACCGTCGAGCGATCCGTCATCGAAGGCGCCGGCCACACCCTCGTGACCGGCCCGGCCGAGCCCGCCTCGGCCGAGACCATCGAGGAGCTGGTAGCCGAGCACCAGCCCGCCGGGATCCTGACCTGCTGGGCGCCTGTCTCCGCCACCGCGATCGGCACTTCGCCGGAGCTGCGGATCGTGGCCAGGCTCGGGGTCGGCCTCGACAACATCGCCGTGGACGCCGCCACCGCACGGGGTGCGTGGGTGACGAACGTTCCGGACTACTGCGTCGAGGAGGTCTCCGACCACGCCGTCGGCATGGTGCTGGCCTGGACGCGTGGCCTGGCCGTGTTCGACCGGGAGGTCCGTGCCGGCCGCTGGGACCCCGCGAGCGCCCGGTTGCGCCGGCTGTCGGCGCTGACCTGCGGGGTCGTCGGATACGGGCGGATCGGACGCGCCACCGTGCGCAAGCTCGGGGCGTTCGGCTGCCGGATCCTGGCCCACGACCCGCACCCACCGAAGGGGACACCCGGCGTGGAGATGGTGGGTCTGGAGGAGTTGCTGCGCCGCAGCGACGTCGTGATCCTCCACGTGCCGCTCACGCCCGGCACGCACCACCTCATCGGCGCCGAGCAACTGGCGGCCATGAAGCCGGGCGGGCTGCTGGTCAACGTCAGCCGCGGTGGACTGGTGGACACCGACGCGGTCACCAAGGCGCTGGACAGCGGACAGCTGGACGGAGCCGCCTTCGACGTGCTGGAGAGCGAACCAGAGGTCCCCGCCGAGCTGCTGAACCAGCCCGGCGCGCTGCTCACCCCCCACGTCGCCTTCTCCTCCGACGCCTCCGTGACAGAACTGCGCCGCCGCGCCGCCGAGGAGGTCGTCCGTGTCCTCGCGGGTGAGGCACCGGCAAACCCCTGCAACAACCCCGGCGGCCGACCCGCCGCATCGGGCGACCGGCGATGAACCCGACCTCCGCGCCGGCGAGTCCGGACCCCCTGCTGGCCGACTTCCTGATCGACCACGAGCTCGCCCGGCCCGGCGAAACCGCACACTGGACGCCGCTGGCCGGCGGAGTCTCGTCCGACCTGTGGCGGGTGGACCTACCGGGACGCTCCCTGTGCGTCAAGCGGGCCCTGGCCCGGCTGCGGGTCGCGGCCGACTGGGAGGCGCCGGTCTCGCGCAACGCCTACGAATGGGCGTGGATGCGGTTCGCGTCCCGGCACCGCCCCGACAGCGTGCCCGAGCTGCTGGCCCACGACCCTGAGGCCGGCCTCTTCGCGATGGCGTATCTGCCCCCCGATCGATACCCGATGTGGAAGGCGCAGCTGCTCGGCGGCGAGGTCGAGGTGGCGACCGCGGCGGCCGTCGGAGAGGTACTCGGCGCCCTGCACGCGGCGAGCGCGGGTGACGCGGCCATCGCCGCGGAGTTCGCCACCGACGACAACTTCCATGCCCTGCGCATCGAACCGTACCTGCTGGCCACCGCCGCGGCGCACCCCGCTCTGGACGACATCCTCCAGGGACTCGCCCACCGCACGGCCACCACGCGCCTGGCCCTGGTGCACGGGGACGTCAGTCCCAAGAACATCCTCGTCGGCCCGGCCGGGCCCGTGCTGCTGGACGCGGAGTGCGCCTGGTACGGGGATCCGGCCTTCGACGTGGCCTTCTGCGTCAACCATCTGCTCCTCAAGAGCCTGGTGGTGCCCGGACGCCGCGGCGATCTGCTGCGGTCCGCCCGGGTGCTGACCGAGGAATACGTCCGGCGCGTCGACTGGGAGCCCCGCCCCGCCGTCGAGGAGCGGGCCGCGACACTGCTGCCGGCTTTGCTGCTCGCGCGCGTCGACGGCAAGTCCCCGGTGGAGTACCTCACCGACGACCGGCGCCGACTGTTCGTACGCACAGTGGCATCGGCCCTGCTCCGGGCGCCCGCCCCTACGGTGGCGGAGGTCCTGGACGCCTGGGCGAGCGCCCTCGACGCCCCGACCGAGCCCGGCAGCTGCCGGCCCGCCTGATCCAGGCGCTGCTGGATCCGACACACCGACCGAGGAGAGACCCATGCGCAGAGTGGTCACCGGCCATGACGAGAACGGCAGATCGGTCGTCGTCAGCGACGGCCCCGTCCCGCGCAGCCGGGAGTTCACCAGCCTGCCGGGCTGGGTGTCCCGCCTGCCCTGGGCCACCGAACCCGGCGCACCGGTCAGCCGGACCGGGGAGGACCCCACACCGAAGGTCACCAACCTGCTTCCGGCACCCGGCGGCACCCGGTTCATCGTCCTGACCTTCCCGCCGGAGGCAGCGATGGCCGACCCGGCGTTCGACCCCGTCGCCTTCGACCGGGAACAGCGGGCCGACTCACCCGGCATCGCCGAACTCATCGAGCCCGACGGCATGCACACGACGCCGACCGTGGACTACGGCATCGTGCTGCAGGGCGAGATCGTCCTCGAACTCGACGACGGCCACCGCACCCCGCTCGCGGCAGGGGACATCGTGATCCAGAACGGCACTCGCCACGCCTGGCGCAACCGCAGCGGCCAACCGGCCACGATGGCGTTCGTCCTCATCGGCGCGGAACCCGGCCCCTGACCTGACGGTGACCGTTGCGCGGTCACACAGCCGTCTCGTCTCCGGGCGCTCCGACGACTCCTCCAGGGAGCTTGCCGAGGGCTGATGGAGGGCGCGTATCGGGGTACTTGCGTCGACATGGCACTGGGAACTGATCACACTGAATCCGTACGAGCCCTGCGGCAGCTGCGCCGGATCCGGACTTTTTACGCCGGGGGCGCCGTCTTGTGGGCCGCTTCGGCTGCATCGGCGGGATGGGACGACCCTGGAAGCCGACAAATGTGGGTATCGGTGGTCTTCCTGGTGGTCTTTGCCGCTCTCCTGTCCATGACGTCGCTGTGGCTGTCTCGTCAGCGGGCTGCCCGTTCGGATGAGCCCGTGCACCATGCCGCTCCACGGAGGGCGGCCTGGCGTCGCCACGCCAACGCCTGACTGATGGCTGCCGAAGGAGCACCTGCCTCCGACGGCTTGGGCACGCGGTCAAAACCCAGCAGTAAGCTCCCGGCGCATGACCTCCCCTCCGCACGACATGCCGACGTCGCTCCACCGCGAGCCCCTCGCCGGCCGCCGAGCGGGGGAGACGGACGACGAGGTGTTGATCGAGAAGGTGCGGGCTCGTGCGTGGGATCCGGGTCGGCGCTTCGACACGGCGGACGTTCCCACCGCATGGATGGCCGAGCGTTACGGCAGCGAGCGGTTGGATCAGGATCGAGACGACATCGTGTCGTACCGCAGCGACGGAACGGTTCAGCTCAAGGTGTGGACCGAGCAGGCGCAGGCCGGTTGCTCGCGTGCGGGCGAGGACTACGATCTGCCGGACGGGCGGGCCCGAGAGCCAGCCCTCCGACCTCTTCATCATGGTCCCTCAGGAGGGGGCCAGCCGATGTCGCCCTCGGTCATGCGGCGAGCGAAGTCCCGGGCCTCGTGGATGAGCTCGGCGTGGCGCGCGGCCCGCTCGGTGCGGAAGTCGCTGTCGGCACGTTCGCTCTCCCATTCGTCGTCGCTGTCACCGAAGTCGCCGCCGTCGTCCTGGAGTTCCTCCATGTCGAGGTGAGTGAGAAACGCAACCAGCTCAGGTCGTGTGTCGCTCGCTGATGCGAGGTCCTCCCGGATGCGGGAAGGGAATCCGCTGGAATACCGAGCACCGTGGTACTCGTCGACGATGCCGAGGAACATCGCGTCGAGGCTGGGAAACGACGCCTGGTCGACGATCTCGGCCGGCAGCCGCGTACCGTACCCGCGCGCCCGGGCGTTCCAGCAGTCCTGTTCCAGGTCGAGTTCGAGCAGGAGCTGGGCCGCCTGGGATGTGGCCAGTTCGATCAGACCGTCGTCCCCGATGATGTTGTCGTGCAGGTTCAGTTCCCACAGCTGGGGGAGCACGGCCCAGGAGGCGAGCGCTCTCGCACCACGCGACCCGACGCTGTTGTAGTCCAGCGCGACGCTGCGGAGGCAGGGAGCTGAGGTTGTCGTTGCGAGGGCTTCCACGTCGTCATCGTCGAGATCGCACTCAGCGACGTTCAGAGTGCGCAACGTGCGCCAGAGCGGGGCGTTCCAGAGCAGTGCGGGCCAGCTGCCCACTGGATTCCATGACAGGTCCAGCGTGCTGAGCTTCTGCAGCCGCTCGGACTTCATCAGCGCGACGAGCCCGTCCCTTCCGAGCCCGGTGGCCGACAACTTCAAGTACGTCAACTTCGTGGCGTTGTGCGACGTGGCCCAGGCCTTGGCGCCGGGGTCGCCGATCGGTTGGACGTCGGGTCGCCCGTAGTACGGCGAGCCACCTTCACGGCCGCTCAGGTCGAGGTGCTCAAGTGCGGGCATCTGGACGTCGGTCGCCAACTGCTGTGCCCCCTGCGCGCCGAGACGGTTGCGGCTCAGGTCCAGGTGACGCAGGTTCGGAAAGGCGCCGGCGGCACCGAATGCCACGGCCGTGGTGTCTGTGGCGACGAGATCCGCGAGCGTCAACTTCTCGATGCGGTCGTGGTCGATGCCTTCGAGGACGTGGGCGATGGTGGCGTCGCCGATGGGAAGCAGTTCGAGCGTCAGCTCGGTGAGTCGAGGCAGCACGCCGCCGGCGACGATGGCGTCCACGCCGCGAGCACCGAGCCCTTCACGACCGAGCCCCATTGGCGTGCCCCGCACCGTGAGGGCGCGCAGGCTCGCGAGGTCGGCCCGCGCGAAGAACGCCTCGCATGCGTCGTCGTCCTGATCGATGACATTGCCGAAATACGGCTTCCACAGCGGCTGGCGTCCGTTCTTGCCGCAGCGGAACCCGATCGCCAGGCGGTCGAGCTGGGCGAGTTCCTCGCAGTCGGCGAGGTCCTGGGCCTCGTCGACACCGCACACGAGAACATCGGCGGACCGCAGGTCCGGCACGAGTCTCGAACGCATCAAGTGGACCAGGTCGGGCGCCCGCAGACCCGCGTGTCGCAGCTGCCACGGCCGCCCAGCCGGCGGGCGGAACGACGGCTTCTCGAAGTGCCACATGTCTTCTCGAACGCTCACCAGACTCAGCGATTCGATCCGCCTGACGGCAGGCTTGCCGGCGAGCTTGGCGAGCAACTCGCCGTCCATGCCGGTGAGGCCGGCGATCCGAATCGACCGAAGGTTCTCCCAGTGGTCCATGGTCTCGGCGAGAGCCGCGAGATGATCGCTCGCGTACCAGCCGAGGTCGAGGTGGGTCACGCCGCGCACTTCGGGCTGAGAGCGCGGGTCCGGCAGAGCGGGATCAACGATGCCGTTGCGGGCTGACTGCGGCGCCAGTGATCGAACGAGCTGCCATGTCGGCTTCGTGTAACCGGCGTTCAGGGCAGCGAGCCAGGACCACGGCGCCTCGCGCACCGCATCAGGCCACGAAGCGAGTCGCCGGTCGCACAGAGAGACAAGTTCTGGTGGACTGCCCGCCCGGGCGAGAGCAGCACAGAGAGCACGGAACGCAAGCTTGCTCGGCGGGCCGTCCAGCACCCGCTCCACCTCGGTGTCGTAGTCGATCACAGTCGCAACCTACTGCCACGCCTGGTCGCTGCGAGCCGGTGGTGCCGGCTTTTCCCTCCGGCCGCTCTCCACGACAGCCCTCCCGCGCCACAGTCGCATCATCGCCAGGACTCCGCAGACGTGACTTCGGGCTTGATGTCCGGGTCGGAGCCTCAGCCGTTGGCCAGGGTGCGGCCGAGAAGGGGCAGCAGGCGGTCCCAGTGGCGCTGCAGTGCGGCAGGGTTGAAGGCATCGGTGTCCGACATGGTGAAGCCGTGAACGGTGCCGGGGTAGATCTCGGAGGTGTAGCCGACACCTGCGGCGTCCAGGGCCTGGTTGAGCTCGCCGAGGGCCTCGGGCGTCATGTCGGTTTCGGCGTGGCCGAGGTAGACCTGGGCGGTGAGCTTGGAGAGGAGGCCGGGCTCGTCGGCGCCCACGGGGCCGTGGAATCCGGCGACGGCGGCCACTTGGCCGGGGTGGGCCGCGGCGGTGCGCATCGCCAGGAGCCCACCTATGCAGTAGCCGGTCACCGCGACCGGTCCGGCACCGACCTCGGGCTGGGAGGTGAGGAACCTGAGGTAGGCGTCGGCGTCGCTCAGGACACGTTCGGGCGTGTGCGCCTCGATCAAGGGCATCAGCTGGGCGAAGACGGCGGGCCGGACCTCTTCTCCGATGTGCTCGGGAAGCTCGATCACCGGTGCCGGGCCGTGCCGGTAGAAGAGGTTGGGGACGACCACGTAGTACCCGTGCCCGGCCAGTTCGCGGGCCATCTCCCGCAGCACGGGCCGGATCCCGAAGCCGTCCGCGTACATCAGCACCCCCGGGTGCCGCCCGCCCCCGTCGGGGAAGGCGGCGAACGCGTCGGCCTGGCCGTCCGCGGTGGGAATCTGCAGCGTCTTGGTGGGCATGAATTCTCCTGTCGTGGTTGACGTGTCGAGCCTGTGATCAACACGACGGAGGCGGAGCCCGCGCGGCAGCGCGAGATCCTCGATTCGACAGTGGGCCGGCACCGGCCCGTACGGCGCTCAGAAGAGCGCCGGGTCACCAATCCGTGTGTGGCGCAATGCCGTCCCGGTAGTCATGGCTGCACAACGTAGCCCACCGGACAAAGGCGACGCCAGTTCGTTTGACCATGATCGAAGGCTTCCACTGCGAAGGCGTCCCGGACTCGTCCTGCTCCAGTCCCGCCACGGCGCGGTCCTCACCGGCGCTTTCCCTGACATCGTCACCGCGGCCACCGATTCTCTGGGGGTTCACCGGCTGGCCGGGGCCGGTGAAGATCACCCGCGTCCGTCGCCTCATCAGCCGCGTCCGCGCCGACCTCGATGAGCTCACCGACGAGGACCCGCGCCCAGATCCCGCTGGCCGTCCAGGTCGTCCGCCGCACCCGCCAGGTCGTCTCTCTCGGCCTGCCCAGAGTCCGTCAGCCCCTGCCCGCTGGTGACGGCGCATAGTGGTGGGCGAGGTTGGTGGCGAGGTCGCGGAGGTGAGCCCTGGCTTCGGTGGGGCCGTGCACAGTGATGGCGCTTCCGAACGGCAGTAGTGCTCGCACGTCCTCCAGATGCAGGAAGCGGATGGTTACCTTGTGGCCGGTGGCGGATTCTTCATGGTCGTCCCGGACGAGTCGTTGGCCGAAGATCCGTTGCGCTCGCTCGATCTGGGTCTGGTCGATGGTGGCGCTGACCTCTACCGCATGGTTGTGTTCCCACTGATCAATGAGCGCCGCAGCGACGGTGGCCAGGGTCTGGTTCTCGCGGATCCGTCGTGGCTGGTCGACTTCTTTCCACGTCGTGATCCGTTCGAGTCGGTACATCCGTGGCACTTGGGCACAGTCGGCGACGAGGTACCAGATGCCGGCCTTGGCGAGCAGCCCGTAGGGATCCACGACCAGGTCGCGTGGGCATGACTCGCGTGGGCTGTCGTACTCGATCCGTAGCCGGCGACCTCGCCGCACTGGGCCGATCAGCGAAGCCGGAGTCGTGCCGGAAGCTCGTGCCTGGAGCCAGGGGCGGCTGTCCACGTGCACCACGTCGGTGAGCGGCAGGAGCTCATGAATTCGACGTGACTGTGTGGCGGCGATCTTGGAGAGCGCGCGCCGGCTTTCGACCGATGCGTTGAGCTCCGCACGTTGCTTCTCATCCAGCCCGGTGAGCGACAGATGATCACGCTCGCCCGGCGTGAGTCGCGTGAGGTCGAGCCCGGACCCGGGCAGCATGGTCACGCCTCCGAGGCGGCCCCGTTGTGCGGTCACCGGCAGCCCGGCGTCGCGGAGCCAGTTCAGGTCCCGGGTGATGGTTCGAAGGGATACCCCGAGCGCCGAGGCAAGTTCCTGTGTGGTCACGGCATCCCTCGATGCGAGGAGCAGCATCAGGGTGAAGAAGCGATCTGGGGTCACACACCGATCTTTTCAGGAATTGCGACACGATACGGCGCATATCCCGGTCAGGCTGATGGATGCGTACCTACGAGCTGCCTGTTCGCCGTGGGTGCGCGCACGCACCCCCGATCCAGAAAGGTGCTCGCGATGAGTGCCAACACGACCGACGCCGAATCACCGGTGGCGTACCGCCCAGGGTCTGCCGAGTACGACGAGCACCGTGCCGGCTTCCAGTTGCGGGAGCAACATCAGCCGGCCCACGTGGTGGCGGCACGGGCCGCCGGCGACGTCGTGGCGGCCGTCCGGCACGCCGCGGAGTCATGTATGCCGATCGCGGTCCAGGCCACGGGACATGGACTCGCCAACCCGCTCGCCGGTGAAGGTGTACTGGTGTCGACGCGAAGGATGGACAGTGTCGATGTCGACCCCGGTGCCGGCACCGCATGGGTGGGCGCTGGAGCGCGGTGGCGCGACGTGATCGATGCCGCCGCACGCTACGATCTGGCACCGCTGTCTGGGAGCATGCCCGGTGTCGGCGCTGTCTCCTACACGCTCGGCGGCGGCATCGGGCTGATGGCTCGTCGCTACGGCTTCGCCGCGGACCATGTCACGCGCTTGGAGCTGGTCACCGTCGACGGCTCCCTGCTGACGGTTTCGGAACACGAGGAGCCGGACCTGTTCTGGGCGCTCCGCGGCGGTGGCGGGAGCTTCGGCATCGTGACCGCGCTGGAGATGGCTTTGATGCCGGTCGCCAGGCTGGTCGGGGGCGGTCTGATGTTCGACCTGGGCGAGACGCCGGAGGTGGTCTCAACCTGGTTGCGTTGGACGGCGACAATGCCTTCGGAGATGACCTCGGCGATGACCACGCTTGAAGTTTCCAAGCGGCACATGGCCCATGTCCAGATCGCCTACCTGGGTTCGGCTGCGGAGGCAGACGAGTTGGTGGCCCCGTTGCGGGCGTTGAAACCTGCGTTCGACGGTTTGCAGGAGATCCCGTACCGGCGGTCCGACATCGTCTTCAGCGAACCGGATCAGCCGCATGCGTATGTCGCCGACAATGTCTTGTTGCGGGCGATCGACGAGGAACGCCTCCGCGACGCCATCGCCCTGTCGGCGCCAGGCCGGTCGGTTCGCTCCATCATTTCGGTTCGTCATCTCGGTGGGGCGCTGTCCACTCCGCCGAGGGTGCCGAACGCGGTCAGCCACCGCGAGGCGATGTACCTGCTGTGTGTGGTATCCCCGACAACCAAGTCGAACGCGGCAAGTGCGCGGGCGCTGCAGGACGAACTGTTGGCCGGCTGGTCCGGGACCGCCGTAGGCAGCTCGCCGAACTTCACTCTCGGACGACCCGACCAACGCGCCGCCGCAGAACTGTTCGACGCCGAGCGCCGTGACCGATTGCTGCAGCTGGCCCGTAAGTACGACCCCGCCGGACTGTTGCATCCCAGCTTCGTCATCGCCTGAGCACCTCCTACGAAAGGTTGACCGATGCGTCTGGTCCGTGCTCAGCTTGCCAAGCATCGAAGGTGGTTCGCTGGTGCGACCGTCTTCCAGTTGGTCAGCGTCACCGCCACCTTGTGTCTGCCGACGATCAATGTGGATCTGCTCGACAACGGCCTACTGCGCACGGACGTCGGGCACTGACACGGGTGTCGCGCCGGATGCAGGACCGCCTGGATGCGATCAACCTGGTCATGCGCGAGCAGTTGATGGGTCTCACGGTGATTCGCGCGTTCACCCGCGAGCGGGGGGTGGGCGGTCAGGCGTCCTGGGCGACTTCGGGGTGCGTGAACCGCACGGGCTTGCCCAGCGACCGGGCGTAGGCGATTTCGGCTCGGGTGCTGTCCCCGATGTAGTCGCCGACTACGAGCACCTCATCAGCGAGCCGGATCTTCGCCCGGTGCAGATCGTCGAGTCGAACCTTCAGTGCCTCGGCCTCGACAGGATCGGACCAAAGTTCGTGCGGCGACTTCATGTCGCAAGCCGGCTTGACGACAATCTTTCCGGCTTTGGTCTCCCGCAGATCGGCCTCGGTCATCTCGGTCATGAAACGGGTGGAGCCGCAGATCACGACGATACGCGGGAGGCTCAGCTGCTTCTTCGCGTCGGCGAGTTTCTCCTCGGGGGTGAGCGGTTGCGGGTATGACACTGGTTCCTCCTGGTGGGGTGGTCCAAGGGGGTCTGCGGAGACGAGAACGACGGCGCCCAAGATCGTCTTGTGGCGAACGACGTGGACACCCTCGCCCATGATGCGGACCGCCCGGCGACAGTACCCGGCGCACGGCCCCGCAAGGCCACCTGGGCTCCCCGGCAGCCTTGTCGACGAGATGGCCACCCAACAGCCCCTTCAGGCGACAGCACCACACCTGTCACAGTGGCTGGAGTCCCGATCAATGGCGCTGAGCTGCCCCAACGTGAACCACTCGCTAACGCCACAGCCCAGAACCCCCGAGAACCGGGTGCTGAGTGAGGCGCTCGCGCTGGACGGTGAGTTCGTCGTGCCCCCGAGAACCGGGTGCTGAGCGAGGCGCTCGCGCTGGGCGGTGAGTTCGTCGTGCCCCCGAGCGGCGGCTGCACTTCGGGGAGCTCATCGCCGTTCCCGCCGCCGGGGCAGAAGCTCCGTCCAGGCCCCGGCCGAGAGGCCCGCCTACCTGCTCGTTCTCGACGTCCTCGAGATCACCCCGGCCCGGCGGCGGCTCAGCTGCGCAGCCCCTGCAGCATCACACCCACGTAGCGGCGGCCGGATTCCAGACGGGTCTGCTGGTCGTCGGCATGGACGTTGGCGGCGTAGGCGACCCCGCACATGAGCGGCCGCAGGTCGTCCCAGGTGACCACGCCACGCACGGCGCCCGCCGCGTGCGCGCGGTCGAGCAGCTGACCGGCGAGGGCATCCAGCGTGGTGGCGATCTCCGAGGTGCGGGGCAGGGCATGGTCCGGCGCGGCGCGCACGATGGAGATCGAGGGGTCGGTCAGCAGCGCCTCCACGGTGGTGTCGAGGAAGTCCGCCAGGGAGCGCCAGGGATCGTCATCGGTCAGCGCCCGTTCGGCGTGGGCGACCAGTGCTTCCAGGCCGGGCGTGGCCACGGCCTCCATGAGGGCCTCCGGGGTCGGGAAGTGCCGGTAGACGGTGGCGACTCCCACCTTGGCGAGGCGGGCGACGTCGTTGAGTTGGAGCGGGGTGCCGTCGTCGACGAGCTGCCGGGCCACGTCGACGATGCGCTGCCGGTTGCGGGCTGCGTCCTTGCGCATCGGTGCACTGGTCATACGGACAGCATAAACGGATGACCCATCCGGTTCTGCTACGGTGAAGTGGATACATCATCCGTTTCGATGTGGTGCACCCCGTGCCACGAGGAGGAATCACCGTGCCGTTCACCGTCACCGACGTGCCGGACCTTCCCACCGGATTCACCGACACGTTCACCAGCCACACCGTCGACACCGGTGACCTGACCCTGCACGCCGTGGTCGGCGGCGACGGGCCGCCGCTGCTGCTCCTGCCCGGCTGGCCCCAGTTCTGGTACAGCTGGCGTCTGGTCATGCCCGCCCTGGCCGAGCACTTCACCGTCGTCGCCCCCGACCTGCGCGGCATGGGCGCCAGCGACAAGCCCGTCACCGGCTACGACGCCGCCACGCTCGCCGACGACATGGCCGCCCTGATGACCGCGCTGGGCCACGACCGCTTCGCCGTCGTCGGTTACGACCTCGGCATGCTGGTCGGCCACGCCCTCGCCTCGCGCCATCGCGACCGCGTCACCCGCCTCGCCGTCAGCGAGGCCATCATCCCCGGCCTCTCGCCGTCCCCGCCGCTGATGTCGGACGCGGCCACCAACGAGATGCTGTGGCACTTCGCCTTCAACCGGCTGCAGGGCATCAACGAACGCATGGTCGCCGGCCGCGAGGAGATCTACTTCGGCCACACCTTCACGTCCAAGGTCGCCACCCCCGGCGCCATCCCGCAGCACGCCATCGACGTCTACGTCGACTCGCTGCGCGACCCGGCCGCCCTGCGCGCCGGCTTCGAGTACTACCGAACCCTCGACGAATCCGCGCAGCAGGCCCAGCGCTGGCGCGACGAGGGACCGCTGACCATCCCGGTCCTGGCCGTGGGCGGCCAGTACAGCACCGGCACGATGCCCGAGGACGTCATGCGCATGGTCGCCACCGACGTCACCGGGCTGGTGATCCCCGGAGCCGGTCACTTCCTGCCCGAGGAAGCTCCCCAGGCCCTGACGACGGCGCTGCTGGACTTCCTGCGCTGACCCCGGGCAGCATCCGAACCAGCCGACATCGCTACGGGTGGTGGTCGCAGCCGCATCTGCGGGCGGCCACCACCTCGCTCCACCTGTACGACGAGCAATTCGGCATGGAAACCGTCATGTCCCTGTGACGAGACAGAGACTCGGCCTGCGGCACCACCGAACTCCGACGGCCGGGGTGACGCGGGTCACATGCGCTGCCGTGTCACAGGGCGTTGGGCTACCTCGTCTCGGGGGTGTAGCCACTGACGACCGCTCACCACACGGAGGAGCACACCATGGACGCTCGCCTCAACTACTTCGCCAGCCCGACCGCCGGCAAGGCTCTCAAGTACTTCATGTCCGCGGGCAGGGCGCTCAAGGAGTCGCCACTGCCGGCCGCGACGCAGGAACTGGTGGCGCTGCGCGTGAGCCAGATCAACGGCTGCGCCGTCTGCATCGACATGCACACCAAGGAGGCCGCCGCAGCCGGCGAGACGTCGGTTCGGCTGCACCTGCTGGCGGCGTGGCGGGAGGCCACGGTCTTCACCGAGGCCGAACGTGCCGCGCTGGAGCTGGCGGAGCAGGGAACCCGGGTCGCGGACGCGGCCGGCGGGGTCAGCGACGAGGTGTGGGCGCGTGCCGCCGAGCACTACGACGAGGAGCAGCTCACCGTTCTGGTGATGCTGGTTTCCTTCATGAACACGGTGAACCGGTTGAACGTCATCACCCAGCAGCCGGCCGGCGACTACGTGGTCGGGCAGTTCCACTGAGCGACTGAGCGGCGGACACGTTCCGGGCCCGGGAGTGGGTGCCGGCCTGCCAAAACGGGGTGCTGCCCCGGTCCGCTGCCGGAACGGATGATCATCGGAAGGCGCTCGCGTCGGCCGGCACGGCCGGGCGGGAGGATCTCGAAGGGGGAGTCGGCGTGAGCAAGGTCGAGGAGTTCGAGGAGCTGCGGCCGCTGCTGTTCTCGATCGCCTACCGGATTCTGGGCAGCGTGGGCGAGGCCGAGGACGCGGTGCAGGAGACATGGCTGCGCTTCGACAACTCGGCGACCCGGCCCACGTCGGCCAAGGCGTTCCTGTCCGCCACGGTGACCAGGATCTCGATCGACGTGCTGCGTTCCGCTCGGGTGCGGCGCGAGGAGTACGTCGGACCGTGGCTCCCCGAGCCGCTGCTCAGCGATCCGTACCAGGACCCGGAACGCTCGGCGGAGCTGGCCGACTCGGTCTCGATGGCGGCGCTGCTGCTCCTGGAGCGGCTCAGCCCGCTGGAGCGCTCGGTGTTCGTGCTGCGTGAGGTGTTCGCCTTCGGGTTCGACGAGATCGCCGCGGCGGTAGGGCGGTCGGAAGCGGCATGCCGGCAGTTGCTGGTGCGGGCACGGCGGCACATACGGGCCGGACGGCCCCGGTTCGAGGCGGATCGTCAAGAGCGGCAGCAGCTGGCGACGAGATTCTTCGACGCGCTGAAAAACGGCGATGTGAGCGGGCTGCAGAACCTGCTGGCTGCCGACGTGCAGTTGGTCGGGGACGGCGGCGGCAAGGCCCCGCAGCTGGCCAGGGCCGTCGTCGGCGCCGAGAACGTGGCCCGGCTGCTCGCCTCCGTCTACCCGTTGATGGCCCGGATCGACGTGACCTTCGAGCCACGCGAGATCAACGGCGAGCCGGGCGCGGTCTTCCACGACCGGGACGGCAAAGTCCTCCACATCCTGGCCCTCGACGTACTCGACGGAAAGGTGCAGACCATCCGCTCGGTCATCAACCCCGACAAGCTCGGCCACCTCGGGCCGGTCGCCGACGCCTGGGCCATCGACCAGGAGGTGAAACAGGCCCGCCGGCAGAAGAACCGAACTCGGCCGTGACGACGGCCGGTTCGTTCGCCGGCAGTTCGCATCGGCGGCCGCACGGTGGCCAGTTACCCTGTCCAGCGACATTGAGGTTGTACATGCGCGCGATGCCTTGCATCGCGGATCTGCCGGTGCAGGTGCCGGCCGGATGCGCTCGGCAAGCGCGTCGGCGTGTGGATCGCCCGCAAAGGCAGCGAGTCCAGCGAACGGTCGGGCCGCCGCAGGTGGGTGATCAAGCGGACGATCTCGCGGCTGTCCGGCTACCGTCGGCTCAGCCCTCGCCACGAATACCACTCCCAGGGAGGGCTGGATGCGCGTTCTGTTGCTGGATGCGGCTCCTGGCAAGCTGCTCGATCGTGAACTGGAGTGCTTGCTCGGGCATGGGACGGCCGTCACGCTGAACCTTCGGCGGGTAACCGACCATGCGAGCGCGCGTGCGGCGTGGACGGGCCGGGTGGACTTCACCGACTTCGATGCTTTCGACGAGTCGGCGCTGATAGCCGAGACCATCCGCGACGGGCTCGGCTATCACGCGGTGAAGTCCCGGGCCGGCGTCCCGTTGCGCGCCGCGTTCCTGGCGTCGGCGACCGATCCGGCACTGGCCAACCGGCTGCGGGTGATCGGCCGGGCCGGGGCCGGCACCGACCACGTTGATCTGGCGGCCGCCACCCACCACGGCGTCACCGTCACCCATACCCCGGGCTCCAACGCGAACGCGGTCGCGGAGTTCGCTCTGGCCCAGCTCCTTGCCCTGACCCGGAACCTGTCAGAGCACAACGAGGCCGCGCACCGCGGCCATTGGAGCGGACCGGCCGCCCCCGCGGTTGAGCTGTCGGAGCTGACCCTGGGCATCCTCGGGCTCGGCCGGATCGGCCGGGCGCTGGCCGAGCGGGCGGCCGCGCTCGGCATGGCCGTCCAGGGCTTCTCCCGTCGTCCGGCGGAGGCGGCAGTGCGCCGAGCCGAGTCCCTTGGCGCCCTCCTGGCCAGCAGCGACGTGATTTCCGTGCACCTTCCGCTGACTCCGCAGACCCGGGCAATGATCGGCCGGACGGAGTTGGCGCTGATGCGACCTGGCTCGATCCTGCTGAACACCTCACGGGGCGCAATCGTCGACGAGCAAGCCCTGGCCGACGCACTGCGCGACCCGGCGCACCCCCTGGCGGCCGCCGCAGTCGACACCTTCGCCCACGAGCACGCCGCTTTCGCCTCCCCGTTGTTCGGCCTGTCCAACGCTCTGCTCACCCCGCACGTCGCCGGCGTGACCCGGCGCGCCACGGCTGAAGCCGCCCTCCGCTGCGCCGACCACATCGCAGCCCTGCTCGCCGGCCGCCCGGACGGCGTCCCCGTGGTGACGCCGTGACGTCTGCGGCCGGCGGGTGACGGACGGAAGGGCAGCTGCCCCGTAGTGACCAGCCGGCCGCTGCCGCGGACGCTTCCGGCGCCTCACCGATCAATGGCCACGCTGAAAGCGCTCAGTGTTTCCGACTGTGGTTGAGCAGCCTCAGCGAAGTTGGAGCAGCGCGAGGATCCCCTACTGTGTCAGGTCATGACCATCCTGATCATCGGCGGTAGCGGTTTCCTGGGCAGAGAGCTGGTCCGCCAGGCGGCAGCTGCCGGGCACGCGACGGCCGCGACCTTCGCGACCAGGCCCGGCAGCACTCCGGAGGTCACGTGGCACGCCCTTGACCTGCGGGACTCCGAGTGTGTCGAAGCGGTCGTGGCTGAGGCCGCCCCGCGCCTCGTCGTCAACGCGACGAGCGGCGGATCCGACTGGGCGGTCACAGCCGAAGGCCCTGTCCGCCTGGCGATGGCCACGGCCAAGTACGGCTGCCGCCTGGTCCATGTATCCAGCGACGCGGTGTTTTCCGGCACCCGCGTCCGCTACGACGAATCCTGCCTCCCCGACCCGGTCACCCCCTACGGCGCAGCCAAGGCCGCAGCGGAGACAGGGATTCGCTTCGCGTACCCGGATGCCGTCATCGCTCGCACCTCGCTGATCATCGGCGACCAGCAGTCCACGCACGTACGCGCGGTGCACGAGCTCGTGGCCGGTACCCGAAACGGCGTCCTGTTCACCGACGACATCCGCTGCCCCGTGCATGTCGCCGACCTGGCCGCCGCCCTGCTGGAACTCGCTTCCGGTGAGGCGAAAGGCATTCATCATCTGGCAGGAGCCGACGCCGTGAGCCGTCATGAACTCGGAAGCCTCATCGCCAAGCGTGACGGGCTCGACGCCTCCCTGCTGCCTGCGGGTCTGCGGGCCAATAGCGCGCTCCCCGGGGCGCTCGACGTCCGCCTCGACAGTCGCGCCACCCAGCGCAAGCTGCACACCACGTTGCGGGGCGCCCGCCAGTTCCTCGCCCCGGGTGCTTGAGTACCTCATCGTCGACCGCGATCACCCTTCAGTGAGACTGCTCAGGCATCGATGAGCCAGGACAGCCGGAGGTTGAGGAACAAGCTCGGTGCGTGTTGTTCAGCCGGTGACCGCGGAGGTGCGGGCCCGCTACGGCGGGCTGCGCTCCGAGCGGCTCCAGGCCCGGATGCCGGCGGACGGCGACGAGCCGGACATCACAGAGGTCGAGTAAGCCCCGCAGAGATGTCCGGCGGGAAGCCGGCCGCCTTGATGTGGCGCTCGGAGCGGCGGCGGGCGCCCGGTCGTCGCACTCGGCGATCAGCAGCCTGGCGAGGAAACCGCGGGCCCTGGTCCGCGAGCACCTCGGCGACCGGCCAGTCACGGCGGTCGTACGCACGCACGGCGGCATCGACCACTTCGGTGGTCAAGGGAGACGTCGGACCGGGAGGTCGGCACGAGACTCGACGGTCTTCCCCAGGCAGCTCGACGCGACAAGGCAGCCTCGGGTCCGGCATCTGAGCCGAGTGAGGACCGGCGCAGTAAAGCCGGCCCGAGCGGATCGGGCCGGACTTCACTGCGAACGCTCCGTGAGCGTCACTGCTCTACGGGCGGGCCTTGCCTCATCGCACCGCCCGCGCGTACGGCGCGACGGTGATCCGGTCGATCAGTGGTGCGTAGCGGGAGCGGAGGAGCACCCCGGGGTAGGTGTCCGAGGCGTAGGTGGTGCCGTCGAAGTCGGGCAGCTCCTCGGAGCGGAAGGTGATCGTGTTCTGTCCCTTCTTGAGGTGGACCGGGACGGTCAGTTCCCAGAAGTTGTTCTGGTGGAAGGTGTGCGGGAAGCCGACGCGCCGCATCTCGCCGCCGTTGACGGTGATGTCGGCGTGGCGGGCGAGCGGGTCCGGGTTGTAGTGGGTGGCCGGGGACTGCTCGGGGTTGGAGTAGCGGATCCGCAGCGCGTACAGGCCGGCCCGGTCGGCGGGGACGGTGAATGTCGCCGTGTTGCCGTTGCCGGTCTCGCCGCCGATGCCGGTGATCGCCGTGCCGTCGGTGGCAAGAGACAGCGGGGTCAGCGTGGCCGAGCCCGCGAGTTCGGCGTCCTGGGCCTCGTACGTACGCGACTCGAGGGCGCCGTCGGTGGGTGTGACCGTGAGGCGGTCGACAAGGGTGGTGGACGAACCTCCGGTCACGGTCACCTTGTTGACGCCGCCGGAGAGGGAGACCGCCACGCTGTGCTTGCCCTTCGACAGCCGCAGCACGTCCTGCCCGTTGACGGAGAGCCGGGCGCCCGTGCCCTCGAGGGCGTTGACACTGAGGGTGGCCTCGCGGTCGGCGGGGGAGTAGACCCAGAACGTGGCCGCCTGGTTCTTCGTGAGCCGGGCCGCGCCCGAGCCGGTGATGGGAGTACCGGCCTGCTTCGGCAGTGTGTAGACCGGTCGCGCTCCGCCGCTCAGCCAGGCCAGTTCGCCCTCGTACACCTGCGTGGCGGCTGAAGCCTCCGGCAAGGACAGGGTGAGGCGGTCGACGATGGCGTCGCCCTTGGTGGCGCGCTTGCCGTCGAGGCTCTTCGCGGCGAGCGTGAGGGTGTGCTTGCCCTTGGTGAGGTGGACCTTGGTGTCGGTGTGGTCCCACACCACCCACTTGTAGCCGAGTGGCAGGTAGAGCTCCTGCTCGCTGTCCGCCGTGCCGTCCACCCGTAGGAAGACGTTGGTAGGGCCCTGTTCCTTCACCTTGTCGAAGGTGTTGAGGGAGTTGGCGAAGACGCTCAGGTCGTACGTGCCGTCCTCGGGCACGTCCACGGTGAAGTCGAGCGTGACGTCCGAGCCGGTGCGCAGGCCGCCCACGTTGTAGCCGCCGGAGGTGTAGAACTTCGACACATCGCGCGGCGAGCCCTCCGGGCCGTTCTTCGAGTAGCCGGAGCCGGTGTGGGCGGCATCCTCCGCCTCGTACGAACCCTGCCAGCGCACGGGCGGGGACTGCGTGCCCTTCGCTTTCCCGGCCGGGCTGAGGACGATCTCGTACGCCGAGGACTCCTTCAGCTTCGGCAGCCCGTCGTCGCCGAAGCCGAAGGCGACCGTACCGTCGTCGCCGACCTTCAGGTTCGTCTCCGTCAGCAGCTTCGGGCCGGAGCTGTCGCCGACCTGCCCGCTCCACTCGATCTCGCGCACCCAGGCGTGCACCGAGTCCCCGAAGACCTTCTTCGGGACGCCCGCGAAGGTGATGTGGCCCTTGCCGGTGGAGCCGCCGAAGATCAGCCGGGCCTGCTTCTTCTTCTCGTCCAGCGTGGCCACGCCCTGCATGGTGTAGTTCTCGCCGGGGAACGGCGGGGTCACCTTCACCGTGTGGCCGCTCATCGAGGCGTACGAGTGCAGCAGCCACCACTGGCCGTTGCCGCGGCTGGACTGCACCGCGGAGTCGGAGAGGTTGCCGTCGATGTTCCAGTACGCGATGTCGGCGTCCACCTTGGACTCCTCGATCGCGGACACCCACTGGATCATCTGCCCGGGTACGGAGGTGTGGTAGTTGAAGGCGTACTCGTTGATGTTGATCGGGAGCTGGGTGCCCTCCTTGTCGGTGCCCTTGAACAGCTCCTTCTCCCACGCCCGGTACTTGGCGACGCTCTGGCGCACCGCCTCCGGGTGGCTGAGCTCGTGCCAGGTGATCACGTCGGGGAGCGTGTCGGCGGCCAGGGTGTGGGCGAGGAAGCCCTTCACCTGGTCGAACAGGACGCTGGTGTTGGGGCCGGCGATGCGGGCGCCGGGCATCCTGTCCTTGATGAGCTTGTAGGCGTCGTCCCAGGCGGCGAGGTAGTCGTCGGGGTCGTTGAGCCAGCTGACCCTGTTGTAGCTCCACTCGCCGGTGCCGAACATGTTGCCTTCCGGCTCATTGAACGGCACGAACACGATGTTGTCCTGGTACTCCTTCGGCAGTCGCAGGACCTGGTCGACCTGTCCGGCGATCTTCTCCCGATAGAGCTTCAGCTTCTCCGCGGGGGTGTCGCCCGGCCACTCGTAGGGAAACCCGCGGTGGATGTCGGTCATGTAGATGTACACGTCGCCGTCGGTGGAGTCGGCCAGCGGCTTCACCACCTCCAGCGCGTCGGCACCGGGGTGCTGCGGGCCGTCCTGCGCCTTGGTGGAGACCGTGCGCAGACCCATGCCCTCGATGAGGTTGTTGGTGGGGACGTCCGGTCCGTACACGCCGTAGAGAGTGCCGGAGGCGCCGCCGTGGAACGTGCCGGTGTCCGAGGTGAGGTCGACGGTGAGCTGCCCCTCGCGGACCACGGTGACGGTCGCCTTCACGGCGCGTCCGGCCGCCGTTCCCGCCACGGTGAACGTCCCTGGCTGGGCGTACTTCTCGGACGGTACGGCGTCCCAGGCGATCGGTGTGTCGCGGTCGTAGCCGTCGGAGAAGGACGAGCGGACGGCCGTGGGCAGGGACGGGGCCGTCCCGGACGTCGTACGGGCCTCGAAGGACGTCTGCGAGAGCTGCTGGAGCGTGGGCACGTTCCCGACCGTGCCCGCCACCTGCTCGGGGCTGAGCGCCGAGTGCCACACGGTGAAGTCGTCGATCGCGCCCTTGAGCAGCGGGTCCGGCCAGAAGGACTTGCCGATGTAGCCGGCGGCGGTGGCCGAACTGTCCAGCAGGTCCCTGGCCTTGACACCGGTCGCGGCGGAGGAGACCGCCACGCCGTCGAGGTAGGTGGTGAGCCGGCCGGCGCCGCTGTCGAGGGTGACGGTGATCGTCCGCCACTGGTCCGCCGGAAGCGGCGTGTATCCGGAGACCTGTGCCTCCGCGCCTCCTCCGCCGGTGGTCACGGCGGTGCGCAACACCCCGTCGCCGTTGTACGGGGTGGTGAAGAGGTACTTGGTGGTGTTGGTGCCCAGATCGAAGATCCGCTGCCAGGATGACTTGTCGCCACTCCACTTCACGCGCGCGGAGACCGTCAGGTCGCTTGCGCTGCCGATCACCTCGCGGGGCAGGCGGACGTACGCGCCATTGGAGTCGGTCGCCCCGCCGGGCAGGGACAGCGCCTTGCCTCCGTCCGTGCCTGCTACGGACTGAGCGGTCGAGCCGTTCACCAGGCTCGCCGTGAGGCCGTTGCCGGAACTGTCAGTGATCTTGCCGGAGACGAGGTCGTCCTGGTCGAACGTGTAGCGGGCGGCGGGCTGGGGCGTATCGGCCGCCTGTGCGGGGACGGCGGGCGCCGCCAGCAGGCCCGCGCCGAGAGTCAAGGCCACGGCGGCCGGGGCGCGGCGCCGGGCGGATCTGTCAGCGGATGGCATGGATTGCGTCCTCAATCCTCGAGTAACGGGTTCCGGTCGGCCCACCCCGCTCGGCGGCCTTACCGCGGGCGGTTTCCATGAGGCACATGCGAGTCGATGTGAGTCGAATCGGTTCGATCGCGGTGTCTCAGAAGTCACGGCTCATGCGAGACGGTGGTGGCGACCATGTGCGTGCTTGTAGGGCTGTGGGGGTAGTGGGTTCGCGGTTGTCGGAAGGATCGCTTCATCGAACCGGTTCGCGAAGCTAGCACCAGGACGCTTGGCCAGCAATCCCTTCGACGCGAAGATCTGCGGACCTCAAGCGGAGGTCGTGGGAATGCGGTCAGGGGTGTTGACAAGCGGGGGGCCTGTTCCTACCTTCACTTCACGCGAACCGGTTCGACAAGCCGGCCATCGCTTCCCGTTTCCGTCGCGCCCTCGCAGTCGCACGCCTTTCCCACCTGCGGAGTGTCGAACCGGTTCGAGCAAGGAGTGCCCGTGAACATCGGTGAGATTGCCCAGCGGGCTGGTGTCTCGCGGAGCACGGTGTCGTACGCGCTCAGCGGCAAGCGGCCCGTGTCCGAGGACACCCGTCAGAAGATCCAGCGGGTGATCGACGAGCTGGGTTACCGGCCCAACGCGAGTGCGCGGGCGCTGGCCAACGGCCGGACCAGCACGATCGGGCTGGTCTTCCCGCCGGCCGGGAACCACTACACCGGGATGCAGCTGGACTTCATCGGCAGTGTGGTGGAGGCCGCCGCGGCCCACGACTACGACGTGCTGCTGTCGCCGAGCGGGGTGGACAGCGACCGCTCGTTCCAGCGGCTGCTGGGGGAGCGGCGGGTCGACGGGGCGATCCTGATGGAGATCAGGCTGGCGGACGACAGGGTCGATCACCTGGCCGCACTCGGCTTCCCCGCGGTCGCCATCGGCCGTACCGCCCGCCCGGAGGACGGCTGGTGGGTGGGTCTGGACCACACCGCGCTGGCGGCGGCCTGCGTGCACCATCTGGCGGATCTCGGCCACGGCCGGGTCGCCTTCGTCAACCGTCCCGAGCAGTTGCTGCGGGCGGGGTACGAGTCCGCGCACCGGGGCCTGGAGGGCTTCACCAAGGCCGCGGCCGAGCGCGGGCTGACGGTGCGGACGTACTGCTGCGGGGACGACGCCGCCTCGGGTCAGGCGTGCATGGAGCGGATCCTGCACGACGACCCGGCCACCACCGCTGTGGTCACGCTGAACGAGGCCGCCCTGGGGGGCCTGTACCGGGGGCTCGCCCAGGCCGGCCGCCATGTGCCGCGCGACTTCTCCGTCACGGGGGTCGTGGCCGGCCGGTGGGCGGAGACGGTGACCCCGCAGCTGACCGCGGCGGACGTGCCGGCGGAGGAGATGGGCCGCCGAGCCGTCGACCTGCTCGTCGAACGGCTCGACCATCCCACCGCGCCGCCCCGGCACCACCTCCTCGCACCCCCGATCTCCCTGCGGGCCAGCACCGGACCCGCCGGCGG
>NZ_JBNCAQ010000061.1:0-26956 GCF_049808595.1 Streptomyces aurantiaciflavus | reverse complement strand
GACGCGACACGGCGCACCGGCCGGGCGCAGCCTGGGGTCGCCGGGGCAACCGCGGAGCCTTCCGGATCCCTTTTCCCACGTCTTCGAAGAGGAACCGGCCATGAGCATCACCCAGCAGTACGCCCTCGACGCCTACCGAGCCCGGCGGCACGGCGAGTCCGCCCCGCCGGCGCCCGGCGCCCACGACTGGCAGGTGATCCGCGAACTGCGCGACCGCCACCAGTTCCACGCGGTCCTCGCGGGCCGCCCGGCCCGCGGACGGATCCGGCGGGCCCTGGGCCGGTTGCCCGACCCGCGTCCGCGGTCTAACCGCTGACCTCCGCCGTCACGCCGTTCACCCGTACGACGAAGTCGGCGACCGCCGCCTTCACGTCGCCCGCCGTCCACTCCAGACCGTCGGCGCGTACGGTGACCTCGGTGACGCCGAGGTCCGGCCCGCGCCGGTCCCAGGGAACGCCGAAGAGCAGCGTCCCCGTCTCCTCGGCCTGCCGCACCGCCGCCTCGTCGAGCACGTCCGTGTCGTACGGCAGCCAGACCTGGAACTCGTGGGTGTGCGGCTCCCCGGGGTGCACGCGCGCCCACGGCACGCCCGCCTCGGCGAAGCCCTCGCGCAGCGCGCCGGCCACCACGCGCGCGTGGGCGACGTACCGCGGCAGCCGGGGCAGCTCCCGCTCCAGGCCGACGAGGGCCGACAGGGCGGTGGGGAACTGCTGGAAGACCATGCCGCCGTAGCGGTGCCGCCAGGTTTTCGCCTCCTCCACCAGCGTCTTCGGGCCGGCGAGTGCGGCGCCGCCGAAGCCGTCGAGGGACTTGTAGAACGAGACGTAGACGCTGTCGGCCAGGCCCGCTATCTCGTCCAGGGGGCGGCCGAAGTGGACGGTGGACTCCCACAGGCGCGCGCCGTCGAAGTGCACCACCGCGTCGCGCTCGCGCGCCGCCTCCACGACCTCCGTGAGCTCCTCCCAGGAGGGCAGCAGGAAACCGGCGTCCCTGAGGGGCAGCTCCAGCATCAGCGCCCCGAAGGGCTCGGCGACGTCGCGCACCTCGTCGGCCGTCGGCGGCCGGGCTTCGCTGGTCAGGTGGACCGGGCGCAAGCCGCTGACCAGGCTGAACGCGTCCCGTTCGTGCACCTCGGGGTGGGCCAGCGCGTGCAGTGCGACGGTGGGACTGCCGGTGCGGCCCGCCCAGCAGCGCAGGGCGACCTGCTGGGCCATCGTGCCTGTCGGGAAGAACGCGGCGGACTCCGTGCCCAGCAGCGCGGCGACGCGCTCCTCCAGGGCCGCGACGACCCGGTTGCCGTACATGTCCCCGGGTTCATCCAGGTCGTACACCTGCGGTGCCGCGTCCTGGAGCAGTGCCAGTTGTTCGCGGAGGGTCCTGCGGAAGCCCGCGCGCGACAGGACGCGCCGCGCCGTCCGGTGGGCGGCCCACCGCCGCTCCCGCAACCGCTCCCGCGCCGACTGTTCCGTGCTCTGTTCCGCCGTGTCCGTCATGCTCCGGATCATGCCGTGGCCCCCGCGCGCGGGGCACGCCCATTTCCCGCGGCCAGAACTCCGCCCGCCGTCCCCCGGAAACCCACAGCCTGTGGACAACGGGACGTCCCGCGAACCGATCGCGTTAACATGACGAGAAATCGTCCGGTACCCAGAGCGGACTGGAACGGGAAGGCCGCCGTCGCGTGAGTACAGTCCAACAGCCAGACCCCAGGGACCGCCCCGCGCGGCTCACCGTCGGCGTCGTCGGCGCCGGCCGCGTGGGCCCCGCGCTCGCCGCGTCCCTGCAGCTCGCCGGACACCGTCCGGTCGCCGTCTCCGGCGTCTCCGACGCCTCCCGGCGGCGGGCCGCGCTGATGCTGCCCGACGTGCCGCTCGTGCCGCCCGCCGAGGTCCTCCAGCGCGCCGACCTGGTCCTGCTCACCGTCCCCGACGACGCCCTGCCCGGACTAGTCGAAGGCCTCGCCGAGACCGGCGCCGTACGCCCCGGCCAGCTGCTCGTGCACACCTCCGGGCGGTACGGCACGCGCGTCCTGGACCCCGCCCTGCGCGCGGGCGCGCTGCCGCTGGCCCTGCACCCGGCGATGACCTTCACCGGCACCCCCGTGGACGTCCAGCGCCTGGCCGGCTGCTCCTTCGGCGTCACCGCGCCCGAGGAGCTGCGGCTGGCCGCCGAGGCCCTCGTCATCGAAATGGGCGGCGAACCGGAGTGGATCGCCGAGGAGAACCGGCCGCTCTACCACGCGGCCCTCGCCCTGGGCGCCAACCACCTGGTCACGCTGGTCGCCCAGTCCATGGAGCTGCTGCGCGCGGCCGGCGTCGAGGCCCCCGACCGGATGCTGGGCCCGCTGCTCGGCGCCGCTCTCGACAACGCGCTGCGCTCCGGCGACGCGGCCCTCACCGGCCCCGTCGCGCGCGGGGACGCCGGCACGGTCGCCGCGCACGTCACCGAACTGCGCAAGCACGCGCCGCAGACCGTGGGCGGCTATCTGGCGATGGCGCGGGCGACCGCCGACCGCGCGCTCGCCCACGGACTGCTCAAGCCGGAGCTCGCCGAGGACCTCCTCGGGGTACTCGCCAACGGGACCGACGGCGCCGAGGGAGATGCCGGATGACCACGACCCTGCTGCGCACCGCCGACGAACTGCACGCACGCGCGCGTGCGGGCCGCCGGGCCGTCGTGATGACGATGGGCGCCCTGCACGAGGGCCACGCCACCCTGATCCGCACGGCCCGCGAGATCGCCGGACCGGACGGCGAAGTCGTCGTCACGGTCTTCGTCAACCCGCTGCAGTTCGGCAAGGGCGAGGACCTCGACCGCTACCCGCGCACCCTGGACGCCGACGTCAAGATCGCCGAACAGGCCGGCGCGGACGCGGTGTTCGCCCCATCCGTGGACGAGGTCTACCCGGGCGGCGAGCCCCAGGTCCGCATCAGCGCGGGCCCCATGGGGGAGCGCCTGGAGGGCGCCTCGCGCCCCGGCCACTTCGACGGCATGCTCACCGTCGTCGCCAAGCTGCTGCACCTCACCCGGCCGGACGCGGCCCTGTTCGGGCAGAAGGACGCCCAGCAGCTCGCCCTGATCCGCCGCATGGTGCGGGACCTGAACTTCGGCCTCGAGATCGTCGCCGTACCGACCGTGCGCGAGGACGACGGACTGGCCCTGTCCAGCCGCAACCGCTACCTCTCCCCGGCCGAGCGGCGCACCGCGCTCGCGCTCTCCCAGGCGCTGTTCGCGGGCCGCGACCGGCACGCCGCGCAGGAGGCGCTGCGGGCACGCGCGCGTGAGGTGCCCGCCACGCACGCGCGTGCCGAGGCGCTCAGCGCCATAGGCGAGTCCCGCGCGGCCGCCGACGCGCACGCCGTCGCCAAGGCCGTCCCCGGCGCCGCCGCGGCCGTCCGCGCCGCCGCCCGCCTCGTCCTCGACGAGGCCGCCCGGCTGAACCCGCCGCTGGAGCTGGACTACCTGGCGCTCGTCGACCCGTCCGACTTCACCGAGATCGGGGACGAGTTCACCGGCGAGGCCGTCCTCGCGGTCGCCGCCCGGGTCGGGACGACCCGGCTGATCGACAACCTTCCCCTCACCTTCGGAGCCGCCTCGTGACCAGCACAGGCATACGACTGCACGCGCCCGCGCCCGGGTGGTCCATCTCCGCGGACGTCGTGGTCGTCGGCTCCGGAGTCGCCGGCCTGACCGCCGCCCTGCGCTGCGAGGCCGCGGGCCTGACGACGGTCGTCGTCACCAAGGCCCGCCTGGACGACGGCTCCACCCGCTGGGCGCAGGGCGGCATCGCCGCGGCCCTCGGCGAGGGCGACACGCCGGAACAGCACCTGGACGACACGCTGGTCGCCGGCGCGGGCCTGTGCGACGAGGACGCCGTGCGCATCCTCGTCACCGAGGGCCCCGACGCCGTACGGCGCCTCATCGAGACCGGCGCCCACTTCGACGAGTCCTCCGAAGGAGGGCTGGAACTCACCCGCGAGGGCGGCCACCACCGCCGCCGCATCGCGCACGCCGGCGGCGACGCGACCGGCGCGGAGATCTCCCGCGCGCTCGTCGAGGCCGTACGCGCGCGTGGAGTGCGCACGATCGAGAACGCGCTCGTCCTGGACCTCCTCACCGACGCCGACGGCCGCACCGCAGGCGTGACCCTGCACGTCATGGGCGAGGGCCAGCACGACGGCGTGGGCGCCGTGCACGCCCCCGCGGTCGTCCTCGCGACCGGCGGCATGGGCCAAGTCTTCTCCGCCACCACCAACCCGTCCGTGTCCACGGGCGACGGCGTGGCCCTCGCCCTGCGCGCCGGCGCGGAGGTCAGCGACCTCGAATTCGTCCAGTTCCACCCGACGGTGCTGTTCCTCGGCCCCGACGCGGAGGGCCAGCAGCCCCTCGTCTCCGAGGCGGTGCGCGGGGAGGGTGCCCACCTGGTCGACGCCGACGGCGTGCGCTTCATGCTCGGGCAGCACGAGCTGGCCGAACTCGCCCCCCGCGACATCGTCGCCAAGGGCATCATGCGCCGCATGCAGGAGCAGGACGCCGAGCACATGTTCCTCGACGCCCGCCACTTCGGCGCCGAGATGTGGGAGCACCGCTTCCCGACGATCCTCGCCGCCTGCCGCGCCAACGGCATCGACCCGGTCACCGAGCCCGTCCCGGTCGCTCCGGCCGCCCACTACGCCTCCGGAGGCGTGCGCACCGACTCCCACGGCCGCACCACCGTCCCCGGCCTGTACGCGTGCGGCGAGGTCGCGTGCACCGGCGTGCACGGCGCGAACCGGCTCGCCTCCAACTCCCTCCTGGAGGGCCTCGTCTACGCCGAGCGCATCGCCGCCGACATCGCGGCGAGCGGGGCGGACGACGGCCTCCACGCGCGTGTGCCCGCACCGGTCGATCACCCCGAGAGGCCCGCGCACCCGCTCCTCACGCCCGAGGCCCGCTTCGCTATCCAGCGGATCATGACGGAGGGCGCCGGCGTCCTGCGCTCCGCCGACTCCCTGGAGAAGGCCGCGGACCAGCTCCAGCGGCTGCACACCGAGGCCCGCGACGCCCTCGACGAGAACGGCAAGACCGCCGAGCCCGGCGTCGACACCTGGGAGGCCACCAACCTCCTGTGCGTGGCCCGGGTCCTGGTCGCCGCCGCGCGGCTGCGGCAGGAGACCCGCGGCTGCCACTGGCGCGAGGACCACGCCGACCGCGACGACACCGACTGGCGCCGTCACATCGTCGTACGGCTGAATGCGGACCGGACGCTCGCCGTACACACCACCGATACCGCAGACTTCCCCCCGACCCGGCAGCACCAGCAGGAGCAGTGACACAAGTGAGCACCCCCGAGGACCTTCCCCTCGTCCAGAGCGGCGGCTGCGGCGACGGCTGTGCCTGTGGCGCCGACGCCGGCATCGACGGCGACGAGGAATACCTGGAGTGCGGGCTCGACCCCGCGCTCGCCCAGCTCCTGGCCGACGCCGGGCTCGACCCGATCGAGGTCGAGGACATCGCCAACGTCGCCATCCAGGAGGACCTGGACCACGGCGTGGACGTGACCACGGTCGCGACCATCCCCGAGGAGGCCGTGGCCACCGCCGACTTCACCGCGCGCGAGGCCGGCGTGGTGGCGGGCCTCAGGGTCGCCGAGGCGGTGATCTCGGTCGTCTGCACGGACGAGTTCGAGGTCGAGCGGCACGTCGAGGACGGCGACCGAGTGGAAGCCGGCCAGAAGCTGCTGTCGGTCACCACGCGCACGCGTGACCTCCTCACCGCCGAGCGCAGCGCCCTCAACCTGCTGTGCCGCCTGTCGGGCATCGCCACCGCCACGCGCGCGTGGGCGGACGTCCTGGAGGGCTCCAAGACACGCGTGCGTGACACCCGCAAGACCACGCCGGGGCTGCGCTCGCTGGAGAAGTTCGCCGTCCGCTGCGGCGGAGGCGTCAACCACCGCATGTCGCTCTCCGACGCGGCCCTGGTCAAGGACAACCACGTGGTCGCCGCCGGCGGCGTCGCCCAGGCCTTCCAGGCCGTACGGGAGGCCTTCCCGGACGTGCCGATCGAGGTCGAGGTCGACACCCTGCACCAGCTGCGCGAGGTCGTGGACGCCGGCGCCGACCTGATCCTGCTGGACAACTTCACGCCGGGCGAGTGCGCGGAGGCCGTCGGCATCGTCGGCGGGCGCGCGCTGCTGGAGGCGTCGGGCCGGCTCACCCTGGACAACGCCAAGGCGTACGCCGACACCGGCGTCGACTTCCTGGCCGTCGGCGCCCTGACCCACTCCTCGCCGATCCTCGACATCGGCCTGGACCTGCGAGCGGCGGAGTAGGAGCGGGAACCGGCCATGCTGCTGACGATCGACGTGGGGAACACGCACACCGTGCTCGGCCTGTTCGACGGTGAGGACATCGTCGAGCACTGGCGGATCTCGACGGACGCCCGCCGTACGGCCGACGAGCTCGCGGTCCTCCTCCAGGGCCTGATGGGCATGCACCCGCTCCTCGGGGTGGAGCTGGGCGACGGCATCGACGGCATCGCGATCTGCGCGACCGTCCCGTCGGTGCTGCACGAACTGCGCGAGGTGACCCGCCGCTACTACGGCGACGTGCCCGCGGTGCTCGTCGAACCCGGCGTGAAGACGGGCGTGCCGATCCTCTTCGACAACCCCAAGGAGGTCGGCGCCGACCGCATCATCAACGCGGTCGCCGCCAACGAGCTCTACGGCGGCCCCGCGATCGTCGTCGACTTCGGCACGGCGACGACGTTCGACGCGATCAGCGCGCGCGGGGAGTACGTCGGCGGTGTCATCGCCCCCGGCATCGAGATCTCCGTCGAGGCCCTCGGCGTCAAGGCCGCGCAACTGCGCAAGATCGAGGTGGCCCGCCCCCGCAGCGTGATCGGCAAGAACACGGTCGAGGCGATGCAGGCCGGCATCGTCTACGGCTTCGCGGGCCAGGTCGACGGCGTCGTGAGCCGGATGGCGCGGGAGCTCGCGGACGACCCGGACGACGTGACGGTGATCGCGACGGGCGGCCTGGCGCCGATGGTGCTGGGCGAGTCCTCGGTGATCGACGAGCACGAGCCGTGGCTGACCCTGATCGGCCTGCGACTGGTCTACGAGCGAAACGTGTCGCGCACGTGAGCGGGTGGCGCGGGCCGGCACAGCTCCACGCACGCGTGCCCGCGCAAGCCCTGCACAGGCAAGACCGCCGGACCTCCCGCGAGTACGCGCAGGGGCCGGCGCGGGCAGGCCACAGGAGCCCCGGCGGCAGGTCGCGCAAGCCCGCGCGTGCCTGAGACGCACAACCCCAGCGTGCCTGAGGTGCGCAAGCCCGCGCCTGCCTGAGGCGCGCAAGCCCGCGCCTGCCCGAGGCGCGCAAGCCCGCGCGGGTGAAGCGCAGAACCCCGCGTGCCTGAGACGCACAACCTCGCGCGCGTGCCCGAGACGCACAACCCCGCGTGTCCGAGGTGCGCAAGCCAGCGCGGGTGAAGCGCACACCCCCAGGTGCCTGAGGCGCGCAAGCCCGCGCGTGCCCGAGGCGCACAAGCCCCGCATGCCCGAGGTGCACAACCCCGCGCGTGCCTGAGACGACAACCCCGCGTGCGCGCCCGAGGCGCACAACCCCCGCGCGCCCGAGGTGCCCGACCTCGCGTGGGTGAGCCGGTGCAGGCCAGTGGGTGGAATCGGGCGCGCCACAGTCGCCCCTTATGTCGAATTTGTCTGATTAGCGCGTATCGTCGCCGCATGCCCACGCCATACGGATCCCGCGGCGGCATGGTGTTCGGCGCGGAGGAGCTGCGTGTGCTCCGCCGCGCCCTCGCCCTCGCCCTTCACCCCGGTCCCGCCTCGGCCGAGGACGTCCAGGACTGCCACCGCCTCGCCGAGTCCCTCGACGAGGCGGTGCGCGAGGCCGCCCGGCTGCGGGCCTTCCTGGTGGCCGACCTCGCCCGGTACCGCGCCGCCCTCCCCGGCACCGCAGCCGGCTACCTCACGCTCCTGGAGGAGGTGCTGGGCGCCGGCCACCTCCCCGGCCCCGACGACCTCGCCGCTCTGCGCGCCCTGCGCGGCAATCCGACGGCCGCAGCCCTCCTGGACCGCTGCCAGGTTCTCGCCGAACAGGACGTACGCGCCCGCCTGGCGCGCCGTACGGCGCACCGGGACGCCCCGGCGGTGGCTGTGGTGCCGGCGTCCCGTACGCGCCTCCTGGCCCTGCCTGGAGGCCTCTCCGGCGCTGTCGGCGGGGAGGCCGGCGGTCAGGTCGCCGTGGCGACCGAGGGGCCGACGGAGGAACCGAAGAAGAAACCCGCCGAGAAGCCGGCCGCACCCCGTCCCGGTCCCGGGCCCGTCCCCGCGAAGCCCTCGGAGCCCCAGCCCGCGCGCCGACCCATCCCCACGCCGGGTGAGGTCTTCCCGCGCCGCAAGCCGAGCCCGCCGCCCGCCAACCCCGGCCAGCGGCTCGCGGTCGGCTGAGAGAGCGCCACCAGGGCGTCCTCCGGCATACCGACCCCGCCCCTATGTCCCCTTCCGCCCTGGCTACTCTGGATCCATGGACTATGTCTCCGCGCTCGTGCCGCCGGTCGTCATGGCCGTGTTCTTCATCGGCGTGATCAGGGTGATCGTCAAGACCCAGGGCGGGGCCAACAAGGCCAAGGAGGACGCGGCCGTCGACGCGGCCCTCGCGCGCGCGGACGCCCGCCCGGCCTCCCCGAAGACCGACGCCTGATCCCAGGCACGCGCTCCAGGGCGTACGGCTCCCGCAGTCCGGGAGCCGTACGCCCCTTTTGTTCGCGTTTGTAGAGAAAAGTGCCGGTTCGGCACGCCATTGGTGGGATCTACCACTATTGTTCTGAGGTGTGCCTCGCCCATTGGGAGAACTCGAAGACGCGGTCATGACGCGGGTGTGGAAGTGGAACCGCCCGGTGACCGTTCGAGAAGTCCTGGAAGACCTTCAGCGGGAACGGTCCATCGCGTACACCACGGTGATGACCGTTTTGGACAATCTCCATCAGAAGGGCTGGGTGCGCCGTGAGGCGGAAGGCCGGGCCTATCGATATGAGGCCGTCTCCACCCGGGCCGCCTACGCCGCCGCCCTGATGAACGACGCCTGGGCGCAGAGCGACAACCCCGCCGCCGCTCTCGTCGCGTTCTTCGGGATGATGAGCGACGAACAGCGACAGGCCCTCCGTGACGCGGTACGCATCGTCCAAGGTCCGGAAACATCGGAACCCGCACAAGCGGGGAGTCCCGGCGAGAACCCCGGCTCGGCAACGGAGACCGGCGGGCGATAGCGTCCGCACATGTCAGCACAGAGCCCCGAAGTCAGCGCTAAAGCCATCACCGTCCGCCGGGCCCGGACCAGCGATGTCCCCGCCGTGCGCCGTCTCCTTGACGCGTACGTCCGCGGGGGCATCCTGCTCGACAAAGCGACGGTGACGCTTTACGAGGACATCCAGGAGTTCTGGGTCGCCGAACGCGACGACAACGCCGAGGTGGTCGGCTGCGGCGCCCTGCACGTGATGTGGGAAGACCTCGCGGAAGTGCGCACTCTCGCGGTGAAGCCGGGGCTGAAGGGCGCCGGCGTCGGTCACCAGTTGTTGGAGAAGTTGCTGCACACCGCGCGCTGGCTCGGCGTTCGACGTGTTTTCTGCCTGACCTTCGAAGTGGACTTCTTCGGCAAGCACGGCTTCGTGGAGATCGGCGAGACGCCGGTCGACACCGATGTCTACGCGGAGCTCCTTCGTTCCTATGACGAGGGCGTCGCGGAGTTCCTCGGACTCGAACGAGTGAAACCGAACACCTTGGGCAACAGCCGGATGCTTCTGCATCTGTGATCGCCGAGTCCATTCCGGACCGATCGGCCTTGTCCGAGTGCCCTATGTCCGAAACGCGTACGTTTCCGGGCGCAGGCCCGGCCACAGGTCTCTCCCGAGGGTTTGTGTTTTTCCAGCGAAAGCGGTTTGCTTTCCGACGTACTGCAGTACTGCATATAACAGGGGGCGGTGAAACGGCGGACGCCGCCGACCCCCGGCCCTCACGTTATCGATGAAAGGAAATCCGGTGGCACAGAAGGTTCAGGTCCTTCTTGTCGACGACCTCGACGGCGGCGAGGCGGACGAGACCGTGACGTTCGCGCTGGACGGCAAGACCTACGAGATCGATCTCACGACGGCCAATGCGGACAAGCTGCGCGGCCTTCTCGACCCTTATGTGAAGGGCGGTCGTCGTACCGGAGGCCGTGCTTCGGGCGGACGCGGAAAGGCGCGCGCCGCTACCGGTGGCAGCCAGGACACCGCGCAGATCCGCGCGTGGGCGAAGGAGAACGGTTACGAGGTCAATGACCGTGGCCGTGTTCCCGCGTCCATTCGCGAGGCCTACGAGAAGGCCAACGCCTGAGCGCACGAGCGCCGCAGCCGGACACGGTGACAGTGCGTCGCCAGCGTGTCCACCAGCCGCACCAGATCGGGGGCGCCCCCACCGCCCCCCAAGGCCGACACCGTCGGCAGCGAGGCCTCGACCTCGCGCCCGGCCATGGGGGGCCGCACCCACACGGCGGCCCCCTGTACACCCCCTGAGGGCTCCGGGCCCGGAGGCAAGGGCGCCTCGATGACGCCGCCCGCCCCGATCGCGGTCAGGTCCAGCGGCAGCGCCCCCCACTCCAGCCACCGCAGGATCCCCGGCAACTCCTCCGCGCTGCCCGCGGCCACCAGCAGCCGCATCCGGTCACCCCGCACGGCCACCGGAGAGCCCGGCGCCAGGCGCCGCAGCGCCGCGTGACCCGCCTCGGCCGGCACGTCCAGGACGTCGAAGCGCACGCCCGCCAAAAGTCGTACCGGCTCGCCGGGCACCGTCGCCCACCCCAGTTCGTTCTCGTACCAGCCGCGGACCCGGTCGTCCGGGCCGAGCGGCCGACGGGGAAGGGGGACTGAGCCAACCATGCCGAGTGCAACGGTCCGAAGAGGCGAGAGTTACGCTGGGTGTTCACATGGACGCGCAGAGTTCCGGAAAAGGGGGCGTGTGGGCGTACGCGGGGGCGCAAGGTTGTTCGCCCGTAGCTGAGGGAACCGGTGCGCGCGGCATGGAGTGTCAGTCCCAGCGGGTAAGACATCCCTAGTGGGAGGGGGCGACACGCAGGAAAGGGCGTCTCACGTTCGCCATCGGCGTACTGATGGTGAGGGTAACCACCTGGCCTGCGGGAACATCGTCTCGCACCATCGGGTTGGAGCAGATGTCGGCAGTCGGGGTCAGGAGGCCAAGGACGGTGTCGGCAGTTGGAATGAGCGGTCCCCGCTTGCGGGACTAAGCTGCGGAAGGACAGGGAGGGGAAGTTCCCCCCACTGCCTGACCGCTCTGAGGAGCGATTAACGATGTTCGAGAGGTTCACCGACCGCGCGCGGCGGGTTGTCGTCCTGGCTCAGGAAGAAGCCCGGATGCTCAACCACAACTACATCGGCACCGAGCACATCCTCCTGGGCCTGATCCACGAGGGTGAGGGTGTCGCCGCCAAGGCCCTTGAGAGCCTCGGGATTTCGCTCGAGGCGGTCCGCCAGCAGGTGGAGGAGATCATCGGCCAGGGCCAGCAGGCTCCCTCGGGCCACATCCCCTTCACACCCCGTGCCAAGAAGGTCCTGGAGCTGTCGCTCCGCGAGGCCCTTCAGCTGGGCCACAACTACATCGGCACGGAGCACATCCTGCTCGGCCTGATCCGTGAGGGCGAGGGCGTCGCCGCCCAGGTCCTGGTCAAGCTGGGCGCAGATCTCAACCGGGTGCGGCAGCAGGTCATCCAGCTGCTCTCCGGTTACCAGGGCAAGGAGACCGCCACCGCCGGCGGGCCTGCCGAGGGCACCCCCTCGACGTCCCTGGTCCTCGACCAGTTCGGCCGGAACCTCACCCAGGCCGCTCGTGAGTCCAAGCTCGACCCGGTCATCGGGCGCGAGAAGGAGATCGAGCGGGTCATGCAGGTGCTGTCCCGCCGTACGAAGAACAACCCGGTCCTGATCGGTGAGCCCGGCGTCGGCAAGACCGCCGTCGTCGAGGGTCTCGCTCAGGCCATCGTCAAGGGCGAGGTGCCCGAGACCCTCAAGGACAAGCACCTCTACACCCTGGACCTCGGCGCGCTGGTCGCCGGCTCCCGCTACCGCGGTGACTTCGAGGAGCGCCTGAAGAAGGTGCTCAAGGAGATCCGCACCCGCGGCGACATCATCCTGTTCATCGACGAGCTCCACACGCTGGTCGGTGCGGGTGCCGCCGAGGGCGCCATCGACGCGGCGAGCATCCTCAAGCCGATGCTGGCCCGTGGTGAGCTGCAGACCATCGGTGCGACCACGCTGGACGAGTACCGCAAGCACCTGGAGAAGGACGCGGCCCTGGAGCGCCGTTTCCAGCCCATCCAGGTCGCGGAGCCGTCCCTGCCGCACACGATCGAGATCCTCAAGGGCCTGCGTGACCGGTACGAGGCGCACCACCGCGTCTCCATCACCGACGAGGCGCTGGTCCAGGCCGCCACCCTGGCCGACCGGTACATCTCGGACCGCTTCCTGCCGGACAAGGCGATCGACCTGATCGACGAGGCCGGTTCCCGGATGCGTATCCGCCGGATGACCGCTCCGCCGGACCTGCGCGAGTTCGACGAGAAGATCGCCGGCGTCCGCCGCGACAAGGAGTCCGCGATCGACTCGCAGGACTTCGAGAAGGCCGCCTCCCTGCGCGACAAGGAGAAGCAGCTCCTGGCCGCCAAGGCCAAGCGGGAGAAGGAGTGGAAGGCCGGCGACATGGACGTCGTCGCCGAGGTCGACGGCGAGCTGATCGCCGAGGTCCTCGCCACGGCCACCGGCATCCCGGTCTTCAAGCTGACCGAGGAGGAGTCCAGCCGCCTGCTCCGCATGGAGGAGGAGCTGCACAAGCGGGTCATCGGCCAGAACGACGCCGTCAAGGCGCTGTCGAAGGCGATCCGCCGTACGCGTGCCGGTCTGAAGGACCCGAAGCGTCCGGGTGGTTCGTTCATCTTCGCCGGCCCGTCCGGTGTCGGTAAGACCGAGCTGTCCAAGGCGCTCGCCGAGTTCCTCTTCGGTGACGAGGACGCGCTGATCTCCCTCGACATGTCGGAGTTCAGCGAGAAGCACACGGTGTCGCGTCTCTTCGGTTCGCCCCCCGGCTACGTGGGCTACGAAGAGGGCGGCCAGCTGACCGAGAAGGTCCGCCGCAAGCCGTTCTCCGTCGTCCTCTTCGACGAGGTGGAGAAGGCCCACCCGGACATCTTCAACTCGCTGCTGCAGATCCTGGAGGACGGTCGCCTGACCGACTCCCAGGGCCGGGTCGTGGACTTCAAGAACACGGTCATCATCATGACGACCAACCTCGGCACCCGGGACATCTCCAAGGGCTTCAACCTCGGCTTCGCGGCCGCGGGTGACACGAAGTCCAACTACGAGCGCATGAAGAACAAGGTCTCGGACGAGCTCAAGCAGCACTTCCGGCCCGAGTTCCTCAACCGCGTCGACGACGTGGTCGTCTTCCCGCAGCTGACGCAGGAGGACATCCTGCGGATCGTCGACCTGATGATCAGCAAGGTGGACGAGCGCCTGAAGGACCGGGACATGGGCATCGAGCTCTCCCAGTCCGCCAAGGAGCTGCTGTCCAAGAAGGGTTACGACCCGGTGCTGGGTGCGCGTCCGCTGCGTCGCACCATCCAGCGCGAGATCGAGGACACGCTCTCGGAGAAGATCCTCTTCGGCGAGCTGCGCCCCGGTCACATCGTGGTCGTGGACACCGAGGGCGAGGGCGAGACCAAGACCTTCACCTTCCGCGGTGAGGAGAAGTCGGCGCTGCCCGACGTCCCGCCGATCGAGCAGGCGGCCGGCGGTGCCGGGCCGAACCTGAGCAAGGAGGCGTGATCCTCCGCGGGTTCGCCTGAGGAGACCTCGTGGAAAGGGGCCGGTGCTCTTTTGAGCACCGGCCCCTTTCGCATGCCTGCGGAGCGCTCTCGCGTTACGACAACTGCCCGTCGTAGTCCGGCAGTTTGAACGTCTTCTCGGCGTGGCCGCCCGACAGGTCGGTGGCGCTGTTGCCGATGTTCGCGATGATCGTGTAGCCCTTGTTCTCGATGTCGGCGCGCTGGGCGGTCTTGTAGGCGGCGACATCCTTGAAGAGGTCGAGGAAGCCGCGTACGTAGAGGCCGGAGACCTTGTAGCCGACGTACTTGAGGTTGTAGTCGGTCACCCCGGCGATGATGCCCGGGCGGGCGGTGACGAAGAACAGTGAAACGCCGTGGTCCTGGGCGTACTTGGCGACGTCGAGGACCGGCTTGTTGGCGGGCTGCGGGTAGCTGAAGCCGAAGTCGGTCTCCAGCGTGGTGTTGTCGATGTCGAGGACGAGCGCCTGCTTCTCGCCCGGCTTCGTGGCGGCGATGCGCTGCTTCAGGTAGGGCAGAGCCTGGCTCATCACGGCCTGGCAGTCCGCCTGCCAGGTGTCGTAGTCGACGTCCTCCGCGGCAGCGGTGGTGGTGGCCGTGGCGACGGTGGACGTGCTGGTGGCCGTCGCGGCCTGGGCGCCTGCCGGGACGGCCATCGCGGTGACGGCGGCCGTGGCGACGGCGGTCATGGTGATGCGGCGCGTCCAGGTGCCTCTCGGGGTCATGGTGTGGGGGTCCTCTCGCGTCCATGGCGCTGCGGGTGTCGTGGGCATGCTCATCGGTGGGGATGGCCTGAGGGGAACCAGCGGGTTACTGGACGGTAGCCGGGCATGAGAGGCCGATCACACCCTCGTGCAGTTGATCGTGACGCGGGTCACAACTCGCGGAAGAGGAAAGGGAGTAGCCCCCGTCACATTCCGAAGTCCGTTCTGGCGGGCGGTCGGTGACATGCCGCACAGGCGATTTGTCCGTTACTAGCCGGAATAGTGGAGACTGCGATTCGGGCAAAAGGGACGTAAGTCGCGGAAGCGTTCAGGTGTGGGACGTCAACTGCATGAATAAGGGGGAATGGCGCTGAAAGAGCGGACTGTCAAGATGTGGTCCGTTTTGGGCTGAGGTACTAGTTTCCGTCGTAGATCACACGTTTGGGGCAATGCGGACCCGGGGGTTACCAAGGGATGGCCATCCGGCAGACGTCCGTACGTCGGGTGGTTTTCTCTGCCCCCAGCCCCATGAGGTTTCGATGTTCCAGCGCGTCACGTCCCGTTCTTCCCGTACGTCCCTGCTCCGCACCCGCGTGGCCGTCGGGGCCGCCACTCTCGGCGCCTCGGTCGTGCTGGGGAGCGGGGTGGCGTCCGCCGCCCAGCCCGCCGCCCAGCCGGTAGCCGCCAAGCCCGCCATGAAGACGGCCGCGGCCACCTCCTGGGTCAAGCCGGTCGCCCACTACACGAAGTCCGCCAGCTTCGCCCAGGCCGGCGGTATGTGGCAGCACACCCACAGCGGGCAGGACTTCGCCGTGCCCAGCGGCACCAAGGTCGTGGCCGCGCACGGCGGCACCGTGGTCAAGGCCGGCGGCAACGGCGCCGGCGACGGTCCGGCCTACGGCAACGCGATCGTCATTCGGCACGGCAACGGCACGTACTCCCAGTACGCCCACCTGTCGGAGGTCGACGTGAGGATAGGCCAGATCGTCAAGACCGGTCAGCGCATCGCCCTGTCCGGCAACACCGGCAACTCCAGCGGCCCGCACCTGCACTTCGAGATCCGTACGACCGCGAACTACGGCTCGGCGATCGACCCGGTGAAGTTCCTGCGGGGCAAGGGTCTGACCGTCTGAGCACGCGGACCCGCTGTCAGGGCTTGCCCTGATGGGCCTGGGTGACCAGATCGACGGCGACCTCGAGGACGGCTGCACGCTTGTCCTCGGGGTCGCCTTCGAGGTCCTGCAGGAAGTGCATGCCGGCGTGCAGCGTGAAGATGGCGCTGACGCAGCGGACCTGGTCGGTGAGGGGGGCGTCCGGGTCGATGATGATGTCGCGCAGACCGCGCATCCGGTCCTTGAAGGAATCGCCGATCTGCAGCTCCCGCACCGTCGCCTGGTTCTCCTGCATGAAGCGGAAGAGCGGGGCGGCCTCGGTGAGCGCCTGGCTGTAGCGCCGTACGATCTCGCGCTTGGTCTCCAGGGTGTGCGGCTGTTCCCCGCCCCACTCGATCAGGTCTTCGATCGGCTTCGTCAGATCCGCGAAGATGCTGACGATGATCTCTTCCTTGGTCTTGAAGTGGTAGTACAGGGCCGCCTTCGTGACCTCCAGGCGCTCCGCGATCTCGCGGAGTGATGTCTTCTCGTAGCCCTGCTCGGCGAAGAGTTCGAGTGCGACGTCCTGGATGCGCTGGCGGGTGTTGCCGCGACGCTGCTGCTTGGTGCCGTCCATGGTGGCGTCCATCCTCGTACTTCCTCGCGCTCCCGCGAAAACGCGCCCGCCGTTCGGTCCGTTCGGTAAGAAAAACTTACTTGCCGCCCGGCTAGAACTTACTTGACGCCCGGCTAGTTAGGGGTCTAATTTTTCCAGTGTACTGAACTAGCCGGGCGGCAAGTAAGTAGGCGGCTGCCCTGGGGGAGTGGGAACGATGGCGGACACACCAGCAGTTGAGACGGGCGCCGGCGGCAAGCCGGACGGGCGTGAACCCAAGAGCGTGCGGGTCGTCATGCTCGCGCTGATGATCACGATGATGCTCGCGATGCTCGACAACATGATCGTGGGCACGGCGATGCCGACGATCGTGGGTGAGCTCGGGGGCCTGGAGCACCTGTCGTGGGTGGTGACGTCGTACACCCTCGCGACCGCCGCCTCCACCCCGATCTGGGGCAAGCTCGGCGATATGTACGGGCGCAAGGGCGCCTTCCTGAGCTCGATCGTGATCTTCCTGATCGGATCGGCGCTGAGCGGTATGGCCCAGGACATGAGCCAGCTGATCGCCTTCCGCGCCGTACAGGGCCTGGGCGCGGGCGGTCTGATGGTCGGCGTCATGGCGATCATCGGCGACCTGGTTCCGCCGCGTGAGCGCGGCAAGTACCAGGGCATGATGGCCGGCGTGATGGCGATCGCCATGATCGGCGGCCCGCTCGTCGGCGGCGGCATCACCGACCACTGGGGCTGGCGCTGGGCCTTCTACATCAACCTGCCGCTCGGTGTGGTGGCCCTCGGCCTCATCACCGCCGTACTGCACCTGCCGAGGAAGCGGTCCGCCGCGCGCATCGACTACCTGGGCGCCGCCCTGCTGACCGTCGGCATCACCTCCATCGTGCTCGTCACCACCTGGGGCGGCACGGAGTACGCCTGGGGCTCCGCGCGGATCATGGAACTGATCGGTATCGGCGTCGCCGCGCTCGTCGGGTTCGTGTTCTGGCAGACCCGGGCCGCCGAGCCGATCGTCCCGCTGCACATCTTCCGCAGCCGCAACTTCACCCTGATGTCGGTCATCGGCTTCGTCACCGGCTTCGTGATGTTCGGCGCGACCCTCTTCCTGCCGCTGTACCAGCAGTCCGTGCAGGGCGCGTCCGCGACCAACTCCGGGCTGCTGCTCCTGCCGATGCTCGGCGCGATGCTCGTGACCTCGATGGTCGCGGGCCGGATCACCACCAGCAGCGGCCGCTACAAGATCTTCCCGATCGTCGGCGGCGTCCTGATGATCGTCGGGCTGTACCTGCTGTCGACGATGGACACCGGGACCTCCCGGTTCACGTCCGGTGTGTTCATGGCCGTCCTCGGCCTCGGCATGGGCTGCCTGATGCAGATCACCATGCTGGTCGCGCAGAACAGCGTCGAGATGAAGGACATGGGCGTCGCGTCCTCGTCGACCACCCTGTTCCGGACGCTCGGCTCCTCCTTCGGCGTCGCGATCATGGGCGCGCTGTTCAACAGCCGGGTCCAGGACGTCATGTCCGAGCGGGCCGGCGCGCTGGGCTCGAAGGTCACCGAGCAGTCCGCGCAGCTGGACGCGGCCAGCCTCGCCAAGCTTCCGGTGGCGGCACGAGAGGCGTACCAGTACGCCGTGTCCGACGGCACGCACGCGGCGTTCGTCCTCGGAGCCGCGGTGGCCGTGGTCGTCCTGGTGGCGTCCGTCTTCGTCAAGGAGGTCCCGCTGCGGGGAGCCGGGCCGAAGCCGGAGGGGCCGACGGACGAGACCGACGCGCCGAAGGCGCAGGTGGTGGAGGCCGTCTGACCTGGCGGTGAGGAGGGCCGCCGCCCCCGGTGAGGGCGGCGGCACCCTGGAGTGCGAGTCAAGGCCCCCGGCGGTGTCCGCCCCGGGGGCCTTGTCAGTGGCCCGTGCCACCATCGGCCCATGGACAAGATGCGGCAGTTGCGGCTCGCCAAGGACGCCATGGACCGCGACTGGTCCGACCCGGAGCTCGACCTGGACGCCGTGGCCGCCCACGCCGGCTACTCCCGCTACCACTTCGTCCGCGCCTTCAAGGAGGCCTACGGCGAGACACCCGGCCAGTACCTGACCCACCGCCGTATCGAACGGGCCGAGGAGATGCTCCGCAGCGCCGACCTGTCGGTGACGGAGATCTGCCACCTCGTCGGCTTCAGCAGCCTCGGCACCTTCTCCACCCGCTTCAAGGCGCGCACCGGGCTCACACCCAGCGAGTACCGGGCCGAGCACGTCGGCCGCGGCGCCGCGCTCATCCCCGGGTGCTACGCCATGCTGTGGGCCGGCGGTTTCCCCAGCGCAACTTTGAAGAAGCGCCCCGAACCGGGTCCCGCCTACGGTGACGAACAGGAACCGAACCGGACGGAACCGAGTCCGTCCCACCCGACCCCGACGGGAGAGCAGAGCCATGATCAAGGGCCTGGGCATCACCAGCGTGTGGACCTTCGACCAGCAGCGCACCAAGGCCTTCTTCACCGAGAAGCTGGACTTCGAGGTGCGTACCGAGCTCGCCATGGGTGACATGCGCTGGGTCACCGTGGGTGCCAAGGACCAGCCGGACGTCGAGCTGGCCCTGATGAGCCTGGACGGCCCGGGCCTCGACCCCGAGTCCGCCGAGGCGCTGAAGAAGCTGGTCAGCAAGGGCGTCCTCGGCGCCGGGGCCTTCCGCACGGACGACTGCCGCGGAGACTACGAGACCTTCAGGGCGCGCGGCGTGGAGTTCGTCCAGGAGCCGCAGGAACGCCCGTACGGCATCGAGGCGATCTTCCGTGACGACAACGGCAACTGGTACTCGCTGACCGAGCGCAGTGAGGAGCTCGACTTCTCCAAGGACTTCGGCTGAGCCGCCTCCCCGCAACCGTCAAGACAGCACCGGCACCCAACACAACCGCCAAGACAGCACCCCACCCATGCGCAGCACCCCCGCCGTCCAGGCAGCACCTGAACCGCCCCGGAGCACCCGAGCCGCCCGGACAGCACCTCAGCCGCCCCGGAGCACCCGAGCCGCCCTGGGCAGCACCCGAGCCGCCCGGACAGCACCTCAGCCGCCCCGGAGCGCCCGAGCCGCTCTGGGCAGCACCCGCCCCGTCAGGGGACTCCCCACCCCGTCAGGGCACTCCCTGCCCCGTCAGGGCCCTCACGGCACTTTCCCGCGCCCGTCTGTGCGCTCCCCGGCCCGTCAGGGCATCCCCCGAATCAGGGCACTCCCCGCCCGTCAGGGCAGCATCGGATAGCTCCCCGTGTTCGTCGGCGCGTGTTCCGGCAGCCACAGGACGGCGACGGCGCCCTCGGCGGGGATGTGCTCCGGCGCCCCGGCCGGCTGTACGTTGCGGAAGGTCAGTCGGGCGCCCAGGACGCGGGCCTGGCCCGCGGCGATGGTCAGACCGAGCCCGTGGCCGTGGCCGGCGCGGTCGCTGCTGCCGGTGCGGAAGCGGCTCGGGCCCTCGGCGAGCAGGTTCTCGGGGAAGCCGGGGCCGTGGTCGCGCACCCGGATGACCCGGCCCTCGACGGTGACCTGGATCGGCGGTTTGCCGTGCCGGGCGGCGTTGGCGAGCAGGTTGAACAGCACGCGCTCCAGGCGCCGGGGGTCGGTGGTGACCATCGACTCGTGCACCACACGGACCTCGACCTCCGGGTCCTTGGCCGCCACGCGCCGGGTGACGAACTCGCCCAGCAGGATGTCCTGCAGCTCGGCGCGCTCCGAGGCGCCGTCGAGGCGGGCCACCTCCAGGACGTCCTCGACGAGGGTGCGCATGGCCTTCGCCCGGTCCAGGACCAGCTCCGTGGGCCGGCCGGGGGGCAGCAGTTCGGCGGCGGTCAGCAGTCCCGTCACGGGCGTGCGCAGCTCGTGCGCGATGTCGGCGGTGACCCTGCGCTCGGCCTCCAGACGCTGCTGCAACGCGTCCGCCATGGCGTCGACCGCGCTCGCCAGGTCGTCGGTCTCGTCCCGGACGACCCCGCCGATCGCGTCCCGCACCCGCACGTCCGGCTCGCCCTTGGCGACCTGGTTCGCGGCGGCCGCCGCCTTGCGCAGCCGACGTGACAGCTGCCCGCCGATGAGCACGCCGAGCGCGCTGCCGCCGAGGACGACCGCGATGGAACCGATCACCAGGGCCTGGTCGAGGTCGTTGAGGATGTCCGTGCTGCGGTCGGTGAAGCCGGTGTGCAGGGAGAGCACATGCCCGTCCTTGACGGGTACGGCCGCCCAGATGTCCGGCACCCCGCCCGCGTGGTCGGAGACGAACGTCGCCCGGCGGCCCTCCTCGACCTTCTCCCGCAGCGCCCCCGGCAGATCCGGGTCGTCGATCTTGATGTTGGGGAAGTTCGGCCGCCCGGACACCTCGTAGTTGCGCTGGGCGATCCGGACGCGCTCGTCCGCGAGGTCGCGCGCGTTGTCCAGCATGGACACGCGGGCCGCGTTGTGCACCACCAGGCTGAGCACGATCGCCACCAGAGCGCCGACCAGCGCGATGGCCGCGCTCAGCTTCCACCGCAGGCCGGTGCGGATGCCCGCGCGCTCCACGCGGGCCGGAACCAGGTGCCGAAACATCCCCCGCATACCCCTGTCCGCTCAGGCCTTCAGCTTGTAACCGAAACCGCGGACCGTCTCGATGCGGTCCTGGCCGATCTTGGTCCGCAGCCGCTGCACATGGACGTCGACGACGCGGGTGTCACCGCCCCAGCCGTAGTCCCACACGCGCTCCAGCAGTTTGTCCCGCGACAGGACCGTGCCCGGCGCGGAGGAGAACTCCAGCAGCAGACGCATCTCGGTCGGGGTGAGGGCCACCGGCTGACCGGCCTTGCGCACCTCCATGCCCTCGGTGTCGATCTCCAGGTCGCCGAAGGCCAGCACACCGCCCGTGGCGGTGGCGCCCGGTTCGGTCCGGTCGCCGCCGCCCGCGTGGCCGAAGCGGCGCAGGACGGCGCGGATCCGGGCGACCAGGACGGCGCCGTCGAACGGCTTGGTCACATAGTCGTCGGCGCCCGCCTCCAGACCGAGCACGACGTCGATGGAGTCGGCGCGCGCGGAGAGCATGATCACCGGCACGGTCGACTCGTCACGGATGCGGCGGCACAGGCTCACCCCGTCCAGGCCGGGCACCATGACGTCCAGCAACGCGATGTCGGGGCGGTCGGCCCGGAACGCCTCCAGGCCGGACAGGCCGTCGGGCATCGCGGTGACCACGAAGCCGTCCCGCTCCAGGGCGAGCTGGGTGGCCTCGCGGATGACATCGTCGTCCTCGACGAACAGGACGTGGGTCTGGTCTGCCATCCCGGTGCTCTCAGTCCTCGTGGGTGATCGGTCGTACGACCATCGGGCGTAAGTGTGTCGGTCGTGACTCTGTCAGGCGCAAGTCTGTCGGTGGTCTGTCGGTTCGCTGTCAGGGTGTCCCTAGATGGGACGTCCGGAGCGCGCGGTGCGTTCACTCGTTCATCGGTCCGGGCGGCCCGAACGGTTCACGCGACGGCGGATTTTTTTTCCGAGCGCGGTCCGGTCAACCGCTGTCGGGCACCGGCGTGGCGTCCTCGCCGACGACACCGCTGTAGTCGTTGTGCCAGCTGTACTCCTTGACGAACCGGCCCGCGGCCCAGCGGTACGTGATCACGTTCTCGCCGGAGGGGCTGGAGACCGGGTCGCCCTTCTCGTACACCTGCTTGGTCACCACCAGGTCGCCGCGGTCGATCTCCGCGTAGATCGGGGGCTCCTCGGCCCGGAAGACGTTCTCGTACCGGCCGTCCTCCCGCCGGTAGACGTACGAGCCGATGCCGACCGAGTCGCCGCAGGTCAGCACGTTCACCACGAGGTCGCTGTCGGAGCCGCCGGTGAGGTCGCCGTAGGACACGTCGACCGGGTACTCGTCGCCGGCGCACGGCTTCAGCTCGCGCTTGACCTCCGTGGAGACCGCCGGGTCGTTCTTGACGATCCGGACCGCGTCCACGCGCTCGGGGGTGTGGGCGGGGGCGGCCGACGGCGTGGCCGTGGCGCCGCCCGCGAGCGCGTCGGGGTGCGCCGGACCCTCGTCACGGGCACCGGTGCCGCCGGTGGCGCACGAGGAGACGAAAAGGCCGACGGCGGCGAGCACGGCCGCCGCCGTGATCACCGCCTGGAAGCTCCCTCGGACCAGTGTGGGTCCAGCCTCGGTCAGGCCGCCGCGCAACGCTCCCGCTCCTCACGCTCCAGCGCGCGTGCGTCCAGATCGCGGGCCTCCAGCTCCTCGCGGAGCCGGGCGAGCGCCCGGTGCAGCGTGCTCTTGACCGTTCCGGCCGACATGCCGAGGGCCGCGGCCGTCTCCTCCGTGGACATCTGCTCCCAGTGTCGCAGCACCACGACACTGCGCTGCTTGGGAGCGAGGACCTTCATCGCGTCCATCAGCAGGGCACGGTCCGCGTGCTGCTCGGTGGAGTCGTCCACGGAGGCGTCCGGGAGCTGCTCGGTGGGCACCTCCTCCAGCTTGCGGGCCCGCCACCACTCGGTCCGCGTGTTGATCATGACGCGGCGCAGGTACGCGTCGGCCAGCCGCTTGTCCGCGATTCCCTCCCAGCGGCCGTACGTCCGCGCCAGCGCCGTCTGGAGCAGGTCCTGTGCGTCGACCGGGTCCGGCACCAGCCGGCGGGCGCTGCGCAGCAGCGCGTCCTGCCGGGTGCGGACGTACTCCTCGAACTCGAGCACCTCGCTCTGCGCCATGATCAACCGCCTCCGTGTCCCCGTCCGGCGGATGGTGGTCCGCCGGTTTCCTGCTTCTGGTCTGTGGCCCTCGTGCCCTTGCCGGGCACGCAAACGAAGCTACGGAGGTGTTGTCACGGCACTGTCCGAGAGAGCCTGCGGCTAGCACTCGGCTGTCCGTCGGTTGTGTAACAGCCAGGAGTTCGGGGTAGAGGCGTGAGCCGTATCGCTCGTGTATGGGGCGTTATGTCCGTCGGGCGGGTGTGACAAAAGCTCGGAGGAGGCTGTGAGACAAGCCGTTCGCCTGTGAAGTGACGATGCGTCAGCAGCCGTCAGCGGCCTCCTGGCCGAGATGTCAGGTCAGGGGCAGGCGGTACAGGCCGCCCGGCAGCGGCTCCACCAGACCGTCCGCGACGAGACCGTCCAGGGCACGCGCGCGTTGCACCGGCTCGTGCCACACCCGGTCCAGGGCCGCCTGAGGCACGGGCGCGTGCGCGTCCCTGAGGACGGCGAGCAGCTTGCCGCGCACCTGCCGGTCCGTACCGGCGTACGTCTGGCCCCGGCGCGGCGGACCGTCGTGCTCGGGTTTGCCCGCGAGCCGCCAGGCGCACCGGTCGGCGATCGGACAGCGCTGGCAGGTCTCGTTCTTGGCCGTGCACACGAGCGCGCCGAGCTCCATGGAGGCGGCGGCCCAGCGCGCGGCGGTCCGCTCGTCGTCCGGCAGCAGGGCGCGGGCCAGTCTGCGCTCGGCGGCCGTGGTGGCGTTCGGCGGGTACTGCACGCCGGTCACCGCGCGCGCGAAGACCCGGCGGACGTTGGTGTCCAGGACGGCGTGCCGCTGGCCGTAGGCGAAGGAGGCGACGGCGGCGGCCGTGTACTCGCCGATGCCGGGCAGCGCCAGCAGCTGCGCGTGGCCCGTCGGTACGTCCCCGCCGTGCCGTTCCGTTATGGCCACCGCGGCGCCGTGCAGCCGCAGGGCGCGGCGCGGATAGCCGAGCCGGCCCCACGCGCGTACGGCCTCGCCGGGAGGTTCCGCGGCCAGGTCGGCGGGGCGCGGCCAGCGGGCGAGCCACTGCTCGTAAACCGGCAGCACGCGGTTGACCGGCGTCTGCTGGAGCATGAACTCGCTGACCATCACGCCCCACGCGCCGGCCTCGGGGCGGCGCCAGGGCAGGTCACGGGCGTGGCTGTCGAACCAGTCGATGACGGGGGAGTGCAGATGGGCGCCGGAGACCGTGCCGGCGAGGGGGCCGTCGGTGGTTCCGTCGGTGGTTCCGGCAGTGGTTCGGTCGGTGGTTCCGGAGGTGGTGTCGGGGAGCTGCTCTCCGAGGAGGGCGCTGGGGACGGCGTCGGCGTGGGCGGCGGGGCTGCTGTGCGGGGGCTTCGTGGGCGCAGTCATGGCTCTTCCGATCCTGCCATGCGCACCGGCGCACGCGCGTGTACCGCCGCCCGGCGGCGTGGGGCCTCAGGGCGACCTGGTGTGCACGGTGCGTAGTTATGGCCAGAGGTGCAAGCAGCGCGAACGCGAAAGGCCGCCGCGGTCACGGACCGTGGGCGACGGCCCCTGTGTCGTCACGTCCTGCGACCGTCCGCTGCGGCGAGGGAGCAAGTCGGCCGCAGGGCCGCCGTGTCCGGGATGATGATCCGGAAAAGTTGTGGTCGTGGCGGCGGGTGGGGCCAGGGAACGGGGCGATCTCTCGTACAGTTTGCGCCGTGGGATCTCTGCGCAATCCGGTCGGGCCGCTTCCCTCCTCCATCTACTGGCGACGGAGGGTTGTACTGCTGTCCGTGGTCGCCCTGTTGGCGCTGCTGATCACCTGGATCGTCACCTCGGGCGGGGGCGGCGGCAAGAACGGCGCGGACGGGGGCAACGGCAAGAACCCCGCGTCCTCCATCACTCCGGGGCCGTCCGGGTCCGGGCCCGCGATCAGTGAAAACCCGGGCGGGCGCGACGAGTCGGGCGACGAGGACTCCGGCGGGTCCGGTGCGGGCTCGGACACGGGATCGGGCGACGGCTCCGGAACCGGTGGCACCGGCGGCGCGGACAGCGGGGGCGGTACGGCGGGCTCCGGCGGCTCCGACGACGGTGTCAACGGCGACGCTGCCGGCGGAGGCGGGAACCCCACGACTCTGCCGGCGGGGACCACGCTGCCCAACTGCACCGCCGGCGTGGTCACGTTGAGCCTGCGCAGTGTCCGCAACACGTACTCGCCGGACCAGACGCCCACCTTCCAGCTGACGGCGAAGAACTCCTCCGGGAGCGACTGCAAGGTCGATCTCGGGCCCAAGACCGCGGTGTTGACGATCACTCAGGCCGGCGCCGAGAACGACTACTGGTCGTCCGCCGACTGCCCCAAGGTCACCGGGAGTCTGCTGTACCGGGTGCCGGCCGACGGCAGCTTCACGTACACCCTGAAGTGGGACCGGAAGCCGAGCGCGCCGGAGTGCGCGACGCCTCCGGCGGGAACCGCCGGGGCCGGGACGTACCTGGTGGAGGCGAAGGCGCCGGGGTTCGCGAAGGCGCAGACGTCGTTCGTGCTGGAAGCCGACTGAGGCGGCGGGCGTTCACTGACGCCCGCGTCTGCCGGTACTGACGCCCGTGCCCCCTGCCGAAAGGTGGATGGCAGCCCCGCGTTGACTGGGTGCCGCCTGCGCCCCACCTCTAGGGCGTGTTTCGAAAGTCCCGTCTGCCCGGCGACGCCTGGCACGCACGCTCGCCGCGTTGTCGGGCTCGCCCCGATACAACCAGTATCGGGGCGACCCTCCGCCTTGCGATCGCACGCACCAGACGCCGCCGGGCCTGCCCTTCGGGCAGACGACGCTACTTTCGGAACACGCCCTAGTCTTCTGAGTCGGGAATTCTGTTCAGATAACTGGCGAGGCGTTCGAGGATTTCGTCCGCGGTCTTCGTCCAGACGTAGGGCTTGGGATCGGTGTTCCACATGGCGATCCAGCTGCGGATGTCCTTCTCCAGCGCGTGGACGGTCTTGTGGACGCCTCGTCGTATCTGCTTGTTGGTCAGCTCCGCGAACCACCGCTCGACCAGGTTCAGCCATGACGAGCCGGTGGGTGTGAAGTGCAGGTGGAAGCGGGGGTGGGCCAGGAGCCAGGTCTTGATGGCCGGGGTCTTGTGGGTGGCGTAGTTGTCCAGCACGAGGTGCACGTCCAGGCCCTGCGGTATCTCTCGGTCCAGCTTGATGAGGAACTTCTTGAACTCCTCGGCCCGGTGCCGGCGGTGGAGGGAGCCGATGACTTTCCCCGTGGCCACCTCCAGGGCCGCGAACAGCGTCGTGGTTCCCGCCCGCACGTAGTCGTGAGTGACCCGTTGGGGAACACCCGGCATCATCGGCAGCACCGGCTGGGAGCGGTCCAGTGCCTGGATCTGCGACTTCTCGTCCACGCAGAACACCAGGGCCCGCTCGGGCGGGTCCAGATACAGGCCGACGACGTCGTGGACCTTGTCGACGAAGTACGGGTCGGTCGACAGCTTGAACGTCTCCGAGCGGTGTGGCTGCAGGCCGAAGGCTCGCCAGATCCGCGAGACGGTCGACTGCGACATGCCCAACTCCTTGGCCATCGCCCTCGTCGACCAGTGCGTGGCGTTCTTCGGCGTGCTCTCCAGCGTTTTGGTGACCACCGCGGCGACCTGTTCGTCGGTCACCGTCCTGGGCCCGCCCGAGCGCGGCATGTCGCCCAGGCCCGCGATCCGGTGCTCGACGAACCGCGCCCGCCACCTGCCCACCGCATGCGGTGTCGAGCCGAGTTGCGCTGCCACGTCCTTGTTGGACGCGCCGGTAGAGCAGGCCAGGATGATCCGGCAGCGCAGAGCCCACGCCTGCGGCGTGGAACGGCGCCGCACCCATCCCTCCAGCGCAGCCCGTTCCTCATCCGACAGGATCAACTCGGCCTTCGGCCGCCCAGTACGCGCCACCCCACAACCCTACACATCTGAACAGAATTCCTGACTCAG
>NZ_JBNCAQ010000060.1:21024-31022 GCF_049808595.1 Streptomyces aurantiaciflavus | reverse complement strand
ACTAGGGCCTGTGTGATGTCGTGATCAATCTTGGGATCCGGATCCGCCGGTCAGGCGGATCCGGTAGGAAGACGATCGTGACGCGTAGCCAACTCACCGACGACCAGTGGAAGTTGATCGAGCCGTTCCTGCCGATAGGCGAGTACGGCCCGTACCCCGGACGGCTGCGGGAGCAGTTCGAAGGGGTGATCTGGCGGTTCCGCACCAGCAGTCAGTGGCGGGAGATGCCCGGCGAGTTCGGCCCGTGGCCGACGGTCTACGGTCGCTTCCGGGTGTGGAGGGACGCCGGTGTCTTCACCGCGCTGCTGGAAGGTGTGATCGCTGAGGCCGCTCGCCAGGGGAAGACGGACTTGTCCCTGGTCAGCGTGGACTCCACCACCGCCCGCGCCCATCACGACGCCGCCGGGATGCGCATCGGCAAGGAGGTCATGGACGCCCTGGAGGAAGCCGCCGCCGAGCAGGAGCGGGCCCGGCAAAAGGGGGCGGCCCGCCGGAACAGAACGGGCAGGACGGCAGTGACGACCCCGAACGGGAAGAGCGGTGGCGCGTCAGACGACGGCGCAAGCTCCGCTTGAAGCAAGCCCTGCTGGGCAGATCCCGTGGTGGGCTGACGAGCAAGATTCATCTCGCCGCCGACCGCAAGTGCCGTCCGCTATGCCTCGTGCTGACCGCAGGACAGGCCGCCGACAGCCCGCAGTTCGTGCCCGTGCTGCACAAGGTGCGGGTTCGTCTGCCTGTCGGCCGTCCCCGAACCCGGCCTGACGCTGTCGCCGCGGACAAGGCCTACTCGTCCCGCGCCAACCGCTCTTACCTGCGCAAACGCAACATCAAGGCAGTCATCCCGGAGAAGAAGGACCAAGCCGCCAACCGGAAGAAGAAAGGCAGCCGGGGCGGCCGGCCCACACGCCATGACGTCGATCTCTACAAGGAACGGAACACCGTCGAGCGCCTGATCAACAAGCTGAAGGCCTGGCGGGGAATCGCGACTCGATACGACAAGACGCCCGAGAGCTACCTCGCCGGCCTCCATCTCCGCGCCTCGATGATCTGGATCAACGACCTCCTGAAGCCAACTGGTTGATCACAACATCACACAGGCCCTAGGTGTATTGACCCGCAGGGTTGCACACGGGTGATGGGTGGCTGGCCTTCGAGTGCGGTGTGGCAGCGGTGGTGGTTGTAGGTGTGCAGGAAGTCTGCCAGGGCTGCGGTGCGTTCCGGTGTTGCTGGTCTAGGGCAGCAGGTAGGCCCGGTGACCGAACTGGACCACCCGGGCCACCAACCTCATCGCCCCCCTCGAACGGCTCCGCGTCGACCGTCAGCTCGAAGAGGCCCTCACCCACGGTGCCGACCCCTCCACTTCGCCCTCGTCTTCGGCATCGACGAGAAGACCGTCATCCGCTACGCGAACTCAGCACGTGCGCTTCCGGGAGAAGCTGCCAAGCAGGCATCGCAGTGAAACCCACTCGACCTGCTCAACCCACTGAAAAGATCATGGACAGATGCCGTCGACCGAACCAGCAGCCCGCGAACTCCAGGACCGCGCCGTTCTCTGGAGCATGGGCGAGATCCCCGCAACCGACGTCGTCACTGCTGCCTGTGATGCACTCGTTGCCGGCCTCGACGGTCCTGCCCTGCGGATCCTGGCCGCGTGCACACGTTCGGAGGCGGATTACGACGTCCCCGACCTGCTTCCCCCGGCACTCGACGAACTGGGCCTCACCTTCCACCCAGCAGGCAGCGTTGCCGGACACGAGGCCGCCGCGCGGGCACTTGCCGCCCGGATGCTGGCCGGTGAGCTGACACCACGCGAGCTGGCATCCCGGATCCACCAGCGTTTTGGGCACGAGCTGCCCTTGGTCGAACGACTCGCCAACCTTGACGACGAGTACGACATCCTCGAGTACGGCGACAGAACACTGGTACAGGTCGACGCCGATGTCACGGCCGAAGCTCTTCGGCTTGCACGGGTTCCACCGTTGTTCTGACCGACGCGCACCTGACCCGCGAGTTCCTGGCGCTCTTCATCCTGCTCCCCGCGCCGACGGGGATGGTCTGCATGGCGGGTCGCGGGTGTCTCCCGCGAGACCCTGCTCCCCGCGCTCGCGGGCACGACAGCTTCGCCCGCACCAGCCGGGTGTCCGCCAGCGCGGTGGCGTTCGTCGCTGCGGCAGTGCTGGTACCGCAGCGCTTTCCGCCGTCACCGTGGCGCTGCACCACAACACCCGTCTGTTCGCCGGCGCCGAGAGGGGCCGGGCGCCCGCAACGAGGATGGCAACGGGCGCTCCCGTCGTCCCCGCCGTGACGAGCCCCCTTTGTCGTCGTACTCCTCTGGCTGCTCCAACGAGTACGGATGTGCGTGCACCACGCTCGAGACTGTTCTCGTAGGGTCTGCCCGTGGCTTTGAGCACCCTAGGAGGAGGTCCTGTTGGAGGAGAGCGAGGCGAGGAGGCTCGCGGAGGAGTTCGGTCGCGGCCTGACCGAGCGGTGGGACGAATGGGCTTTTGAGCTGAGGCTGTGGGCGACCCCAGCCATCACGGGAATGGTCGGCTTCACCTGGCACCCCACCGCGAAGGACAAGGACGAGCGTCCGATCCGAGTCGGCGGAAACTGGCCCACCTCGTCGACCAGGCCACCGGCGCATGCCGACTCGTGCGGGGGCCAAGCGAGTTCGCGACACTCAGAGGCCGGTCGGCCGTTCGCGATGCTGACCGTGCCGCTGCTCCTCGAAAGCGCCCACCCCGGTAGCCCGCGAAAGACCGGCAGACTGTGTTCAACCCGTTCCGCTGCTGAGCCGAGGACGACACGTGGCACCGATCCTGTCAGCCATGCAGTCCCAGGCCGACGCGGCCGGTGACAACGACCGCCTGATCAGCGTCGACTCCGCCACCGCCCAGGCTCACCGACACACGACTGGCGCCCGCCGCCCGCAAAGAAAAAAGGGGGGCACCGGCCGACGAGCCGGACGACCCATGCTCTCGGACGTTCCCTCGGCGGGCTGGCGACCAAGGCGCGCCCCGCCGGCCAACGGCCAGGGATACTCGAGCAAGCGGTATTACTGAGCGCTTCGGATCATTGTCGGGGGTGGTGACGTGTGGTGATCCTGCGGTAGGCCGGTGGTCTGCGGTACGCGCCGGGTGGCGGCCTGACCGCGGAGGGGCGACGGCTTCGCGAACGGATCCGGTACGAGGTGGGCGAGCGGTTCGCTCGCGCCGAGAAGACCGCAGTGATCGCGAGGGATCTGCGGGTGAGTGAGCTTTCGGTGGAGCGCTGATGGCGGGCTCGGCGGGAGGGCGGGATGAATGCCCTCGCCTCCACGGGGCAGCCGAAACCGCCCAAGCTGTCCGATGGCCGGTTCGCCGAGCTTGAGATGGAGTTGGCACTGGAGCCGGCCGTGCATTGGCTGGGAGGACCAGCGCTGGACCTGGCCCGGATCAGGGAGCTGATCGCCAGGACGTTCCGGTTGGATGGCTCGTCGGCGGCGGTGTGGCGGCTGATACACCGGCACGGCTGGTCCTGGCGGTGTGCCGCCCGCCAGGCGCTGGAGCACGACGAGGGCGCGGTGGGCTTGTGAAAGAAGGACGCGTGGCCGCAGGTGGATGACTGCGGCGGCGCGGGGGCATTCACCGTCTTCGAGGACGAGGCCCGGGTTCTCGATGGCGCCACCATGCGCCCGCACCTGGGACCGGCGTGGGCACACGCCGATAGTGCGGGTGCGGCGCCGCTCCTGGCGCCGCTGGCCGATCCCGATGCAGTTGGCCGGGCCCGTGGCCGCAACGCTTCCACCGCGGCTCTCCTGGCTCCTGGTCCGTCAGGACCCGGAGCCGGTGGGCGTGGAGGCGCCGGACGGTGAGCGGGACACCGTGCCTTCAGGAAGCGCTGGGCGAGCAGTTCGACCAGTGCGCATGCCCTTTTCGGGACCAGCGGATCTCGGCTGTTGCCAGGTCCGCTCGTCTCTGGTGCGCAGCGTCTTGATCGGTGATTCTTTGCGCATGATGCTTCCGCCCGTGCATGAGAAGACCGAGTTGATCGAGGTCGTCCGCATCACCGACCCGATGAGGCACCTCAGCGCAGAGGACCTGGTGGGTGACGAGGTTGCGATCTGGGAGAAGGCTCAGGTCGGCGACGCCCTGACGTTGATCAGCTCTGTGCCGGACAGTGAGCTGCGCCGCTGTTTCATCCCGGGCTGGGGTATCCGTGCTCATAGCGCCAACGACCTGCTCTTCCAGATCGCCTTCTGCTTCCAGTGCCATGGCGCCCGACTGTGGGGTCCTGGCGTACCCAGCGAGTTGGGTGGCATCCACGGCTTTGCTCCGGACAGTCCTCCTGCCCTTGAGCTGCTTCAACGGTTCCACGGCTCCACGCCCGGTCGGCTCAGAAATCTCTTCCGACGCGGTTGAGGGGCGTTCACGCCCCATCGGCCAGGACATCATGAGGCGGCCGTCTTCAACACGCGAGGGAGGTAGACGTGGAGGTGCTCGACTTCGACGTCACGACCCTGTTCGCGAAGTGCTCGGGCAGGGAGTTCTGTAAGTCTGCTGGCCCTTTCTCGGACCAGCAACTGCACGGCGGTGGACGGAGGAGTCGCGGTGATGGTGTCGGTGGCCTCGCCCTTGTCACCGTCGGTGTCGACCGTGAACTTGACGAGCTTCTCCCCAGCTCAGCCCGATCAGATCCCGGGCAGCCCCGGGTCCTCGTCAATGGCCCGCAGCAGCCGTCGAGCCGCATCGGCGACCTCGGGCTGCACAGAGCCGGCCAAGCCCTCGATCACCCGCCGCCCGGCGAGAACCGCCGCCCGCGCGGCGACTTCCCATCCCGGCTGCTCCTGGAAGTTCTTTCGCTTCGGCCCGTCGGCCGCGACTGCTGACGAGTGCCACGTCTGAGTGCGGTAGATCTTCTCCAGCAACTCCAGCAGCTCCGGCTTGCACGGCACAAAGGGAGCCTCGGCCAGTTCCAGTAGGAAGGGGACGGTCGGCGCCGTTGCCTCGCCAACGACGAATCCCAGGGCGCAGATGCAGTCACCAAGGTCGTCGATGGCGAGCCGGGCGGCGTCTTCCCCGCCCCACGCGATTCGGGAGAGCAGCGGGGGGATGTCCCGGGCGGGGGCCTGCGCACCTCGCAGGTCCCCCCAGCGCACTCCAGGCACGCCCTTCAACACGCTTCCCATGACCACCCCCCTATCAACCGATGTCGAAGTACATGTCTGTGATATCCAATCGGGACGTTACCTGCTGGCAAGAAGCGCACCCTGGCAGAAGGCCCCTGTTGCGGGCGTGGTTGAAGGGCTTGTGCACCACTGTCGGGGAACGCCCCGGCCCGGGCCTTCACGGGCTCGCCGCTCATCCCTCATGAAGGTCTGCGGCTGAGCACCCGACAGCACGAAACCGCAGCGGGGCCCGGCCGCGTCATGGCGTGCCGTCGTCTGTGAGAATGCCGGGTCAGGCGCTGTCGACATCGTCAGCCGTGCCCGGGACCGTGGGGCCGTATTCCTCAGGGAGCGCCGCGTTGACGATTTCCACTGCCTGGCGGGGCGATTCCACCGTGGCGATCCTCTCCATGGTTTCCGGCCACATCACCGCGTACCCCCCGGACAACAGCGGCCGAATGCACGGGGCGTCCCGTGTGAACGGATATCCGGTGGTCCGGCTCAAGAGCAGGTCGTAATGGCTGAGGTAGGGGAACAGCCCTGCAAGTTTCGGGAAACGAAGGGTCTCCTCGGCGTGATCACTCCTGAGAAGAAGCGACCACTTGGCCTCGACCTCTCTACCCTCCTCGTACGCCTCGGACAGTTCGCCGATCTCCATGAACGGGAACCTGGCAGCGAGGACCCGCAGCCGCACACCAGACGCCCAGAGCGAGGCCGCGGCAATCACCTCGTCCAGGTCCTCCCGCTTACCTCCGGCGAGTTCCACACCGCGCGACCAGATCCGGAGCAAGAACACCCTGCGGGCCCCGCCGAGGCAAATCTGCAGCTCTTCCCCGGCGGCCGGGATCGTGGCGTACAACTGCCGCTGCCTGCCCTGAGGAGCGCACGACGGGCGCTCGCGCCGCACGCGCGCCGGTCGAGCACGGCTTCGCCCACCTCAAGAACTGGCGGTTCCTCACCAAGCTCCGCACCGATCTCGCCCGCGCGACCGGCCTGCTGCGCGCCCTGTTCGTCCTGACGAACCTCGAAGGAGCCCGCTGACAGATGATCTACACCCGAGACATCCGCCCAACACCGGCATGACCACCCCGAACAACCCTCACGCCACCACCCTGACCAGCTACTTCAAGAGGGCGCAGCTTCACTGAAGCTCGCAGCCACGGAGCTCACGGAGTCCAGTAGCTTTCCGAAGCTCGATCGCCGGTTACCGGAAAGTCATATTCGGCGCGGTACGGCTCCGTCCTGCCAACGGTAGAGGTCGCGCAGCAGGGAAATCTCGGCGCCGTGATGGATCAGCTCCCTGTTGACGTGCAGGACGATGCCCTCCATGGGAAACCGCTCGGGACCCACCGTGGGCGGATTCTCCAGGTCAGCGTCCGAGAGCTCGCGGACCCCCGCGTTCCATCTCCCATACATCTCATCGAGCTGTTTCAGCGCCTCGTCAGCGGTCCCCGCGTAGGCGAATGTCTCGGAGTCGACGTCCTGGCCGCCGAAGTGCCATCCGACCCGATAGCCCAGGCAGGAGACGATGATGTGCGCCAGCCGCCAGGCAATCGTGGTCACCGGCGCCGGCACCGGGACAGGGGACGCGAAGTCCATCGTCCATTCCCCCGAACCTGCCGACATCGGTGCGGCCGACGTGCCACGTGGGCGGATGCTCCAGCAGCCGCGCACCGGCTCCCAGAAGTACTCCTCATCGGCAAGACCGTGCAGCCGCGGCCGCAGGTTCTTGTGCCAGTGCCGGTCCAGCTGGTCCGCGAGCCGCTCGCTTCTTGTCATTTCCGCACACTACATACAACAAAAACCTGGCTGCGACCCTCGCGGACGCCGTCGCCGGCCGTGGGCCGCGAGAGCCTACCGCACCGGGAGATGACGCTGGGGGCTGATGTGCCCTTCGGCCCACGCCGCCGCGAGCGGCTGTCTGACATTAACAACCCGGCTGGCTGGGTTGGGTTCAATGACCCAAATGTGACGGCCTCGACCGATGACGTGACGGATGATCAAGGCCGCAGACTGCCACCCGGGACAAGAATCTCCAGGTCGTCGATCTGTCCAGGGGAGTGACCACCCCAGGCAACGCATCCGTCCTCTTCCTCCACAACCCGGCTGACATCGACCGTGCGTTCACCCTCTCCGTCCACTGGGCCGGACTGCCGCACGGCACCCGGCTGTTCGTCGTCTTCGAGGAGGACGAGAGCGGCCAGGGCCCCCGGCCGGGAGTGGGCGGCAGCACCTACATCGTCCGCCCCACACCCCACCAGGTCGGCGAAGACGGCTGCATCCGGGAGGCCGACGAGACTGACAAGAGGGCATGACGTGAAGCTCGTGCCGATGGCGCAGTCTCGGTTCGGCACGTTCGAGGCGCCATACGTCCGCGTTCCTGAGCGGCAGGCGCCGGGCCAGGAGTTGATGTGCTCTCAGCCAGAGACCGGGGCGGTCCTGGACGGCGTGCCACTGAGCCACTGCCAGGGCGAGTTCGCCTTGGGCGGTACAGCCGGATCCGGTGCCAAGGGCCCACTTACAGGGTCGTGGGCATCGAGCTACGCCCCGTCCGCGTCCCGTCCCGTTTCCGCGGACCCACTGCCCTGGGTGGTCGATCCCACCTCCCCCAAGTGGACGGCGAAACACAGCTGGCACCCAAAAAGCGGAGCGCGAGCCGGGTCGTGAGCAGCGGAGCAAGGATGACCAGCGCCGACGCTGCGATCCGCAACCAGGTGACATCCATGCTCGCCACCAGACACGCCGTTCATGGACCCCACGGCGAGGTTCTGAGCCTGCTTTCAGACCGTCAGGCGTCGAGCGCGTCGATCAGGGCCTTGGTCACGTCCTCCGTGGTCGGCGTTGAGGTCGGAGGCCACGACGACCGAGAGGTCCTCGGGGTGCAGGACGAACTTCGCGGACATCGCGTCCACCAGGACGCTCTCGGTCTCCACGTCCGGGTAGTCGGCGGCGACGCGCTTGAAGACGTCGTCCCACAGGACCATGCCGTACTGCTGGGCTTGCGCCACAGTGAACCGGGCGGCACGTCAGGGGTCCACGACCAAAAATCGATGCCCCGTATAGGCCAGGCCTATCGGTACCGGCACAGCGGACAGGCTCCGTGCTCAACTCGTCGCCAGTGGTCTTGGCGCCACCGGCCCGGGTGACGTCCGCGTCGGCTCGGCCCCGCCCACAACGGCTCGACGACGCCGAGAAACCTCTGCTCGGACAGGGTGATGCGCCACCTCCGAGGACCACCGGGCGGCGAACACGTCACGTCACCATGCGGACCGACGCTTCCCCTCGGTCAACCGCCCGACTCGGACGCCGCGACGCCCGCCGGACCGGGACGGAGCATGGCCTTGTAGAGGGCCTCATGCTCGGGTGAGGCGGGCAGCGGGCCGCGGGCCGGGGCCTCGAAGGACTGGATCAGCAGGGCGACGACGCGTCGCCAGGCGTCGGGTGCGGCGCCACCGGTGGCGTTGACGACGCCGGCGTTGGCCATGTGCACCAGCACGAGGTCCGAAGGGTCGAAGTCCTCGCGCAGGCGGCCGGTTGCCTTGGCGCGGCCGATGAGCTCGACCATGCCCTCGTACGCTTCGTTGCGACGGTGCTCCAGGGCCTTGGCAGCGGGGAACGTCGTGGTCAGCACGTCGGCGAAGCCGTAGTCGGCGGCCTGCATCGCGCAGGCGGTCTCGACGTAGCCGACGAAGCCGTGCCAAGGGTCGGGATCGTCGAGGGTGGCGGTGACCGCGTCGGCGTAGGCGGTCATGCGGTCGATGAAGACGGCGTCGACCAACTCCGCCTTGCTGGGGAAGCGCCGGAACATGGTGGCGATCCCCACCCCTGCCTGGCGGGCCACGGACGCCATGGAGGCATTGAGGCCGTCCCGTGCGAAGACCGTGCGCGCGGCGGCGATGATCCGTTCCCGGTTGCGCTCGGCGTCACTGCGCAAGGGTTGAGCGGCAGGGGCGTCGGGATGCTGGTCGCCAGGAGTCATACGGCCAGTCTAGCAATCGGATTGCCCTATCCAGTTTTGGTGGTACGGTTGGACACAGCGAAGCGGAATCCCCTATCCGGATATTGAATTGGATAGGCCTTTCCGGATACTCCCGCCACCTCGTCCGCCCTACGAAAAGGATCACTGTGTCCAGCATCGCCATCATCGGCGCCGGCCCTCAGCTCGGCCTGGCCATCGCTCGCACCTTCGGCTCCCAGGGTTTCGACGTCGCCCTGATCTCCCGCAACCGCGAGAAGCTCGACACCCTCGTGGGCAAACTCGCCGCGGAGGGCATCGACGCCACCGCCTTCCCCGCGGACGTCCTCGACCGTGACACCCTCAGCAAGGCACTCCAGGACGCCGCCGCGAAGCTCGGCGGCATCGACGTCCTGGAGTACTCCCCGGTCGGGACGCTCGGCACCACCGTTCTGACCACTCCCGCCGAGACCGAGCCGGCTCATGTCCAGCATGAGATCGAGTTCCAGCTCTACGGCGCCATCACCGCCACCCGGGCAGTGCTGCCCGCGATGCGGCAGGCCGGCTCGGGCACCCTGCTCTACACCACCGGCGCCGGCTCCATCGACCCCGTGCCACAGGTCGGCAACGTCAACGCCGCCGCCGCGGCGCTCCGCAACTGGGTGATCAACCTGCACAAGGAGCTGGCCGGCACCGGGATCCAGGCCGCCCACGTCGGCATCGACGTCTCGATCGGCACCCCGGCCGTTCCCGGTTTCCCGACGGCCCAGCCCGAGGAGATCTCCCCCGTCTACTGGGATCTGCACACCACCAAGCGCGACCAGGCCGAACTCGTCTTCAGCCTCTAGAGCAGCCGGCCCCGCCCTGCTTCGTCGAAGCCGGAGCGCGCCGTCGCGG
>NZ_JBNCAQ010000060.1:0-21014 GCF_049808595.1 Streptomyces aurantiaciflavus | reverse complement strand
CGCTCCGAAACGCCAGCACGTTCGAAACAAGGTCGCCGCCACCCTCGCCCCCGCCTGCCGAGGAGACTTCATGACCTACGCATACGACCCCGAGATCACCCCCTGGCTCGAGATGCTTCCGAACGGGCCGTTCGCGGATTTCCGTGAACGGCGCACCACGGGTGAGGCAGTCGTCCGCGACGGACTGCCGTCCTACGCGCCGGACATCGCGATCAGCACCATCGACGTCACCGTCCCCGGGCCCGAGGACGCACCCGACGTCATGGTCCGCGTCTACGCGCCCGCCGAGCACGACGGCCTGCTGCCCGGCCTGCTGTACCTCCACGGCGGCGGGTTCATCATGGGCAGCGTCGCGCAGTTCGACGGCCAGGCCACCCGCATCGCCGCCGAGGTCGGCACGGTCATGGTCTCCGTCGAGTACCGCCTCGCCCCGGAGAACCCCTTCCCCGCCGGGCTGGAGGACTGCTACGCGGCCCTGACGTGGACCGCGAAGTCGGCGAGCGAACTGGGCATCGACCCCGACCGGCTCGGCATCGCCGGGGAGAGCGCGGGGGGGGCGGCCTCGCCGCCGTGGTGACCCTCCTCGCGGGACCGCGGCGGACCCGCGCTCTGCTTCCAGTACCTGGGGGTCGCCGAACTCGACGACCGCATCCAGACGCCGTCGATGCGGGACTACGACGACGTCCCGCTGTGGAACAGCCTTGCCACCGAGGTCAGTTGGGACTGCTACCTCGGCGAGGGCCGTCGGGGCACCACCGACGTCTCCCCCTACGCCGCACCCGCCCGCGCCCAGGACCTGTCCGGGCTGCCGCCCGCATTCCTCACCGCCTGCCAGTACGACGCGCTCCGTGACGACGACATCGACTACGCCCAGCGCCTCGCCCACGCCGACGTCCCCACCGAACTCGCCCTCCACCGCCGAGCTTGATCCGGCGGGTGGCGGCCGCGGCGGCGTTGACCACGGAGGTGGGTGAGGACAGCGGCATCGCCCGCATGTGGTGCTCGCCGACCCCGAAGTAGTCGAGCCCCACCTCGTCGGCGAGCTTGATGGCCTCCAGTACGTCGCGGAGGGCCTGGGCGGTGGGACCTCGGCTGCCGTCGGGCAGGCGGGGGGTGTTGCCGAAGGAGTAGACGCCGAGTTCGAAGGTCATGGCCGGGTCCTGGCTTCAGTTGCTGATGGCGGGCATGGCCCGCCGCCGGCGATGACGCTCCCGACACGTGGCGCCGTCTCGTCGGTCACATGCTCCGCTCCTACGCCGCCCCCGGCGCACCGATTCCCGCGGTGCCCGAAGCCCCGGCACCCACCGCCCTCTTCCGCGCCATGGTCCGCCTCGCCCGAACCGGCCCGGGCTCCGCATAGGCCGACGGCCCCGCGCCTTCGCAGCGGACGTCCCTCGACCACGGTCGGCTGAACCGCGCCCGAGCTCCGTGGGCGGTGCGGCAGCAGCGCGGACTCGGAGTCCGATGCGGGTTGTCCCTCGCGGTGGGCTCATCAGGTCGGCCGCGCCGTGGTCGTCGCGATGGGAGATGCCGGAGCAACCGGTACCTGCCCGCGCAGGCAGCCCGCAGCCGAAAGGACGGCCTGCCCAGCTGCGACGGGAGTCCGGGTCAGGCGCCCGGGTGCAGTCCGAGCCAGCCCGGCGACGGGTCTCCCTTGACCTCTCCGAAGTAGAGAGCGAACGTCTGCTTCCAGCGCTCGACCGCGGCGCGGTCGGCCATGAAGCGGGGGAATCCGTCGAGGTTGCCGTTCGGGTACTGCCAGACGGGCTTCAGGCCCGCCGGCGGAACGATGTCCGTGCGGACCGACCAGCCGTTGGTGGCGGCCTGCTGTTCCCCGGTGGACAACCGCCAGTTGAGGTAGAGCTTGGCCGCGGTGGGGTTCTTGGCCTGCCTCAGGATCGCGGCCCGCTGCCCCCAGGACATGAACGGCGTCGCCCCGTCGGGAAGCACCCACTTGACGGGCCCGGAGGCCAGGGGTGCGCCGGAGCCGCCGACGCCGATGGCCTTCTGTCCACTGGTGACGGCCTCCCTGGGGGTGTAGCTGCCGCGGGCGAACTGCAGGTCCTGGGCGGCCAGTCGCGCCAGCCAGTCCCAGCCGTACTTCTGCACGTAGAGCGTGTAGAGGTAGAGGACCGCGTCGTCGTCGTGCGGATAGGAGGAGGCGATCCTTCCCTTCCACTTGGCGTCCACGAGGTCGAGCGGGCTCGTGGGCACGTCCGAACCGACCGCCGCCGGGCCGTACATGAAGCTGAAGGCGCTCACCTGCACGGCGACCCAGGCGCCGTGCGGATCCTTGAAGGGGGCGTACACCTTGGAGAATCCGGCCGGCTTGTACGCGAGCAGACGCCCCTGCTCGTTCCAGCGCACGAAGTCCTGGACGGTCTGCAGTTGGACGACGTCGGGCACGAGGGTGTCGGTGGCGAACTGGTTGTCCACCCGGACGTCGTGGTACTTGCTGTAGTCGACGACAACCGTCAGATCGATCCCGGGAAAACGGCTCTTGAAGCCGCTGCGCAGGCCGTCGGCCTGCGTCGAGATGTCACCGCCCGCGTATATCACGAGCTTTCCGCCCTCCGCGAGGGCGGCCTGGTAGAGCTCGTCGAGCGTGCGGGTCTCTTCGCCGCCCACCGGCTTCCGCGCGTTGGTGGACGCTGGGGCGGGAGAGGCTGCGGCGGCGGCCGTGCCCAAGCCGAGCGCGGCACCCGCGCCGGTGACGAGCAGACGGCGTCGGCTGGGGAGGCTGGTCATGTGCAGAAACCTTTCTGACGGGAAACAGAACTCGGGTGACAGCACTGGTGCGGCGGCGCCCGGTGCGACGCCATGCCGACAGCGCGAAGCGCGGCTCAGGACGGCCGCGAGCCGGTCATTGGAGACAGATGCGATGAGTAGCCGGAGAGGATGCGCACATGGTGCGCGGCCCGAGCCCCCCGCTCCCCCGGGGGCGGCCGACGGCAGCGCCGTGTTCCTCGGCGGACACACCAAGGGAACGGAAGGCCGGCGGGAGCAGCGTGGAAGCCGCGTGCCGTGGCATGCACCGCGACACGCGGCGGGATGGTGCAGCGGCCGACGGCGGGCCGCACCAATCGTGATGCCGACTCGTCCCGGCACGCATGCGGACGCGGAACTCAGAACATGGTGTTGTCGTTGGCGCTCTTCTCGGGGACTTCCTGGATGACGTCCCAGTGCTCGACGATCTTGCCGTCGGCGACGCGCCAGAAGTCGGCGACGGCCATGCCGCGGTCACCGGGCTGGAGGTGCAGGTTGCTGTGGGTGACCACGAGGTCCCCTTCGGCCATCGTGCGCTTGATGTCCAGGCGCAGGTCGGGGAACTGCCCGCGCAGCCAGTGGACGTAGCCGACGAAGGCCTGCGGGCCGTCCTGCGCCTCGGGGTTGTGCTGGGTGTAGGTGTCGCCGAGGTGCGCGGTGGCGGCCTGCTCGGGCTGGTAGTCGTTGAAGGCCTGCTCGTAGAAGGCGACGACAAGTGCCTTGTTGTCGGCTGCGGACATGCGCATCTCTCCTGCCGTGCGGTGATTCGGTCGGGGGGGGTTCAGCCGGTCATGGCGTCGCGGACGAGGGCGGTGTCGACGAACTGTTCGAAGCGGACGATGAGGCCGCCGCGGACGATGAAGTGGTGGGCGACGCGTACGTCGATGGGTTTGCCGGTGGCCTTGTTGGTCGCGGTGTAGCGGGCCAGGACGACGACGTTCTCGCCGTCGACGACGTAGGTGTCGTCGTGCGCGGCCCAGCCCTCCCAGTCCTTGCCGAGCTGTTCCATGACGTTGGAGGTCACGCCCTCGGGGGTGCGGTAGGTGCCGGCCAGGGGGAAACCGGCCATCTCCGTCCACTCCACGTCCGGGGCGAGGGTGGCCCGCAGGGCGTCCAGGTCACCCGCCGCGGAGGCCAGGTACTGCCGGCGTACGACGTCGGCGGGAGCGGCAGAGGTGGCGAATGCGGTGGAATCGCTCACGGTCAGCCCCACTTCATCTCGCCCTTGGCGACCTTCGCCCCGATCTGGGCGGCGATCAGCATGCCGTGGTCGGGGTAGCGGGCCACCAGCGCCTCGGTCAGCGCGGCGCCGTCGGCGGCCTTGCCCAGCTCTTCCTCGAAGGCGAGCAGGTAGTCGCGGGTGGCGGTGATGGCGGAGGCGTCGGCCGCGGTGTCGGGCAGCCGGTGGCCGGGCACGACCAACTGCGGGTCCAGGGCGGCCATCTCGTCGAGCAGGCCGATCCAGGCGGCGCGGTCGTCGGGGGTGGGGGTGTCGGCGACCCAGACGTGTTCCTGCTGGAAGAGCAGGACGCCGCCGAGCAGGGCGCGCTGCTCGGCCTGCCACAGGTAGTGGCGGTCGGGCAGGCCGGCCGGGCCGCCCCTGAGCTGGAAGGTGTGGCCTTCCAGGGTGAGGTCGCCGGTCAGCGGGGTCAGCTCGACCAGTCGGGTGGGCAGGTTGGGGCCGAGCGCCGCCCACGCCTTGAGCTTGCCCTCGTAGGAGTGGGCGATGTGGTCGATGACGATGGGGGTGGCGACGAAGACGGCCTCGGGGAAGGCGTCGGCGATCACCTCGGCGCCGAAGTAGAAGTCGGGGTCGGCGTGGCTGATGAAGACGGTGGTCAGCCGCTTGCCGGAGTCGAGGATCTCGGCGGCCAGGCGGTGGCCGTCGGCGCGGGTGAAGCCGGCGTCCACCAGCAGCGCCTCGGTCTCGCCGGTGACGAGGGTGGCGGTCTTGTTCTTGCTGCCGGCGGGGAAGTCCAGATCGAGGACCTTGAAGTCGAGCGTGCTCATATGTGGCTCCTGTCTGAGTGGGTCGGGGACGGGGAGGTTCAGGGACGGCGAAGGGATGCGAGCCGCTGGTCGATCTCTTCGGCCGTGGCATGGCCAAGGGCCACGGGGGTGACGGAGTCTCCGTCGACAGCCAGCAGGGTGGGAAAGCCGGTGACGCCCAGTTCAGCCGCGCGGCGGAAGTCGTCCGCCGCCCCAGATGACGCCTCGGGGCCTTCGAAAGCGGTGACCACCGCGTCCGCGTCCAGTCCGGCCGCCTCTGCGATCTCCCGGTAGGTGGCCGCTTCCGACAGGCTGCGCCCGTCGACGTAGAAGGCGTGCTGGAGGGCCGCGGCGAGTTCCGCCGCGCGCTCGGGCGCCGCGTGACGCAGGGACGCGACGCCACGGGCGGCGGCCTCGGAGTCCATCACGAACGAGCCGTCGGCGATCAGCTTCTCGTATGCCTCGCCGAACGTGGCACCGGTCTGCTCGGCGATGCTCGCGTTCGCGCCCTGGACGTAACCGAACTCGCGGATCGGCACTCTGCGCGGCCCGGTGAACAGGCCGCCGGAGACGACCTCGACCGGCAGCTCCGGGTGGCGGGCGACTACCTCGAGCAGGGTCGCGGAGAAACCGTGCGACCAGCCGCAGTAGGCGTCGAAGACGTAGATGAGCTTCATCGAAGACCTCGGCAGGGTGGCGTGCTCGCCTGATGCGAGCGGTTCACCTGATCGAACAATAGCTGACTCGTCAGATATTTTTCGGCTCGTGTGACCTGAGCCACACCGGGGCGGCCACGTCATCACATCAGCGTTGCCGCCGAACCGCAGATCAGGGCAGCCGGGGCAGCACATCCCGGGCCGCGTGGCTCAGGATGCGGAGGTCCTTCCAGAATCGCGCGCGGTCCGCTGCGGGGAGGGGCTGCGCGAAGTACCGCCGGAGGTTTTCCAGATGGACCCGCGACGCTCGTACGGCCGTCTCCTCACCCAGCGGCGTCAGGCGCACCAGCCGCCCGCGCCGGTCGTCGGGATCCTCCGCACCGCTCTGCTCCCGCTTGCGGCTGCCGCGGGCCGAGTTCGCCGCCCGGCACCGGGAGTCGCACACCACGCCGTTGTCCAGCTCCAGTCCGCTGTCCTGAAGCCACTGTGTCGCCGGTGTCGCGCCGATCGCGACGACCACCACGTCGGCCGGCAGCACCTCGTCCGTGGCGAGCCGCACGCCGGTGACCCGGCCGTCCTCGGAGGTGAGGCCGACGACACCCGTGCCGAGCCGGAGCTTGACGCCGCGCTCGGTGTGCGGGTCTGCCAGGACGCCGGAGACCAGCGGGCCGACCTGCAGAGCCATCGGCGCCGACAGGGGCCCGGTGAGCGTGACGTCGAGGCCCAGGCCCCGTGCGGTGGCCGCGGTCTCCGAGCCGAGCACGCCCTCGCCGACGACCACGAGCCGGGTGGCGGCGCGCAGGGCGGCGCGCAGGGCGAGCGAGTCGTCGAGGGTGCGCAGCACATGGACGCCGGTGAGGTGCTGCTGACCGGGCAGGAGCCGGGCGCGCACCCCCGTGGCGATGACGATCGCGTCCGCGCCCAGCTCCCGCCCGGATTCCGTGCGGACGGTCCGCTCGGCGGCGTTCAGTGCGACCGCCGGGTCGCCGAGGGCGAACTCGGCGTCGAGCGCCGACAGTGCGTCCTGTGCGCGCAGCGCGGCCCGGCTCCGCTCCCAGGCACCGGAGAGCACCTGCTTGGACAGGGGGCCGGTCGTACGGGGCACGCGGCTCGTCACCGAGCACCGTGATCCGGCCCTCGTAGCCCTTGCTGAACGGGGTTGTGTCGATGGTGAACCCGGGGTCGTCAGGAGTCCGTCAGGCGCAGGGTCCGGTCGGTGGCGGAGGCGTCGGCGAGCAGCCGTAGCGTGCCGCCGGAGCCCGTGGGGCGAGTGCGGGGACATCCAGCACCGTGGTGAGAACCGTGTCGCCGAGAATGTCCGCTACTTCCTTCCAGTCGGTGAGTGACATCGTGAGCGGTGGCAGGAGCTTCAGTACGTGGCCGAGCCCCGAGGTCTCGGCGAGGACGCCGGCGCGGAACAGCGCTTGCCGCACCCCGGCGGCGGTCGCGGCGTCGGTGAATCTGAGTCCGCTCATCGCTCCCTTGCCGACGGCTTCGGCGACCCCGGCCGGGAGGGCGTCGGTGATGCTCGCGAGGCTGATGCGGATCGCGGTGGCCAGTTCGGCGGCGTGGGCGGTGAAGTGCGGGTCCGTCCAGTGGTCGAGGGCCGCGGAGCCGGCCACGAAGGCGAGGTTGTGGCCGCGGAAGGTGCCGTTGTGTTCGCCGGGCGCCCACCGGTCGGTCTCGGGGCGGATCAGCAGGGCCGCCATCGGCAGGCCCATGCCGCTGAGGGACTTCGACAGGCACACGAGGTCGGGGCGGAGTTCGGGGGTGTCCTCGAAGCTGAAGAAGGTGCCGGTGCGTCCGCAGCCTGCCTGGATGTCGTCCACGATCACCAACGTGCCGGTGGCGTCGGCGAGTTCGCGGATCCGGGCCAGCCAGGGACGAGGTGCCGTGTGGAGTCCGCCCTCTCCCTGGACCGTCTCCAGGAGGATCGCGGCGGGCGGGCCCGTGCCGGTGTCCTGGTCGAGGGCCGCCTCCAGGGCGGCGACGGGGTCGGTACCGGACGGGCCCGCGGCGTCGCCGTACGGGAGGATCGTGACGCACTCGGCCGCCCTTCCCGCGCCCTGGTCACCAGCCCGTCGACGGTGCCCGAGGCGTTCGCGCGGATCGCGGCGGCGACACCGGACCGGACCGCCGTGACCGAGGGCGTCGCGGGCCTGACGTACCGCGAGCTCGACGAGCGGTCCACCCTGCCGGCGCACGGCCTGCGCCGGCGCGGTGTCAGGTCCGGCGGCCGGGTGGGGGTGTGCCTGGAGCGCACCGCCGAACTCGTCGTCACCCTGCTCGCCGTACTGAAGGCCGGCGCGACCTACGTGCCCGTCGACCCCGCCTACCCGGCGGAGCGCATCGCCCACACGGCGCGGGACGCGAGCCTGGGCCTGGTGATCACCCGGCTGCCCGAATTCCCGGACGTCGCCGGCTACCTGCCAGTGACGCCGGACGAACTGCTCGGTACGGCCACGGAACACGGCGAAGCCCCGGGGCCGCGGACCGCCGTCGCGCCGGACGCCGCCGCCTACGTCATCTACACCTCCGGCTCCACCGGTCGCCCCAAGGGCGTCGAGGTGCCGCACCGCAACGTGATCGCCCTGATCGACGCGACCCGCGACGAGTACGGGTTCGGGACCGACGACGTGTGGACCTGGTTCCACTCCAGCGCCTTCGACTTCTCCGTGTGGGAGATCTGGGGCTGTCTGCTGACCGGCGGACGGCTGGTCGTGGTGCCGTACTTCGTCTCCCGGGAACCCGACCGCTTCCGCGACCTCCTGGTGTCCGAGAACGTCACCGTGCTCAGCCAGACCCCGTCGGCCTTCGCGCAACTGCTGGACGTGGACCACACCGGGATCGCGGTCCGGCTGGTCGTCTTCGGCGGCGAACCACTCGACGCGCGCATGCTGCTGCCCTGGTTCGACCGACACCCCGAGTCGGTCTGCCGGCTGGTGAACATGTTCGGCATCACCGAGACGACGGTCCACGTGACCGAGCAGACCCTCACCCGGCGACTGGCACTCGCCGCCACCCGCTCCGTCGGGCGTGCGCTGCCCGGCTGGCACCTGTACGTGACGGACCCGGCCGGCCGGCTGCTGCCGCCCGGGGTGGCGGGCGAGATCTGCGTCGGCGGCGCCGGGGGCGGCTCGGCTACCTCGGCCAGGAAGAACTGACCGCCCGTCGATTCGTTCCCGACCCCGTCACCGGCGGAACCATGTACCGCAGCGGCGACCTGGGGCGCCTCCGCCCGGACGGCCGCCTCGAACACCTCGGGCGGATCGACAGCCAGGTCAAGATCCGCGGCTTCCGGATCGAGCTGGAGGAGATCCGCGCGATCCTGCTGGAGGACCCTGACGTGCGGACGGCGGCCGTAGTGGTCCGTCGCGACGACCCGGCCGACGCCGCCACCGCCCGGATCGACGCCTACGTGGTCCTCTCCTCCGGCGGCGACCCCGCCGCCGTCCGCAAACGAGCCGCGGGCATCCTGCCCGACTACATGCTCCCCGCCACGGTCACCGCCCTGGACACACTCCCGCTGACGGCCAACGGCAAACTCGACACGGCACGGCTCCCCACCCCGGCGCCCACCGCTCCGGCCCGGGACACCGCTCCGGTCTCCGTCGGTGACGACCTCACCGATCAGTGGCGGGACATCTGGACCGAGATGCTGGGCGTGCCGGTCGGCCTGGACGACGACTTCTTCGAACTGGGCGGGCGGCAACTCCCTGTTCGCCGTCCGCATCGGCGCCGCACTGCGCGCGCGTGGCCTGCCCTCGCTGCGGCTGCGGGAGCTGTACCGCCATCCGACCGTCCGCGAGACCGCCGTGAGCCTCGCGTCGTCGGTCAGCTGACGACACTGCCGCCGAGCACTGCCGGCTTAGCTGGGACGTCTATCGAAAGTGCCTGGTGAGGATGACGGAGAGCCATTTGTGATCCAAAATGATTGAATGGTCACGCTTGAGACTCCTCGTTTGATCCTGCGTCGCTGGCGCGAGGAAGACGTCGCGCCCATGGCTGCCGTCAATGCCGACCCCGAGGTCATGCGGTGGATCCGTGACGGCAGCGTCCGTGACGAACAGCAGACTCGCAGCGGGGTCCAGGCATGGGAGAACGAGTGGGAGTCACAGGGCTTCGGCCTGTTCGCCGTGGAGCTCCGGTCCACTGGCGAGTTGGCCGGGTTCACCGGCCTCTCGGTGCCCGACTTCTTGCCGGAGGTACTGCCGGCGGTTGAGGTCGGCTGGCGGCTGGGACGTTTCCACTGGGGCCAGGGCTTGGCAACCGAAGCCGCTGCGGCCGCTGTCCGGTTCGGGTTCGAAGAGCGAGGGTTGGAGCGGATCGTCAGCATCGCTCAAGTGGGCAACGACGCCTCCGAACGGATCATGACCAAACTGGGGATGCGTCTGGTCCGTGAGACCGTCAATCCCACCTGCGGTCGGCGAGTACGGGTGTTCGAGTTGTCCTCGGACCAGTACGCCACCACCACTCGTTGAAGGCGACAACGAGGACAGTGGCCTCGTAGCAAACCACGAGTTCGTCGTGCCTGATGACCACGGCTCGATGGCTCCGTGCGGACCTTCCCCTGTGACGGCCGAGGCGCCTGCCATGATCGTCACCATGGACATACACATCGCGACGGCCGGGGTGCCCGACTTCCATCAGGTCCTGACTGATCACCCCCGTTACTGGGGCGAACGCGACCTTCGGTCGCTACACCTTCTCGCACTGGTGCAGGAGTTCGGCTCCACCTGCCTGGTCGCCCGAGCCGAGGACGGAATCCGTGGGTACATCTTCGGGTTCGTGACCCCAGACGGCACCGGGTACGTGCATCTGATCGCCACACGGGACGACGCCCGTGGCACCGGCCTCGGGCGTCGTCTGTACACGGCGTTCGCCGAAGCAGCGGAACGTCACGGTGCACGGCGGTTGAAGGCGATCACGTCAGTCGAGAACGCCGGCTCAATCGCCTTTCACCGCAGTCTCGGCTTCAACACGAAGATCGTCGATGACTACAACGGCCCCGGCCGGGCCATGGCCGTCTTCCACCGGGATCTGCCGCTCAACGTCTCGTAACCCTGACCAACCAGCCGTCACTGGTCATCGCTGCCCAGGCCGTTAGTTGCCGGGGTGATCGGGGCTCTGGGCTCATGGGGCGGACGAGGCCTTGTCAGAGGCTGAGTGCACACTGACGCCATGAACGCGTTGTCGTCCGATGCCGCCGGTTCAGCCGAGTACACCCGCACCTGGGTGGAGTCGATGGGCGGGCCGCTTGTGGTCGTGCCCCTTTCCGCGCTGGCTGAATGGGGTGGTTGCACCGAATCGGGGATGCTCGTCGGCGGCACGGACACTCCGGACGACTATGACCGGGCCTGCGAGGTGGAGGGACTGGCCGAGGCGGTCGCCATGAGAGGCGAGGGGGCCGAGGCTCTGATTCTGGGAGACGAGCCTGCCACCACCTGCTACCTCCCGGAGCACCGTGCCTTCTTGCGATGGCTTGCGGCCTCGTCCGAAGCCGAGTTGGTCGCCGTGGCCGAGCGCGTCCTCACGAGCCCCGCTATCGCCTGGGAGGACTGCGGCACCTGGACGACGAATGGCCCCGCGGTGCTCATGGACTCGGTGAGTGCCGGCGCCGATCTGGACGTCGAGTACCCAGGAGGCGGGCTGCCCGATTCAGCATCCGTTCCCTTGCCCGCCGGCACCTGGAAGGTCCGCGCCGTTCATACCGAGGCCGACGAGCACACGTGGGTCGGCCTGGTCCAGCTCCTGCATACCGAACCATGAGACCAGCTCGGTTTTGCCCTCAAGGACCGTGCCAGTTCCTGGCGACATTCCTGGAGGTTGGCCTGCATCCCGGAGAAACGGGACCAGGCCGCCAATCGGAAGACGAAGGGCTTGCGAAGGGGGACGCCCCGTCGGCCACGACGCCGAGTTCTGCAAGGAGAGGAACACCGTCGAGCGCCTGATCAACAAGCTCAGGCGAGGGCGGCGGCCAGCAGGGCGAAGGCGGCGATGATGACGGTGACGCGGACGTAGTGGAAGCGGTCCCAGCGGTTCATCTGCTCCTTCCAGTCCTCGGGCCGGTTCTCGGGGGTCCACGTCTTGCCCCGGTTGTTGATCGGGACGAGCAGCAGAATCGACATGATCACGCTGAGGGCCAGCAGCGCGCCGGCGGTGACGACGAGGCCGGTGCCGTGGTGGTGCCATCCGGCGATGGCCCAGACCGCGACGAGGAGGAGCGAGGTGATGTACCAGACCGGCATCACGGCGCCGAGCATCCGGCCTCCGTGGGCGCGGCCGAGTTGGCCACTGTCTTCGGGGAGTGCGTTGAGGATCCGGTTGATGAGGAAGGCGACGGAGAACTCCACCCCCACCATCACGCCGACGACCACGGTGGTGAACACCTCGAGTGCGTTGAGCATGATGCCCCTCCTGAAATCTAGTGTCGCTAGCCGACGAGGCAACGCTAGCGCTGCTGCCGCTCGCCTGTCTAGCGATGCTAGGATCGAGTCATGTCGGTACAGGAACGCAAGCAGCGCGAACGGGCGGAGCGCGAACGCCTCATCGTGGCAACGGCCCGCGAACTCGCCGAGCAGCAGGGCTGGGACGCGGTCACCACCCGCCGGCTCGCCGAGCGCATCGAATACAGCCAGCCCGTCCTCTACAGCCACTTCCGCGGCAAGCGGGAGATCATCGGCGCCGTCGCCCTCGAAGGCGCCACCGAGATGGCCGCGGCGCTGCGGGCCGCGACCTCCGCCGCAGACGGCCCCCGCACGCGGGTCACCGCCCTCGCCCGCACCTACCTCGACTTCGCCGCACGCAACCCGGCGGTCTACGACGCCCTGTTCCAGCTCGACGGCGGCCTGGCCTTCGCGAACGAGGACACCCCACAACCTCTGAAGGACGCCTTCGCCGCCCTGCTGGAGAGCCTGGAAGAGGTCGCCGGGGACGGCGTCCACCCGGGGCTGTTCACCGAGGTGTTCTGGGCGTCCCTGCACGGGCTGGCCACCCTGACTCGAGCGGGACGGCTGCCGCCGGAGGACATCGAGCCGAGGGTGGAGCTGCTGGTGGACCGGCTCGCCGTGGTCTGACACACATCGCGTGTATCGCCTTCCGGTCAGCCAGGGTCGTTGCCCCAGAGCGACGTGTCGTCGCTCCTGAGGCTGGCCACCCCGCCGTAGGTGCCGCCGTCGGCAGTCACCAGCGGTGCGGAGAGCCGGTCCTCCAGCAAACCGTCGCGAACCTTGACGATCGTGCTGTCGTGGTCGGTCCTGCCGGGCTTGAACGTCTTGCCCTCGATCGCCGCCTTCAGGTAGTAGAGGGCGTACTTGGCGTAGAGGTCGGCGGGCTGGGAGACCGTGGCGTCGATCTTGCCCTCGGCGATGCCCCTGAGCTCCCTGGGAGTGCCGTCATTGGAGACCACGAACACGTGCTTTTTGTCCTTTGGGCCGACCAGCAGACCCTGTCGCTTGAGCACCTGCAGGGTGCCGGAGTACGCGAAGCTGGCCTGCATGTAGACGCCCTTGATGTCAGGGTGGGCGGTGAGATCCGCCTGCAGCTTCTGCGCCGCGACCGCCCCGTCCCAGTTCGTCGCCTCACCGAAGACCTTGATCTTGGGATAGTTCTCCTTCATGCACTCGTTGAACCCCTCGGTGCGGTCCCTGCTATTGATCGAGGCAAGGTCGCCCTGGAGCATGACGACCTTGCCCTCGCCGCCGAGCTTGGTGCCGAGGAACCGGCAGGCTTTCTCTCCGTACGCGCGATTGTCGGCACGCACCACCATGTAGACGTCGCCGGTGTCGGGACGGGTGTCCAGGGTGACCACGGGGATCTTCTGCGCGGCCAGCTGCTGCAGGATGGGCGGAATCGCGGCGGTGTTCTGCGGGGCCATCGCGACGCCCTTCACCCCGCGGATGATGAGAATCTGTGTGTTGGTGGCGAGTTCGCCGACATCGTTGTGCGAGTTGGTGGTCTCCAGTTCCAGGCCCAACTCCTTGGCGAACTGTGGGGTGTATTTGATGTACGACTGCCAGAAGTCGGTGTCGGAACGCGGGTAGTCGACGCCCACCACCAGGGCACCGTCCGAGTTGGCACCGGAGTCGCCGCAGGCGCTGAGCGCGGTGACGGCGAGGGCGGTGACGACGCCCAGCCAGGAATATCTGAGCCATGTGGCTTTCACGGCTGGTTCTCCTTTCGGACGGTTTCACGCGTGGGCAGCTCCCTAGTCCGTGCGTGCCGCCGTCGACGGCGAGATCGGTGCCGGTGGTGGAACCGGAGGACGGGCTCGCGAGGCACGCGATGGCGGCGACCTCGTCGGCGGCGACCGGTCGGCCCATCGGCTGGCGTGCGTCGATGGCTGCGCGTCCGGCCTCCTCACACGACGCCAAAGACGTTGGCTTGGAAGACCTGGCGCCTTTCGTCGTCGATGTGGTCCTCGACCGCGACGGTACGCTGAGCGCCGATCCCGGCGTTGTCGACGAGGATGTCGATGCCGCTGAGCCGCCCCCTTGGCCGGCGCCCGTGCGGTCACGTCGTCGGCCACGTCGTCCGGTACGCCGACCAGAGGTGCGGGCACGTCGTCGGGCCTGAGGCCGAGGTAGGTGACACGGGCTCCGCGGGTGGCGAGCAGCCGCGCCACGGCCAGTCCGATCCCGGATGCGCCACCGGTCGCGACTGCCGTCAGCCCGGCGAACTCCGACGCATTCATGCGATCGCCTCCGTTTCCCACACTAGGCCAGCGGCCGGATCCCGGTTCTCCACGTCACCGTCCCGCTGGGGCCCCATGCCGGCGGAGGTGCCGGTGAAGGCCCGCCCGACGGTCATCGCCGGATTGGCAAACGACGTACTCGGGTGAACCAGTAGGCGGCGCCGCTGTAGGAGGCGACCGTGGCCGGGGTGAAGCGCGCGCTCGGTGCGGGCCGTGCCAACGATCAGCAGGATCCGGCGGACGGTGGCCAGGGCCTCCCCCAGCCACAGGCGCGAGGCGTACCCCTCAACGATCTGCCGCCCGGTCCACCGTGTCCGGCCACCGCACCCGCTCACATGATCCGCCGGTGCCCAGCCGCAGGCCTTCGTCACAGCGCACGTCAGCTGGAGTCCCGCCGCAGGGGCAGGCCACGGCCGACCAGCGGACCGCCCAGCCGCATCTGGTCTTCCAGGCGCCGGGCGAGCCGGTCGGCGAGGATGCGCGGTGCATCGGTCCGGCCGATGGAACCGCTCACCCTGGCCAGTTCAGTGCGGGTGACGGCTTCCACCAGGCGGCGGGCGGCGGAACGCTCCAGGAGTGCCCACACCAGCGAACCGGGGGCAAGATCGCCCGCAGGTCCAATGGCGGCAGGGGCGCCCTCCCCGCTGCTGCCTGCCCTGCCCCGCATCGTCCATGCCCCGCACCCTCACGCCGGCCACCGGCCCGCACCCGGCGTTCTTCCTGCTCATCGACGCGGACCTGGTGCTGTTCCCTGCGCAGCGGGCCGTCCGTGCCGCCTTCCAGCGGCGGCTGGACAGCGGCTTTACCGCCAACGGCCTGGCCCGCGCTCACGTGCGCACCCCGGCTCGCGATCAGCAGCCGCGCCTCAGGCTCGCCCAAAAACGAACACCACCTCACAATCACCCTCTCGGGACGAAGCCAGTCAGGGACTGACCGCGCAGTCATGCCCGTGTCGAGACAGTCTGCAAGCTCATCTTCGTAATCGTCAATCACTCACCGTCATTCCACGCACCAGACGTGACATGAGTCTTGACTCCGGCATGGTTGCCGCCACAGACTCCGCCTGACCGCGCGGTCATACGAGACTTCCTATGACCGCGCGGTCATACGGAGCCGTCCGGTCGCGAGTCGATGGCCGAGTGCCGGTCCCGCCGCCGCGGAAGAGGAGAGGTTATGCACAGAGGAAGGTCGGCGAAGGTGCTGGGAACCTTCGCCGCAGCATCTGCGATGCTGGCGATACCCCTGGCCAGTGCCCAGGCGTACAACCCGACGGGCGGGGTCATGTACCAGCTCGGGAACGAAGCGTGCCTGAAGGGCCGGGGCAACTGCGCGATCTATGTCAAGTCGGCGCAGCTGTCGAGCGGACGTCTCGTCGCGTCGTTCGAGAAGGCCACGGTCGTGCCGGAGACGGGAAGCGCCGACGGGGAGACACTGCCGGTCTACAAGAGCGACGACTACGGAACGTCGTGGCAGCCGCTGTCCGAGGTCAAGGCTCCGGCGTATCTCTCCGACGACCCCAAGTACGCGAAGTACACGAGCAACTGGGGGGCTCCGTACCTCTACACGCTTCCGCAGGACGTCGGCAACCTGAAGAAGGGCACGCTGCTCCTCGCGAGCGTCGTGACGGGCGACGACCACTACTACCTCGAGCACAAAGCGGCCGACCCGAACTGGACGCCGTCCAACGACGGAGACCGCAGTGACCTGGCGATCGCCCTGTTCTCCAGCACCGACGAAGGCGTGACGTGGGACGTCCTCAACGTCATCGCGACGGGCGGCTGGCAGGGCGGCAGCGCCGGCGCGATCGGCAGGAACGTCGCCGCCGCGAACACGTACAAGCAGGTGGACCCCCTGTGGGAGCCGTACCTGATGGTCCACGAGGGCCGGCTCGTCTGCTACTACTCCGACGAGAACGACTACATCGGCTTCGACCCGGTCACCGGGGTTCCGACGCTGGACCCCGCGAACGACACCGCCCCGGATTCCCACGGGCAGATCCTCGCCCACAAGACCTGGGACGGTGCCAGCCCGCAGTGGAGCGACCCCGTCGTCGACGTGGCGGGTCTGACCCAGGACATGGGAGGCGGCAAGACGGAGATCGGCGGCGGCCGGCCGGGCATGACGAACGTCGTCCCGACCTCGGACGGCAAGTGGCTCCTCACCTTCGAGTACTGGGGCGGCGGAACCAACACCAGGTACGTGCTCGCCGACGACCCACTGAAGTTCTACCGCGGCTCCCCCATTGGCACGGGGGTCACCTCACTGCCGGTCGACGCAGGTTCCCGTCCTCTCGCGACGAACGGCAGCCCGGTCATCATCAGGCTTCCCGACGGACGCCTCGCCTACAACGCCGCCAGCAGCGGCAACGTCTGGATCAACGAGAGCGGACGCAGCGACGGCGTGTGGAAGGAGTACCAGACGACCTCGCGGGCCGGCTACACCCGCAACCTGCAGTACGTCGAGGGCACCGGCCGCATCTCGATCCTCAACCACCAGGACACATCGACGCTCCGCTATGCCGAGGTCGACTTCGGCCGTTCCGAGGGGGCCTACTACCAGCTCGTGAACCGCAAGACCGGCCAGGTGATCGGTACCGGGAACAAGACCAACGACGCGAACATCGGCAACCGGGACGTCCCCGACGTCCGCCTGGAGGACGCCGGCTCGGCAGCGAACAAGGACACGCAGTACTGGCACCTGGTCACCAAGGCCGACGGTGCCCTGACGCTGCTGAACAAGTCCGGTGGCCGTGCCGCCGGCATCTGGACGGCGAATCCGACGGTCGGCCAGCGGATAGGCCAGTGGGCCGACGACACGCCGGCGGGTCTGTGGAACCTCGTCAAGACCGCTGACGGGTACTACAAGTTCCAGGCAGCCAAGAACACCAACGTGTACTTGACCGGTGCGTCCAACGGGGCGCCGCTCACCCTGCAGAACGCGGTCGGGGACGGCTCGCAGGAGTGGCAGCTCGTCCAGCAGGCTCCGGTCTCCGCGGACCTGACGAAGGACAGGCGGTCCAAGCGTCTGATCGCGGGCAGCGTCGGGAAGAAGGGCACGGTGTCGCTGAACGCCGCCGCGTCGGATCCTGCGGGCACGGCCCTGCACGCGAACAAGACGGGCCATGTCTACGCGTTCGCGGCCGACGGGAAGGTCACGGACCTCGGTCCCGTCCCCTTCGACGAGGCACAGAAGGGCAGCGTGACACTTCCGAAGACCCTCGCGGCCGGGCAGGTGAAGATCGCCGTGGTGTTCGACGACACACCGTTGACGTGGGACACGGCCAGAATCCGGGCCACTGCCACCGAACGTTGATCTGAAGTCTGCAGGGCCAGGGCTGAGGCGCCTACTTGTCGGACCTCAGCCCTGGCCCTTGACCGGACCACTGGGCGGACCACGGCATCGCCGAGATCACCGTCTCCGAGAGGCGACCGTCGGTGTTGCCAGGGAGCTTGAGGAGGCAGGGCTGATCGAGACCTCGGAGCGGCCGGCTCTTTCGTGTCCGCGGCCGACGAGAAGGGACGCGAACGGGCACGCCGCGCGCCGCCGAGTACGCCGCCGTCATCGGCAGCGTCGGCATCGACACCAACGAGGCCATCCGCATCGTCCAAGCGGTACTGACCAACGGCACCACAGGATCGCCCGCGTCATGACCGGCCACCTCGCGCCTGCCGGACGGCGACCTGTCAAAATCCGGGCAGGATCCCGGATACAGCGAGCTGGAACTGGCGCACGAGGTGATGGCCCTGCCCGGCGACGCCGGCCTGACCGTGTGCGCGTACCGCGCCGGCCCCGGCACCGCGTCCGAGGGCGGCCTCGTAGGGTTGAGTCGTGATGGGCGTAGCGCCCATGCTGGGGGAGGTCGCCATGTTGTTCGGGTCGCGGACCGGATTCGGTTTGGAGTTCCACGTCGAGGACGACCCGGGACTGCTGTGCGTCGACGTCTTCGTCGGCGGGCTCCATGTGAACACGTGGGACAACGCGTTCTACCCGCCACTACTGGTCAAGAAGCTCAAAGACGAGCTCAGTCGCTTTCGCACGCCGACTGCGCCGCCGGCGGGGTTCACCTCGCCGTCTGAGTCCTTTTGCATTGCCGAGAGCTGGATGTACGACGACGCCGGTACCGGGACCGCGCCTGGGGCCGAGGCGGCACTCGCACAGTGTGTGTTTCTTGAGTGGGGGGAGTGCACCGACGAGGTGACAGCGTTCGCGTTCCCTGATGGGGACCGGGTGCACCTCGCCTGCCGGGTACGCGATGAAGGCGGTGTCGCCTGGGGCACCGAGGCCAGGCGTGAGCCGACGGTGGTGTCGGTGAGCCGGACGGTGCTCGTCGAAACGCTGGAGCACGGCCTCGTCATCGCCGAACGCGAGTGGTCTGCCCGGCTCGCCGCCGTCAAGGCCCGTGACACCCGCGACGGCGGGGACATGTCCAGCGTGCGTTCTTCCTAGGCGGTGTTCCTGGTTCAGATCAAGGCATGAGGTCCGACTCGAAGAGGTTGCTGTTGGCGGTGACGCGTGCACATGGAGAAATTGGGGTGCCGGGTCCGGGCTCGCATCCCTACCCTCGGCCCCATGCGCCACGAATCCGCCCTGCTGAACGTCATCGATGTGGAAGCCACCTGCTGGGACGGACAGCCGCCGCCTGGCTCCGTGAACGAGATCATCGAGATCGGTCTCACCGTCGTGGACGTGGCGGCACGGCGCCGTGTATCCCGGCACCGTGTCTTGGTCCGACCCACCCGGTCGACGGTGAGCGACTTCTGCACCGAACTGACCGGACTGACTCAAGCCGAGGTGGAACGGGGCGTCACCTTCGCCGAGGCCTGCCGGATCCTCGTCGAGGAGTACGAGGCTGGGGAGCGCCCCTGGGCGAGCTGGGGCGAGTACGACCGTCGGCAGTTCGCTCGGCAGAGTCAGGCCGACGGGGTGGCCTACCCGTTCGGCTATCCAACGGAGCGCACCCACACCAACGCCAAGGTTGTATTCGCCGCGGCCTACGGGCTGCGCAAGAAACCCGGCATGGCCCACGCCCTGCAGATCGCCGGACTGCCGCTCGAGGGACGCCATCACCGTGGCGAGGACGACGCGTGGAACATCGCCGCACTCGTCCTCGATCTCTTGGGCCGTGGGGCATGGCCAGTCACGACCACAGTCGTCTAGAGAGTGCTCCGTTGAATCCAAGTGGGAGGTCGGGTTACCGGGCCACTCGACCAAGCTGGTGGAACGCCTGCGTGGCGCGTGCAGAACTCACCGAGGATGACCGTGATCAGGATGGGGCTACGGCCTGGCGGCGGCAGTGCCTTGCTTGAGAGCGGCCCTGGTGGCAGTGTCCGTTCCCGTGCTTGTTGTGGCAGCCAAGGCTTCGGGCTTCCGGGGCTGTGAGTCCGGCGGGGTGGAGGAGCGACGTCGACATGACAGAGTCGGTTCCCAGGTCGGCGGCGGCCACGTCCGCTGATGTGGCGCGAGCTCGGGCCGAGATTGCGCTGCACCTTCCAGCTCCGCTGGTGGCGTTGTGGAAGGTGACGGACGGCTTGATGACTGATGCTGGTGTGACCGTGTACTCAGCCGGGTGCATCGGCGAACGCAACACCACCTACGAAGTCGCGCGGTACGCACCGGGTTTCCTTCTCGTCGGCGACAACAGTGGCGGCCGCGGGTTCCTCCTGCGTGCCGACGGTCCGGGCTCCGCCGTGTTCTCATCAGACCTGGGCGACCTGGGTCATGAAGACTTCGAAGTCGAGTCCGTCGACTTCGCGTCCTGGATCGAAGCGCTCTGTCCTGACCTTTTCTGCTAAGTGAGCGTTTGGCTCTCGGTTGTCTGTTTCATTTTGCTTAGGTGTCGCGCCAGTTGGGGGTGGCTTCGTGGGTGAGGCGGCGGGTCATGAGGTTGATGGCGGCCAGTTGGATCATGGCGGCTGATCGGTGGGGGTGGGTTTCGTAGTCGCGGGCGAGGCGGCGGTGGTGCATGAGCCAGCCGAGGGTGCGTTCGATGACCCAGCGGCGGGGCTGGACGTGGAAGCCGCGGGCGGTGGGGTCGCGTTGGACGATTTCGAGGTCGATGCCGAGGTGGGCTGCGTGTTCGACGGCTTTCGTCTTGTAGCCGTTGTCGGCCCAGGCTTTGGTGATGGTGGGGTGGCGTGCGGCGATGTCGGTGAGGAGCTGGGTGCCGGCGGCGGAGTCGTGGACGCTGGCGGCGGTGACGGCGACGGCCAGGAGGAGGCCGAGTGTGTCGGTGACGATGTGCCGTTTGCGTCCGATGATTTTCTTGGCCGGGTCGACGCCTTGGCTGGTCAGGTGGACGGTGGCGGAGGTTTTGATGCTCTGGCTGTCGATCAGGCAGGCGCTGGGTTCGCTTGAGCGGCCTTCGGCCTGGCGGACTTTGCCGCGTAAGAGGCCGGTGAGCTGGTCGAAGATACCGTCGGCTTCCCAGTGGGCGAAGTAGCCGTAGACGGTCTGGTGGGGCGGGAAGTCGTGGGGCAGGTAGCGCCAGGGGATGCCGGTGCGGTCGACGTAGAGGATGGCGTTCATCAGGGCGCGCAGGTCGTGGGTGGGTTTGCGGATGCCGTTGCGGGCCTGACGCCAGGCTTCGAGGGTGGGCCGGATGAGTTCCCACCGGGCGTCGGACAGGTCGCTGGGGTAGGGCCGTGGGGGCTGCATGATGCTTGCGTATGCGGTGGCAGCTGGTCTGAGCAGGGCGTGTGCGGGGGTGTCGGGTGCATCGGGGCGTGCGTTTTCAATCCCGCGTGAACCGGTAGCTTTCTAAACCAGACAGGAGCTCTCGTAAGGAAACCGGCGCATTGCGGCTTTGCTGATTGCCGCAGAAGCGACTTTCCCGACGGATCGCTTGGTTGGGCGCTCGGCCTGGCCCCTGAAATTCGCCATGAACTATCCGACAAGCGAACCAAACGCTCACT